>DEKZ01000128.1:405-10997 GCA_002354135.1 Massilia sp. UBA2709 | reverse complement strand
CTGGCGCGCCAGCTCGCCGCCGAGGTCTGCACCACCCTGCCCGCCGGCGAGCAGGTGGTGCTCTACGACCCGGCGGTCAGCCAGGGCGTGCTGGCGGCGCGCACCGTCAACGACACCCTGGTGCGCATGGGCGACGACATGGCGCGGCGCAACAAGGAACTGCAGTCGTATATCGATAGCCATATGCCGCCGGGCGCCGTGCTCGCCACGCTGTCGACCGCGCTGACGGTGGTGCCGGCCATGCTGCGCGCCTCGCTCGATACCGCCTCCCTGTTCAAGAGCGACGTCACGGCCGCCGGCCTGGCCTATGGCGAGGGCGCGCGCGCCCTGTTCGCGAGCGCGCTGGCCCAGTCCTGCCCGCAGCAGATCGCCGGGCTCGGCGGCGGCTATTTGGGCGAACTCGATACCGCCCAGCACGAACGCCTGCTCGGCCGCCTGCGCGCGCTCGCCAATCACCGCGCGGACTATGCCAACCGCATCGCCCTGCTGCAGAAGCTGGCCGACAACGCCAAGGGAGAGGAGAAGAAGGAGCTGGGCGCGGTGGCGGGTGCGGCCGGGGCGGCGCTAAAGGCGGTCGACGCCTTCATCGACTCGCTCAAGGCCGGCGAACCCGGGGACCGCAGTCCGCTGTATAACGCGGCGCGCTACCTCGGCTACGCCAACCGCACCGCGGGCGCGTCCGTGCTCGATGTCGACCTGCGCCTGGAAGGCCTGAGCATCGTGCGCGACAGCCTGTTCACGGGACAGAAGTTGCGCCTGTCGGGCGTCGCCCTGCTCTGGTACCGGCTGCATGCGCCTGACGGCAGCCTGCGGCTGGCGCGCACGCTGCGGCGGATGGCGCCGCCGGTCGAGGTCGACCTGCGCGGGGATGAGGCAGGCGGGGAGTTCTGGGGCAGCATGGAACGCTGAGCTGCAAAGGTGGGTACGTCATCGATGCCAGCGGCATCAATGACCCCACCCTACGTCTCGACTACCGGCGGGGGCACCTCGTCGATGCTTCACCCTACGCCTTGCGCACGGCTTGGTCGATCGCGCCGAAGATGGACTTGCCCTTCTCGTCGAGCATCTCGATGCGGATCGTATCGCCGAAGCGCATGAAAGGCGTGCTCGGCGCGCCGTCGGCGATGGTCTCGAGACAGCGCTGCTCGGCGATGCAGGAATAACCGAGGCTGGCGTCGCGGTTCGACACCGTGCCCGAGCCGACGATGCTGCCCGCGCGCGCATTGCGGGTCTTGCACAGGTGGGCGATGAGTTGCGGGAAATTGAAGGCCATGTCGACACCGGCATCGGGCTGGCCGACCAGGTGGCCGTTCCAGGTCGAGCGCAGCGGCAGGTGCACCTTGCCGCCGCACCAGGCGTCGCCCAGTTCATCGGGCGTCACCGCCACCGGCGAAAAGCTCGTCGCCGGCTTGGATTGCAGGAAACCGAAGCCCTTGGCCAGCTCGGCCGGGATCAGGTTGCGCAGCGAAACGTCGTTGGCCAGCATGAGCAGGCGGATTTTCCCGTGGGCCTGGTCCGGCGTCGCGCCCATCGGCACATCGTCGGTGATCACCGCCACCTCGGCCTCGAAGTCGATGCCCCACTCTTCATGCGCCAGCACGATGTCGTCGTGCGGGCCGAGGAAATCGTCGCTGCCGCCCTGGTACATCAGCGGGTCCTCGCGGAAGGATTCCGGCATCTCGGCATTGCGCGCGCGCCGTACCAGTTCCACATGATTCAGGTAAGCCGAGCCGTCGGCCCACTGATAGGCGCGCGGCAGCGGCGCCATGCAGCGCTTCGGGTCGAAGTCGAAGGCGCGGCGCGCCTGGCCGCCGTTGAGCTGGGTATAGAGATCGTCGAGCTGGGGCGCGATGAAGGCCCAGTCGTCGAGCGCCGCCTGCAGGGTCGGGCAGATGGCGTCGGCCATGTGCGCGATTTTCAGGTCGCGCGACACGACGGCCAGCTGGCCGTCGCGGCTGCCGTCGTGGATGGTCGCAAGTTTCATTGGCTGTCAGGGAAATAACGGTGCGCTATTGTAGAGCACCCTTTCCTCCCAGCCTCAGAAGGTGCCGAGCAGGCCCAGGCCGATCGAGCGCTGGAAGTAGTTATAGTCGATCAGGCTCTGGCCATAGCCGGCGAAGGCCTGGGCATAGCCCTTCAGGTTGCCGGCCAGCGGGAAGGCCCAGCTGGCCAGGATCGCACCCTTGTCGGTGTGGAAGTTGTAGCGCAGCGTGGACGAGTAGATATTCCCTTCGCGGCGATAGGCCAGGGCCAGGTCGCCGTGCCCCATGTAGTCGACGATATCGGGATTGTCGTCTTCGCTCGCGCTTTCGTTCAGGCGCTTCCAGACCCGGGCGGTGGCCGAGAAGCCATCCTTCTCGACGCCGAGCTGGGCATAGACGCGGTTCCAGCTGCGTGAGAGCGTGCCCGACTGGCCGTTCGAATGGTGCACGAAACCGAGGCCGGCGAAGCGCAGGTCGACCCCGCCGAGCTTGACGCCGAGCGGCGTGGTCGCCATCACTTCGGGCTGGTAGTTGGTTTCACGGAAAGGACTGGAGGCCTTGCTGTTGGCGGCCTGCCAGAAGCTGTTCTGGGTATAGCCGAACCACAGGTCGACCGGCTTGCCGAAGGCCTGCTCGACCATCTTCATCTTGAAGCTCAGCTGGAAGGCCAGCTCGGTTTTCGACAGGTCGGCGTCGTTGTCGGTCAGGTCGCGGTAGGGAACATAGGGCGCGTCGTTCGGGCGGTAGGTCCGGGTGGCGATCAGGTAGCTCGCATGGTGCGGACGGAACTTGAACACGCCGCGGCGGTAAGGGCCGTCGAGCTCCCAGTGGTCGAGCTGGCTGTATTTGGCGCTGCTCTCGGCGGACGGCTGGGCCGTCACCACCGGTACGGTCGCCGCCTGGGCGCCATCGGCCGGATTGACGACGACCGCCGCCTCGACGCGCGGCGCCGGCGTCGCCGCGAGCTTGTCGAAACAGGCCAGGCGGACGGTGTTGTCCTGGATATTGGCGCAGTCGGCGAGGACTTTCGGAGCTTCTTGCGCACTGGCGCCGGCGGCGCAGACCAGGGGAAGCGTGATCAGGAGGGTTCTATGTGGGAGCGGCATCTGGAGCACAATTATCGGTTGCGAAAATGCATCATCGCAGCCGGCCGTGCACGACCGCGCCGACCACGATCTGACGCGAGTCAATACAATTTTGTAAGAAGATCAGCTTTTTTGTCGCACGCTTGTGGACAGAAGGGGTGACGCGACGTGGAATGCTGCAGCGTGGTGGCGATGGCGACGGTCATACGATCGTGCCCGGCCAGCTCCCGTAGGGTGGGCACGCCGTGCCCACGCGGAACGATGCGCTAACGCGACTCCCTTTCATACGCTAACGCTGCGCGGAGTGTGCGGCTCGAAGAGCGTCAACGCGGCTCATGCGTTCGCGTGGGCACGGGGTGCCCACCCTACGGGAGCTGCTGTAGGTGGAGTAGACCCGTAGGGTGGGCGGCTCGACCCGAACGTAAAAGCAAACGCGGCCTGAACGCCGCCCACGCGTCCAAGCGCCGGCGGCATGACGCAACCTCAAGCGAAGCCGGTCAGGCCGGCACCAGCAAATCAAGCTGGGCCTGCTCCAGGAAGCACCACTCCCCTTCCTTGAGGCCCAGCGACTCCAGCGTCAGAGCGCCGATCGCCGAACGGTGCAGCGCGCTGCAGTGGTTGCCGGCGGCGGCCAGCATGCGCTTGACCTGGTGGTATTTGCCCTGCTCGAGGACGATCTCGAGCTGGTGTTCGCCGCGCTGCACGCAGGACACGGCGCGCAGGGGAGCCGGTTCGTCGTGCAGTTGGACGCCGCCGAGTATCTGCTCGACCAGTTCCGGGGTGACAGGGTCGGCCGTGGTTGCCTGGTAGATCTTCGGCACGTGGCGCTTCGGCGACGACTGGGCGTGGATGAAGGGGCCGTCGTCGGACATCAGGAGCAGCCCGGTGGTGTCGTGGTCGAGGCGGCCGACCGGCTGCACTTCGCGCCAGCCGAACTGCTCCGGCAGCAGGGTCAGCACGCCCGGGTGGTGGCTGGGTTTGCGCGAGCATTCGAAATTGGCCGGTTTGTACAGCGCAATATAGACGTGTTCGCGGTAGACCCATTCCTCGTCGAACACGGTCAGCACCAGGCCGTCCGTGTCGACCGTGGTCTTGTAGTTGTCTTCGATCACGCCGTTGACGGCGACGTCGCCGTCCTCGATCAGGGCGCGGCAGTACTTGCGGGTACCGAAACCCTGCGATTGCAGGATGCGGTCCAGGGATAATTTACTCATGGGCGAGACTTTAACAGAAGGCCCAAGGGCGGCAAAGGCCGCAGGATGTTACCGCTGGGATAGAGATGATGCGCCCGTTTGAGATAGATCAATCGTAGCGAGCGATCCATTGATAGACTTCAACTTCATTAGGAATCGGCCTACTTCATCTACAGGAATTGATGAGAGATGCAGTAGGAATTATTTAAGATCAATAAGAGGATTACGAGATGCAACCAGTGAACCCCACAGGGGACGCCGTGCCCGCAGTCGCCCCAGCTTCGGTCCGAGCCGCACGCCTGTCGCTGGCGCGTTCGCATACCGCGCTGTTCCCGACCCGGCTCGCGCTGGCGCGCTGGACCAGCGGCGGCAACGTCCCGCATTTGCACGGCGCCGGCCACGCGCCGCTGCGCGCCGCCTGGTATGCCCGCGCACAACGCGACTTCCAGGCCTGGCTCGAGCGCGGCGGCTTCGTCCAGCATGACGACGGCGCCGCCCTGGCACATCCGGCCGAGTCCGACACCCCCGCCTGACGTACGTTTTGTGGCTGTAAAAGAAAACGACGGCTTGCGCCGTCGTTTTCACTTCCCGGGAAGGGCCGGGTAGAGTGAGGAATTGAATTCTCTCGAAAACCGCACGCATGCGGCGTTTTAGCGTCAACGAATGAACAATTGCGAACAGGTTGGCACTTGTTGTTGGTCGCCCTCCCCTGAAAGAACTACGAAAGTCACTATAGGACACTTCGCGGAACTTTCAAGGGACATATTGAGCAACATCAGTTCAGCTCATTTTAATTTCGGCAACACCGTGTGCGACATGGCCTTCACCGCGCCGTCGCCCACCGCCGCGCCGAACTTCTTCAGCACCCGCTCCGGCAGGCCTTCGTGGGCGGTGTAGTCGACGATGTCCTCGGCCTTGACGATGTCGCGCGCGACCGTGTCGACGGTGCCGAAGCCGTCCGCCAGACCCATTTCCACGGCCTTGGCGCCGGTCCAGTACAGGCCGGAGAAGGTTTCCGGCGTTTCCTTCAGGCGCGCACCGCGACCGGCGCGCACCACCGAAATGAATTGCTGGTGGATTTCGTTGAGCATTTCCTGGGCGTGGGCGCGGTGCTTTTCCGACTGCGGGCTGAACGGATCGAGGAAACCCTTGTTGGCGCCGGCCGTCATCAGGCGCCGCTCGACGCCCAGCTTTTCCATGGTGCCGGTGAAGCCGAAGCTGTCCATGAGCACGCCGACCGAGCCGACGATGCTAGCCTTGTTTACATAGATCTTGTCGGCTGCGGCGGCAATGTAATAGCCGCCCGAGGCGCAGATCTCGTCGACCACCACGTACAGGGGTTTGTCCGGATAGCCCTTCTTCAGGCGCCGGATCTCGTCGACGATGATGCCGGCCTGCACCGGGCTGCCGCCGGGGCTGTCGATGCGCATCACCACCGCCGCCGAGCCCGCGTCGGAGAAAGCCTTGTTCAGCGAAGGGATGACATTATCGGCCGATCCGCTGCCTTCGGCTTCGATCTCGCCGTTAATTTCGATGAGGGCCGTGTGGCGACCGAGGTTCTCGTCGTCGCTGCCGAAGCTCAGGCCGAGATAGGTCCACAGTCCGGCGATCAGCACGAGCAAGAAGGCCAGCCGGAAAAAGATGCTCCAGCGGCGCGCCGCGCGACGTTCCTTGATGGTGGCGAAAACCAGCGTCTCGAGGGTCTCGCGTTCCCAGTTGCCGGCGGTCGGGTTGGCTGCGAACCGGCTTTCGCCATCGTTCCTGATGTTGTCGCTCATAAGCAGTAATGAAGTTAAATGGTTGCCGCCCTGTTGACTCGTTGCTTGCCGCGCGGCTCAGGCCGGGGACTGGATCCGCTCGTCCGGCTGCCAGAGCACCTGCCCGTCGACTTCGCGCACCGCGATCGCACGCAGCCGCGCTCCCCGGCAGGGCCCGCCGGCGCAGACCCCGGTCTCGGGCCTGTACACGGCGCCATGGGTGGCGCACATCAGGTACTCGCCGCCCGACTCGAAGAACTGGCCTTTTACCCAGTCCAGCTCGGTCGGGACATGGGCGCAGCGGTTCAGGTAGGCATAGACCCTGCCGCCGAAGCGCACCGCGAAGCCCGTCGCCGGATCGCCGAAGGCCAGCACCGGAAAGCGCACGCCCGCGCCGCCGTCGACCAGGGCGCTGGAATCGCACACGTAGACGTCGGCCATTATGCGTTGTCGACCAGCCAGGCGTGCAGCTCGACCGCGGTTTTCGCGGAGAACACGGGGTGGCAGGCCTGCAACTGGTCCACCGGATGGGCGCCGTACTCGACTGCAATCCCGGCCGCGCCGGCATTGCGGGCCATCAGCAGGTCGTGCGTGGTGTCGCCGATCATCACCGTGCGGCGCATGTCCTGGCCGAGTTCGCGCGTCAGCTCCTGCAGCATGGCCGGGTGCGGCTTGGAGAACGTCTCGTCGGCGCACCGGGTGGCATCGAACATGGACAGCAGCCCGGCCGCGTTCAGGGCCCGGTTCAGACCGACCCGGCTCTTGCCGGTGGCCACTGCCAGGAAATAGCCCTGCTGGGAAAGTTCGGCCAACATCTCGCGAACGCCCTTGAACAGCACCAGTTCGTGGTCCTTCGTGAGGAAATGGTAGCGATAACGCTCGACCATGCGCGGATAGAGCGCCGGCTCCATGTCGGGCACCGCTGCCTGCATGGCTTCGGGCAGGGCCAGGCCGATGACGTGCGAAGCCGCCTCGTCGCTCGGCACCGGGAGGCCGACGTCGCGCGCCGCCGCCTGGATGCACTTGACGATGGCCGCCGTGCTGTCCATCAGCGTGCCGTCCCAGTCGAACACGATCAGATCAAATTGCTTTCTTGGCATTTCTTCCGGCCCGAGCCGGCTCCTGTTATATGCATCGTGCCGTCGTCGTTCATATCGGCGTACGTTCATCCATTACCGCTGCCCTATGCCTACCATTCATCAACCCACCGGCTGCCCCAAGCTTACCAAGAAACGGTCGCACTCTGCTGGCAAGGGCGCCTGCAAGGTCATCTTCGCGCCGGTATCCGGGTGGGTAAAGGTGATTTTATAAGCGTGCAGGAACATCCGGCGCAGCGCGCCGCGTTTTTCCGTGGCTTTCTGCAGCTGCTTGTTCAATGCAAAATCGCCGTACTTCTCGTCACCAAGGATGGGGAAGCCCGACGATGCCAGATGAACGCGGATCTGGTGGGTACGCCCGGTCTTCAGCTCGGCTTCCAGCAAGGCAAAATCTTCCCACTTGCGCAGCAGGCTGAACACGGTATGCGACTCCATGCCGCCGGCCTGCACCACGACGCGGCGTTCGCCATCCGGGGTCGTGTATTTATGCAGCGGCAATTTCACGTGCTGGCGCTTGTTGACCCAGTTGCCGGCGACGGCAGTCAGGTAGCGCTTGTCGGTGTGGCCTTCACGCATCTGGTCGTGCAGGTTGGTCAGTGCCGAGCGTTTTTTAGCCAGCAGCAACAAACCCGAGGTCTCGCGGTCGAGCCGGTGCACCAGTTCCAGGAACTTCGCATCCGGCCGCGCCGCGCGCAACTGTTCGATGACGCCATACGACACACCCGAGCCGCCGTGCACGGCCACCCCGGCCGGCTTGTCGATCACGAGCAGGTGGTTGTCCTCGTGGACGATCGTGAATTCGGCGCCGGGAACGGTCGCATTACTTGCTTTTTCAGCAATGCGGATCGGTGGGATGCGCACCAGGTCGCCCTGCTCCAGCCGGTACAACTGGTCGATGCGGCCCTTGTTGACCCGCACTTCGCCCGAGCGCAGGATGCGGTAAATATGGCTTTTCGGAACACCCTTGCACACGCGCAACAAGTAGTTATCGATGCGCTGGCCGGCTTCCTCCTCGGTAATGGTGACGAACTGTGCTGCCAATGCCTGTGATGAAGGGGGAACAACATCGTTTTGCATCTTCATTTGGCCTGTCTTCCCAGAAATTCTCTCTAAGTCCTTCATTTTGAATATATAATCGACAGGCGGCGGTCAAACCTCTGCAGGTGTAAGAATTAAAACGATATTTTACACAGGGGCGCGTTCCATCGGCCCCGCTGGCATGCAAAATCGATGGAAAAAACGTGTACGCACATTCCTGCGTGGATCAGGGTTGCACCGCAGTTGCAATCGGGTAGCGCGCAGGAGTGCCGGATTGGATTGTTTGGAACTGTAAGGATAAGTACCGGCAAGCTTGCCTTTGCGGGCTCGCCGGTTGATGGTGTCGATAACGCTTGTCGTTTCGCCCGACCCGATGTAAGCCTCATCCGTAAGGCTTGAGAGTAAAGGCTGATTTCAAAGGACCTCGAGAAACCGTCGCGAGCGGAAGGATTGTCGGTAGCCCCCACAAGGTGATGGCCGACAAGCCGACGCGCAGCAGGTTGATCGACGCCCTCTTCGCCGATAGATCGAAGTCTTGGTTTGTTCGCTGGCTAAGGTTTGGCTGGTTGTTGCGCGCACCGCCTGGTTGACCCTGTTGCGCCGCTCGGGATGAGCGGCCGAGGGCAGCTACAGTTGCGGCGTGCCCTCGGCATGACGATCGACCCCATTCGCGCCCTGTGGCGGCAGCGCAGCCTTTGCTTCGCCGGCCCCCACACCCGGGCATACCCCCCTCCAGCTCTCCCCTCCCGCGTACGTCCCTGTACTTTCGCCGCCCTGGCAAGGCGGCACGGAACGGCCCACGGGTCGCGGAGTCAATAAAAATGAAACGTATGTTGTTTAACGCTACGCAGCAAGAGGAGCTGCGCGTAGCGATCGTCGATGGCCAGAAACTGATCGACATCGATATCGAAACGGCCGGACGCGAACAGCGCAAGTCCAATATCTACAAGGGTGTCATCACCCGCATCGAACCCTCCCTCGAAGCTTGCTTCGTCAGCTACGGCGAAGACCGCCACGGTTTCCTCCCCTTCAAAGAAGTTGCCCGCTCTTATTTCCGCGATGGCGTCGACGTGCGTAACTGCACGATCAAGGAAGCCCTGCGCGAAGGCCAGGAAATCATGGTCCAGGTCGAGAAAGAGGAACGCGGCAACAAGGGCGCAGCCCTGACCTCGTTCATCTCGCTGGCGGGCCGCTACCTGGTGTTGATGCCGAACAATCCGCGCGGCGGCGGCGTATCGCGCCGTGTCGAAGGCGAAGAGCGCCAGGAACTGCGCGAGACGATGGACAAGCTGGACCTGCCGCAAGGCATGTCGGTGATTGCCCGTACCGCCGGCATCGGCCGCACCGTCGAAGAACTGCAGTGGGACCTGAACTACCTGATGCAGCTGTGGCGCGCCATCGAAGGCGCCGGCAAGTCGGCCGCCGGCCCCTTCCTGATCTACCAGGAAAGCTCGCTCGTCATTCGCGCCATCCGCGATTATTTCCAGCCTGACATCGGCGAAGTCCTGATCGACACCGACGAGATCTTCGAGCAGGCCCAGCAATTCATGAGCCACGTGATGCCCGACATGGCGCACCGCGTGAAGCGCTACAGCGACGACGTGCCGCTGTTCTCGCGTTTCCAGATCGAACACCAGATCGAGACCGCCTACGCGCGCACCGTGCCGCTGCCGTCGGGCGGCGCGATCGTCATCGACCACACCGAAGCCCTGGTGTCCATCGACGTCAACTCGGCGCGCGCCACGCGCGGCTCGGACATCGAGACCACCGCCTTCAACACCAACTGCGAAGCGGCCGACGAAGTGGCCCGCCAGCTGCGCCTGCGCNNCGACCTGGGCGGCCTGATCGTGATCGACTTCATCGACATGGAAGTGGCCAAGAACCAGCGCGAAGTCGAACAGCGCCTGAAGGACGCGCTGCACCACGACCGTGCACGCGTTCAGATGGGCAAGATTTCCCGTTTCGGCCTGATGGAACTGTCGCGCCAGCGCCTGCGTCCGTCGCTGTCCGAAGGCTCCCACGTGACCTGCCCGCGCTGCTCGGGCACCGGCCACATCCGCGATACCGAATCGTCCGCCCTGCAGGTGCTGCGCATCATCCAGGAAGAGGCGATGAAGGAAAACTCGGCCACCATCCACGTCCAGGTGCCGGTCGACGTCGCGGCATTCCTGCTGAACGAGAAGCGTGGCGAGGTCATGAAGATCGAGGCGCGCCACCGCATCAGCGTGATCCTGGTGCCGAACAAGCACCTCGACACCCCGCACTACAAGCTCGAGCGCATCAAGCACGACGACCCGCGCCTGGAAGACGCATCCGCCAGCTACTCGCTGGCCGAGACCGCCGAAACCGACATGGCCTACAGCAAGCGCCAGAAGGAAGAAGCCAAGCCGCGCCAGGAAGCCGTGGTCAAGAGCATCACCCCGGCCCAGCCGGCGCCGAT
>DEKZ01000128.1:0-373 GCA_002354135.1 Massilia sp. UBA2709 | reverse complement strand
GGCCGCAAACCCGGTCGACCCGCCGGTCGCCGCCGCTTCTCCGGCCGTCACGCCAGCCCCTGCCGGTTTCTTCGCCAAGCTGCGCAGCTTCTTCTTCGGCGCACCCGAACCCGTTGCTCCGGCTCCTGCCCCGGCCGAGCCGGCCAAGCCGGCAGCCCCTGCGAGCGCCGAACGCGGCGAACGTAATGGCCGCGGCCAGCGCAACCGTAACGGCCGCAACGGCAAGACCGGCCGCGAGCGCGACGAGCGCGACGTCACCGCCAAGGCCGGCGTCGACGAGACCGTCAAGGCCGAGCGCGAAGAAAAAGCGCCGCGCCAGCCGCGTCCGCCGCGCGAGCCGCGTGCTCCGCGTGAAGCGCGCGAGCAGGTCGAG
>DEKZ01000129.1:3941-4317 GCA_002354135.1 Massilia sp. UBA2709 | reverse complement strand
CCCGCACGGCGGCGGCGCGTTCTCGGGCAAGGATCCCTCGAAAGTCGACCGCTCGGCCGCCTACGCCGCGCGCTATGTGGCCAAGAACATCGTCGCCGCCGGCCTGGCGCGCCAGTGCCAGGTGCAGGTCAGCTACGCAATCGGCGTCGCACGCCCGATCAACATCACCGTCTACACCGAAGGTACCGGCGTGATCCCGGACGAGAAGATCGCCCAGCTGGTGATGGAACACTTCGACCTGCGCCCGAAAGGCATCGTCCAGATGCTCGACCTGCTGCGCCCGATCTACCAGAAGAGCGCCGCCTACGGCCACTTCGGCCGCGAAGAGCCCGAGTTCACCTGGGAGCGCACCGACAAGGCCGCGCTGCTGCGCGCC
>DEKZ01000129.1:221-3826 GCA_002354135.1 Massilia sp. UBA2709 | reverse complement strand
GGTGTCCACCCTACGAAACCCCAACCAATGTTGCAGGTGCAGCAAATCCACCGCCGCCGAGGCCAATCCCGGCCCTAGTCGTGCTAAACTACCCCGTTCCGAGGAGCGTTGCGACGAAAAGATTCCTTTTCGCCAGGCTCGGATATCAAGCAACCGCGCTCACGTTACTTTTTTCTATTGAAAGGAGGGCGTGATGAGCGCCGTACTGAAAGAAACCCAAGACTTCCACATTGCCGACATCTCCCTGGCCGCCTGGGGCGAGAAGGAAATCCGCATCGCCGAAACCGAGATGCCGGGCCTGATGGCAATCCGCGAAGAATACGCCGCGGCGCAGCCCCTGAAGGGCGCGCGCATCGCTGGCTCGCTGCACATGACCATCCAGACCGCCGTGCTGATCCGCACGCTGGAAGCCCTCGGCGCGCAGGTGCGCTGGGCATCGTGCAACATCTACTCGACCCAGGACCACGCCGCCGCCGCCATCGCTTCGGTCGGCACCCCGGTGTTCGCCGTCAAGGGCGAAACCCTGGACGAATACTGGGAATACACCCACCGCATCTTCGAATGGCCGGGCGACAACCACGCCAACATGATCCTCGACGACGGCGGTGACGCGACCCTGCTGCTGCACCTGGGCACCCGCGCCGAGAAGGACATCTCGGTGCTGGCCAATCCGGGTTCGGACGAAGAAATCTGCCTGTTCAACGCCATCAAGGGCCGCCTCGCCCGCGATCCGCAGTGGTACTCGAAGCGCCTGCCGTGCATTAAGGGCGTGACCGAAGAGACCACCACCGGCGTGCACCGCCTGTACCAGATGCACCAGGAAGGCAAGCTGGCCTTCCCGGCGATCAACGTCAACGATTCGGTCACCAAGTCGAAGTTCGACAACCTGTACGGCTGCCGCGAGTCGCTGGTCGATGGCATCAAGCGCGCCACCGACGTGATGGTCGCAGGCAAGATCGCCGTCATCGCCGGCTACGGCGACGTGGGTAAAGGTTCGGCCCAGGCCATGCGCGCCCTGTCGGCGCAAGTCTGGGTCACCGAGATCGATCCGATCTGCGCACTGCAGGCGGCGATGGAAGGCTACCGCGTCGTGACCATGGACTACGCCGCCGAACACGGCGACATTTTTGTTACCTGCACCGGCAACTACCACGTCATCACCGAAGAGCACATGCTCAAGATGAAGGACCAGGCGATCGTCTGCAACATCGGCCACTTCGACAACGAGATCGAAGTCGCCGCGCTCAAGAAGTACGAGTGGGAAAACATCAAGCCCCAGGTCGACCACGTGATCTTCCCGTCGGGCCGCCGCATCATCCTGCTGGCCGAAGGCCGTCTGGTGAACCTGGGCTGCGGCACCGGTCACCCGTCGTACGTGATGAGCTCGTCGTTCGCGAACCAGACCATCGCCCAGATCGAGCTGTTCGCCAACACCGACAAGTACCCGGTCGGCGTCTACACGCTGCCGAAGCACCTGGACGAGAAGGTCGCCCGCCTGCAACTGAAGAAGCTCAACGCCCAGCTGACCACGCTGACCGACGAGCAGGCCGCCTACATCTCGGTGCAGAAGGAAGGCCCGTACAAGCCGGACCACTACCGCTATTAATATGCGGTAAGCGGGCGCCTCGGCGCCCGCCGGCACGGGTCCCGCGTCCGTGCCGGCTCCCGCTGCGTGCGGCGGTTTCGCCGCAAGAGACGCGCAGCCTGGCGTGAACGGACTCCGTCCGCGCGACCCAACAACAAGAAACGCACACGAAAGAAGCTGAACATGCGCCTGCTCCTGACCTGGCTGATCAACGCCGCCGCGCTGATGGCCCTGCCTTACCTGATGCATTCCGTCGCCGTCAGCAATGTCGGCACCGCCCTGATCGCCGCGCTGGTGCTGGGCCTGGTCAACACCCTGATCCGCCCCGTGCTGGTCCTGTTGACCTTGCCTGTCACGCTGCTGTCGATGGGGCTGTTCATCCTGGTGATCAACGCCTTCCTGTTCTGGCTGGTGTCGCACTGGGTGGAAGGCTTCGAGGTGGCGGGATTCTGGTCGGCCTTCCTGGCTGCAATCCTGTACAGCGTGATTTCGTGGGCGCTTTCTACCTTGCTCCTGAAAGACGATGGAAACGCATAATTTCAGCATCGAGTTCTTCCCGCCCAAGACGCCCGAGGGCGCGGAAAAACTGCGCGCCACGCGCCGCCAGCTGGCTGAACTGAAGCCGACGTATTTCTCGGTGACCTTCGGCGCCGGCGGCTCCACCCAGCAGGGCACGCTCGACACCGTGCTCGACATCATGGCCGACGGCCACCCGGCCGCACCGCACCTGTCGTGCATCGGCGCCACGCGCGAATCGATCCGCGCGCTGCTCAAGCAGTTCCAGCAGCATGGCATCCGCCGCCTGGTCGCCTTGCGCGGCGACTTGCCGAGCGGTTACGGCGGCGCCGGCGAGCTGCGCTACGCCAACGAACTGGTCGAGTTCATCCGCCAGGAAACCGGCGACTGGTTCCACATCGAAGTGGCGGCCTATCCGGAAATGCATCCGCAGGCCCGTTCGCCCCAGGACGACCTGCAGAACTTCGCGCGCAAGATCCACGCGGGCGCGAACGCCGCGATCACCCAGTACTTCTACAATGCCGACGCCTATTTCCAGTTCGTCGACAACGTGCGCAAGATGGGCATCGAGGTGCCGATCGTGGCCGGCATCATGCCGATCACGAACTACACGCAATTGATGCGTTTTTCCGACATGTGCGGCGCCGAGATCCCACGCTGGGTGCGCCTGAAACTGGCCAGCTTCGGCGACGACAGCGCCTCGATCAAGGCCTTCGGACTGGACGTGGTGACCGGCCTGTGCGAACGCCTGCTGGCGGGCGGCGCGCCGGGTCTGCACTTCTACAGCATGAACCAGGCGGCGGCCACCACCGCCATCTGGAAACGCCTGACTGGCGAATAAGCAGTCAAAAAGCCAGCGGCGGCAACAAGAGTCCACATCCCGGCAGCGCAGGCGCGTTGCCGGGATGTTTTTTATTCCACTGTCGTTTCCTCGGTGACGATGAGGTCGAGCGGCACGTCGTGCGTGTCGGCATCGAAAGCGGCGGCCTGGCAGGCGTAGGCAATGCCCAGCGTTGCCGGCCGCACGCCGCCGGCCAGGGTGCGGTCGTAGAAACCGCCGCCGTAGCCGAGCCGGTAGCCGTGTTCGTTGAAACCCAGGCAAGGCACCAGCAGGGCCGGCGGACGTTCGACGGTGCGCAGGACGGCCGGCACCGCCACACCCATCGGATCGCTCACCATCGCTTCGCCCGGCGACCAGGCGGCAAAGCCCAGCGCCGCGTGGCGCTCGAGCACCACCGGCAGCGCCAACTTGGCGCCTTCCTGGACCAGGGCGCGGTAGGTCTCGCCCAAATCGGGTTCGCCGCTCAAAGGCCAGTACACGGCCAGCAGGGGCGGGCGGGTGCGGCGCCACCAGGCCAGCACTTGCGCGCCGATGCGGCGGTCGCGCTCCGCCTTGGCGTCGCTGTCGAGGGCGGCGCGCTGGGCTTTGAGGTGTTTGCGCAACGCCGCCTTTGCCGCCGCGCTAACTCCTGCGCTTGGGGCCGTTACGCTTGATACGTTCTCT
>DEKZ01000129.1:0-144 GCA_002354135.1 Massilia sp. UBA2709 | reverse complement strand
CACGATTGATGCGCATGGTATTCTTGATTCGCCGGTCATGATATCGAATGAAGGGTAGAAAAGCTGTGTTGTTGTTTCCGTGGAAATTGATAGCCGGCGCAGTCCTTGCCGCCACCAGCCTCTCCGTCATGGCTGAGGCGCCGC
>DEKZ01000121.1 GCA_002354135.1 Massilia sp. UBA2709 | reverse complement strand
TCCAGCGGAACACGTCGCCGTTGACGATGTTGAAGGCTTCGTTCTTCGCCGCGTCGGTGTCGGCGGCCCAGGCCAGCTGCCTGGCCAGCATGCGCGCATCGGTCACGTCGGACAGGCCCTTCCACTGCGCCTCCGAGCCGGGGAACTGGAACGGGCGGCCGGTCTCCTTGCAGATGCTGGCGTAGACGGCCAGCGTGGTGCCCAGGTTCATGGCGTTGCCGACGGCCAGGCCGATGATGGTGTGCGGACGGTGGATCGACCAGGTGAAGCGGTCGCGCGCGGCGGCGGCATAGACTTCGTCTTCCTGGGCGTAATAGAAATTCTCCAGCGGCAGGCGCGGCTGGCTTTCGCGCAGCGGCGTGTCGGGCAGCGTGCCCGAGCTGGCATAGGCCTCGAAGGGGCCGAGGTAGTGCTTCAGGCCGGTGACCAGGGCCACGTGGCGCACGCTTTGTTGCGGCGCCAACGCGTCCAGCAGGTTGCGCACCAGGGCGGCGTTGACGCGGATGTTCTCGGCTTCCGTGTCCTGGCGCATCCAGGTGGTGATGAAGACGTGGGTCGGGGCGACATCCGCCAGGGCGGCCCCGAGCGTGGCCGGGTCCATCAGGTCGGCCGCGACGTGGCGCACGCCCGGCAAGTCCTTCGGCGCGCGGCGCGACAGGCCGACGACCTCCCAGCCGCTGCCCAGCAGTTCGCGTGCGAGGTGGTTACCGCCGATGCCGGTGACGCCCGCGATCAGTGCCGTTCGTTTCATGAAGCCCCCTTCCGTTCAAAAGTGGGGCCATTCTACTGGCTAGGCGTAAAACGCGTGCACGCCTGGCCAGTATCGCATCGCCTCTCAGGCAGGGACGCGGCTGACGATGCCGTAGCGGTTGGGGCGCGACTCCTGGGCCAGGAACACGATGAGGATGATCCAGCCGACGATGGGAACAAACCAGATCAGCTGCCACCAGCCGCTGCGGTCGGTGTCGTGCAGGCGGCGGGTGGCCGCTGCGATGCTCGGCACGATCGTTCCCAGCGAGAACAGCACCGACAGGGAGTCGCTGACCATGTTGAGGCCCATGCTGACGAGGACGATAAACAGGGCGAACCACCAGTATTCGGAACGCGAGGCAGTCCCGTCAAAGGTGGCGTATTTCTTGAAGCATTGCTCGATCGATTCGGTAAAGGTCATCCAGGTCTCCAGGCGGTGACGGCGCGTGCTGCAGCCATCATGGTTAAATGCTCAACGTAAAGAGTATGTCACCGTGCAACAGTTTGCGCTATATCAAAGGAGAAATTACCCTACGCGCATAGCTGACCGTCAGCATTTCCCACTGGTGCCCGTCCGGCTCATTCCAGTAGACCCCGCGTCCACCGTAGTCGGTATCGACCTTGCGGTCGACCGGCCCCCTGACCTTGCTGCGCCAGGCGATGCCCGCCGCCTCGATGCGGCCAAGGATCGCGTCGAACTCGGCGTCGTTGACGCGGAAGCAGAAATGCTCGACGGGAAACGGCGCGTCGGCCTGCGCGTCGACCTGCGCGTCGACCTGCGCGTCGACCTGAATGAAGTCGAGGGTCAGGCCGTCGTTGACGTAGACAGGCGAAAAGACGCCAAACGCGGTCTCCTCCCAGGGCACGCCGAGCAGGTGGGCCAGCAGGCGGGCGGACGCGACGCGGTCGCGCGACGACACGATGACGTGGTCAAGTTCGATGGCCATGGCAGCTCCCGGTTACCCGTCGGTTAGACCGCCGCCGCGGCCCGGCGTTGGCGCCCTGCTCTGAATTATTATTTCATTAAGTGACTGAATATGAAATATTCTTTCATTCCGGCGCCATTGGCGCGGGCAGGTGTTAGAGCGTGAGCCGGCCTTCGATCGAATCGTCCAGGGTCTTGCCGATCGCGGCGCCGACCAGCATCTTGGCGCCGGCCACCGCCTGGCCATGCTTGTTATCCCAGTAATAACCTTCGCGCGGCGTCACCTTGATGAGGGTGATGCGCGGATCGTCCTCGCCTTCGGTGAACCAGGTCTTCAGCGTGAAATCCCAGAGTTCCTTGATCTTCGCCTTGTCCCGGGAGATCGTCGCGATACCGTCGAGCTGGAGGAAGCCGGCGTGCTTGCTCTCCTGGAAGAACAAGATGACGGCGGGGTTGGCCGCAAGCTCCTGGTTCTTGTGGCTGTCGCTGGCGCTCATGAACCACAGGTTGCCGGCCTCGTCCGCCTGCAGCACGCTCATCGGGCGCACGCCCCGGCTCGGGCCGATGTTGCCGCCCGTGCAGAAGAAACAGGTCTTGGCCGCATCCGCCGTTTCGCGGATGCGCGCGACGGCATCAAGCCCGCTGAGGTCGCGGCGGTTCACTTCCGGCTGTTGCTGGTTGATCGAATCCATGGAGCCTCCTGGCCAGTGAGCATTACCGCGACTCTAGCGCCGGCGCCCGCTCCCGTATGTGCTGCGCTTCACCCAGCCGGTCGCAGGCGCCGGCGGCGATTCACCCCTGCCCTTCGGAACGGGTGCGCGGATAGGCGGGCAGGCCGTCGCTCATGCGCATCCACGGCAGGCGGTATTGCACGAAGGTATGGTCGCCGGGCGGCATGACGGCCGCGTCGTCGAGGGTGGCGGTGGCGACGTCGATCTCGTCGGGATAGCGGTCGTCCTGGAAGGTGAGCGTCGTGCCGCAGGTGCCGCAAAAGCTGCGCAGGATGTGCTCGCTCGAACGGAAGGTCGCCGCATTGCCCTGCGAGAAACGGAAATGATCCATGCCGGTGCTGAACCAGGCCACCGCCGGCGCGCCGGCGATGCGCCGGCAATCGCTGCAATGGCACAGGGTGCTGTTGAAGGTGTCGCCGTCCACCACGTAGCGCACTGCGCCACAATAACATCCGCCTTGCAAGATCATGATCGCTCCCGTCGGCCAACGCTGGCGTTCAGGATAAGCCAGCGTGCGCCGCGCTTCAAGCGGAACGCGTCAGGCTTGCGGATCCCTGCTCGCGTCCTGTTCGGGGTCCTCCTGCATCACGCGCGCGCTGTGCTCGAGCCAGCGCGCCACCACCTGCAGCTCGTCCTCGCTGAAGCCTTCCGTCAGGCGCGCGTTGAGCTGGGCCAGCACCCCCTTCGCGCGCACGCAGGCCTGCCGGCCGGCCACGGTCAGGCGCAGGCGCGTCATCCGCGCGTCGAAAGCATCGCCGACGCGCTCGACCAGCCCGGCCGCCTGCATGCGCTTAGACAGGTTGGTGACGGCCGCCGGCGCCACATCCAGTGCCTGGGCGATCTCGCCGATGGCCGCCTCGTCGCGCGCGTCCAGCACGAACAGCAGCCCGGCCTGGGCGCCGGTAATGCCTTCCCAGGCGTCGGGGCGGCCCTCGATCCAGCGTGCGATCGCCTTCTGGGCGCGGTTGATCAGGAAAACGAAACGCGGCGGCCTATAGCCCGATTTCGTGCCACCTGGCTTCATGCTGGACCTCCGGCCGTGTGCTCCGCGCCGGTCCGGGCCAGCAGCCAGGTCCCGGCCTCACCCCACAGCGCGGCTTCGCAGCGGCGCCGGAAAAAGCCCATGTGGCCGATGCCCGGCAAGCCGAGCGCACGCGCGTTGACCTGGCGGCGCGCGGGCGGCGCGCCGGTGTAGCCCGACAGCAGGATGTCCATCGCCCGCGGATTGGCCCAGGGATCGTCATCGAAGCCGAGCGCCAGCAGCGGAATGTCGACCCGCGCCATCCGCCCTGCCGCATCCAGCGCCGGGTCGTCGAAGAAATAACGGGGCAGCGTGGTCCAGCGGCTCCACTCCAGCATCACGCCGCGCGGCAGGTCTTCGCCCAGGCCGATGCGCCGGCCCGGCATGTAGCCGAACAGCGCGCACAGGAGCGGCGCGAGCAGGCGCATCACGCACCACACCCGCAGGCGCTCGGCGCGGCCGCGGATGGTGCGCGTGATGCCGGCGTGCGTCGCGACCAGCAGCGCCGCGTGCAGATGTTGGGTTTCGGACGACAGGCCGATCGCATGGCCGCCCACGCTGTGCCCGACCGCCAGCAGCGGCAGCTCGGGAAAGCGCGCGTGCGCCCAGCGCGTCACGGCGCCCACGTCTTCCAGCATCCACTGCGACATCGTCACCTCGAAGCCGCGCAGGCTGTGCGGGCGCGACTGGCCGGTGCCGCGGTAGTCGTAGGTGAGCACGTGCAGGCCCAGGCCGCAGAGGTAGCGGGCGAAGGCCTCGTAGTAACCCTGGGTCACCGCGGTGGCGGGATGGATCAGGACCAGGCCTTGCGGCTGCGACGCGCGAAACAGCCGGGCGCCGAGCTCAAAACCCTTGGCGGTGGCAATGCGGATCGGTTCGGCGGTCATGTCGGGCTCCCGAGATCGTTAACGTGTTAACTACATTAGCAGCGTGCCACGGGACGGGCAAGCGAAGGTCGATGCGATTGGAGGGAATCCTCGAAAAAAACCGCCGCGCGGCCTGCTGGCCGGGCGGCGGTTCCATGGATGCAGATGCGCTTACAGGAAGCGGTCCAGGATCTTGCGGCTGCCCTTGTCGATCTTGAACATGTCCCGCACCAGGAAGTTGATGCCGTGGTTGTCCGCGATCAGCAGCGAGGCGTCGCCCACGCGGCGGATGTCCTCGTCGACCTTCAGCACGAACTCGGTATCGCCGCGGTCGGTTTTCACGTACCAGGTGCAGGGCGTGGCGAAGCTCGACACGCTCTTGATGGTGAGGATCTCGGGAATGAATTCGCGGCCTTCGAGCTCCTCGGTGACGAGGTCGCGGATCTGCTGGGGAACGGCCGCCAGGTCGTCGATCCAGGCGACTTCCTTGCCGCCTTCGCGCACCAGCGAAATGCCGCGCGTGGGCGCCTGGATCGGGAAGGCGCGCACCGGCGTGATGCCGACGACCTCTTCGCCTTCCGCGCTCGTGAAGACCAGTTTGCCGAAGCTGTTGCGGCTGAGTTGAAACGGAGTAGTCATTGCTTAGTCGTCCTTGTTGCCGTCGTCCATTTCCTGGTCCACGTTGCGCGCCTGCGCTTCGTAGAGGCGGTGGTAGGCGCCTTCGCGCGCCATCAACTCGTCGTGGCTGCCCTCTTCCACCACCACGCCGCGGTCGAGCACGACCAGGCGGTCGGCGCGGTGCAGCGTGGACAGGCGGTGCGCGATGGCGATCGTGGTGCGGCCCTGCACCAGGTTGTCGAGCGCCTTCTGGATTTCCTTCTCGGTTTCCGAATCCACCGAGGAGGTTGCTTCGTCCATGATCAGGATCGGCGGGTCGATCAGCAGGGCGCGCGCGATCGAGATGCGCTGGCGCTCGCCGCCCGACAGGCCCTGGCCGCGTTCGCCCACCATCGAGTCGTAGCCCTGCGGCAGGCGCAGGATGAATTCGTGGGCGTGGGCGGCGCGCGCGGCGGCGATGATTTCCTCGCGCGTCGCGTCCGGTTTACCGTAGGCGATGTTCTCGGCAATCGTGCCGAAGAACAGGAAAGGCTCCTGCAGCACCAGGCCGATGTTGCGGCGGTAGTCGGCGACCGCAAACGAGCGGATGTCCTTGCCATCGAGCAGGATCGCGCCTTCGGCCACGTCGTAGAAGCGGCAGATCAGGTTGACCAGGGTGCTCTTGCCCGAGCCGGAATGGCCCACCAGGCCGACCATTTCGCCGGCCCGGATGTTGAGCGAGATGCCGCGGTTCACGGCGCGGTTGCCGTAGCGGAAACCGACTTCGCGCAGCTCGATATTGCCCTGCACCTTGTCGACCTTGATCGGGTTGACCGGGTCCGGCACGCTCGACACATGGTCGAGGATGTCGAAGATGCGCTTGGCGGCCGAGGCCGACTTCTGGGTCACCGAGACGATGCGGCTCATGGAATCGAGCTTCACGTAGAAGCGGCCGCTGTAGGCGATGAAGGCCGTCAGGGTACCGACGGTGATGTCGCCGCGCGAGACCTGCCAGATGCCGAAGCACCAGATCACCAGCAGGCCGATCTCGGTCAGCAGCGACACGGTCGGCGAGAACAGCGACCAGACCTTGTTCAATTTATCGTTGACGGCCAGGTTGTGCTTGTTCGCCTCGCGGAAGCGCGCGGCTTCGCGCTTTTCCTGGGCAAACGCCTTCACGACACGGATGCCGGGGATGGTATCGGCCAGCACGTTGGTCACTTCGCCCCACACGCGGTCGATCTTCTCGAAGCCGGTGCGCAGCCTGTCGCGCACGACGTGGATCATCCAGGCGATGAAAGGCAGCGGCACCAGCGTGACCAGGGCCAGCCAGGGGTTCATGGAGAACAGGATCACGCCGGTCATGATGATCAGGAGGACGTCCGACAGGAAGTCGAGCAGGTGCAGCGACAGGAACACGCTGATCCGGTCCGAGCCGCTGCCGATGCGCGACATCAGGTCGCCCGTACGCTTGCCGCCGAAGTATTCCAGCGACAGGCGCAGCAGGTGTTCGTAGGTGGTCGAGCGCAGGTCGGCGCTGATGCGCTCGGAAGCCAGCGCCAGCACGTAGGTCTTGCCCCAGCCCAGCGCCCAGGCCAGCAGCGCCGCCGCGAACAGGCCGCCCATATATAAATAGACGAGCGAGGTGTCGATGGTCTGGCCGTTCTGGTACGGGATCAGCACGTTGTCCATCAGCGGCTTGGTCAGGTAGGGCGGGATCATGTGCGCGCCGGTCGAGCCGAGCATCAGCAGGAAGCCCAGGATCAGCTGGCCCTTGTAGGGCCTGGCGAAGCGCCACAGGCGCAGCAGGGTCCAGGTCGAGGGCGGCGTGTGCAGCACCTTGGTGCAGATCGGGCAATCCTCCTGGTCCGGTTCGAGCGGCGCCTTGCAGCTCGGGCAGGTGTGCTGCTCGGGCGGCTGTACGGCAATGCCGGTGGCGACGCTTTTCACCTGGTCGTTGAAGCCGTCCACCACGCGGATCGCGTGCAGGTTCTGGCCCAGGGTGAAGCGCCAGGACGCCAGCAGGCCCCGCTGGTCGACCAGCTCGATGTGGCCGACCCCGGCGTGGTCGTGGTGGCGCAATTCCAGGCCAGGCTGGTAAGGCCAGTCGCGCCAGACGGTCTCGCCCGGCGCGCGCGCCAGCAGGCGACTTGTCGTGACGACAATTAATCCTTTGACGAAACGTAATTTCGCGTCGAGGTCAACCTCCACGCTGTTTAAAACGTTTTCCCCTGGTGCAAGCTGTTTCCGCACCTCATTCTGCCAGGCTTCAGGCAGGAAACTGGCGGCGAGCGCCAGCGCGGTCGGAGAAGCAAGTTGTTGAGTTGTCATTATGTGATGCCGCCCTTGACGGGCTAGTCCTGAATAGAGGGGTAACGCGGTGACCGGCTCGGCGGTTTACTTGAAAGGTGGAATTATTTTGCCGGGGTTGACACCTTGGCACGTCGCTGCGAGTGCCGGAGAAGCCGGCGACGGCAGCGAATTGGCGGAATCCGGCGCGCCGCTGTAAGCTTCGCGCCGGCAAAAGTATACAGCATGCGTACCGCAGCGACCCGCATCGACCCGTTTGGGTGCGGTAACGCACAGGCAGAAAAACATAGGCAACGCCATCATGGTGCACGAGCGGACCGTGGCGGCAAGACATCGATACATGACAAAGAAGAATGACATCAAGTTTCTCCGCGTGACCCACCTGCGCGGCCCGAACATCTGGACCTACCGTCCGGTGATCGAGGCCTGGCTCGACATCGGCGAGCTGGAAGACTTCCCCTCGAACAAACTGCCTGGCTTTACCGAACGCCTCACCAGCTGGCTGCCGGGCCTGATCGAACACCGCTGCGGCGTCGGCGAGCGCGGCGGCTTCATCGAGCGCCTGCACGGCGGCACCTGGGCCGGCCACATCCTCGAGCACATCGTGCTGGAGTTGCAGAACATGGCCGGCATGAAGACCGGCTTCGGCAAGACCCGCTCGACCGGCGAACACGGCGTCTACAAGATGGCCTTCCGCACCCGCGACGCCGTCGTCGGCCGCGCCGCCCTGGAAGCCGGCCACCGCCTGATGATGGCCGCCATCAATGACGAAGCCTTCGACCTGTCGGCCACCGTGAAGCAGCTGACCGAACTGGTCGACCGCTACTGCCTGGGCCCCTCGACCGCCAACATCGTCGATGCCGCCACCGATCGTCGCATTCCCTCGATCCGCCTGACCGAAGGCAACCTGGTGCAGCTCGGCCACGGCGCCGCCCAGCGCCGCATCTGGACCGCCGAGACCGACCGCACCAGCGCCATCGGCGAAGGCATCGCCAGCGACAAGGACCTGACCAAGAGCCTGCTCGCCTCGTGCGGCGTGCCGGTGCCGGAAGGCGCCCTCGTGCGCAGCGCGGACGAGGCCTGGGAAGAAGCCCAGGACATCGGCTTGCCGGTGGTGGTGAAACCCGTCGACGGCAACCATGGCCGCGGCGTCACCCTGAACCTGATGCTGGAAGCCGACGTGCGCGCCGCCTATGCGATCGCCTCGAAGGAAGGCGACAGCAGCGCGGTGCTGGTCGAGCGCTTCATTCCCGGCAACGAGCACCGCCTGCTCGTGGTCGGCAGGAAGGTCGTGGCCGCCGCGCGCGGCGAAGCCCTGTGGGTGCTTGGTGACGGCAAGTCCAGCGTGAGCGCGCTGTGCGACAGCCAGATCAACACCGATCCGCGCCGTGGCGACAGCGAGGAATTCCCGCTGGGCCGCGTCGATCCGAAGGACCCGGTCATCCTGCTCGACCTGCAGCGCCAGAACCTCACGCCCGATTCCGTGCCGCAGGACGGCCAGCGCGTGCTGATCCAGCCGAACGGCAACGTCGCCGACGACGTGACCGACATCGTGCATCCGGACGTGGCCCATGCCGCCGCCCTGGCCGCGCGCGTGGTCGGCCTGGACATCGCCGGCATCGACCTGGTCTGCGAAGACATCACCCGTCCGCTGCAGGAGCAGCGCGGCGCCATCATCGAAGTCAATTCCAGCCCGGGCCTGCTGGCCCACATCAAGCCGGCCAGCGGCGAGCCGCGCAACGTGGGCAAGGCCATCGTCGAGCACCTGTTCGCGGACGGCGAGACCGGCCGCATCCCCCTGGTGGGCGTCACCGGCACGCTCGGCACCAGCCTGATCGCGCGCCTGCTCGGCTGCCTCCTGAATGCCGCCGGCAAGCACGCGGGCGTGGCCAACGGCGAGGGCCTCTACCTCGACGGGCGCGAGGTGAAAAAAGGCGACTGCACCGGCTTCGCGGCGGGCGAGCGCCTGCTCATCAACCGCAACATGGAAGCGGCCGTGTTCGAATCGAACGCGCGCAGCATCCTGCTCGAAGGCCTCCCCTACGACCGCTGCACGGTGGGCGTGGTGACCGACATGGGCAAGCTGGACGACGTGGCGGAATTCCACATCCACGACCAGGAAGCGCTGGCCAACGTCGTGCGCAGCCAGGTCGACGTCATCCTGTCCGAAGGCGCGGCGGTGCTGAACGCTGCCGATCCGGAAGTGGTCAAGCTGGCTGAACTCTCCGACGGACGCGTGATCTTCTACGCGATGGACGAACGCAACGACGCCATGCAGGCCCACCGCACCGCCGGCGAGCGCGTCGTCTTCGCGCGCGACAACCACATCATGCTGGCCGAAGGCGCGCAGGAGACCGCCCTGCTCGACCTCGGCAAGATCAAGCCGGCCACCGTCAAGCACCCGGCCAGCATCCTCGCGGCCGTGGCCGCGGCCTGGGCGCTGGACCTGCCGCACGACCTGATCTGCGGCGGCCTGCGCGCGTTCGACGCCACGCCGAAGAAAACGATTTATTGAACACACGGCCCGGTGCGCCGGAGCCGAAGAACATGACGCCGCCGCCGCCCGCCTCCGGGCACGGGCCGGCTGTCCCTAAAAGGATTGAAGGTTTATGGAAGTATCACGCGTACGGGCCCTGCGTGGCCCCAACCTCTGGAGCCACCACACCTCGGTCGAGGCGATCGTCGCCTGCACGCCCGAGGAAGAATCGATCGGCAGCCTGCCAGGCTTCGAGACGCGCCTGCGCGCCCGCTTCCCCCAGCTCGGCCAGCTGCAGCCGCTCGGCCACGACGACACCATCCCGCTGGCCCACGTGCTCGAGATCGTGGCGCTCGACCTGCAGGCCCAGGCCGGCTGCCCGGTCACCTTCTCGCGCACCACGGCAACCGTCGAGACCGGCATCTACCAGGTGGTGGTCGAGTACTCCGAGGAAGACGTCGGCCGCCTGGCCCTGGACCTGGCGCAGCAGCTGATCCAGGCCGCCCGTATTGATGCGCCTTTCGACCTGCAGGCCGCCCTTACCCAGTTGCGCGACCTGGACGAGGACGTGCGCCTCGGCCCGTCGACCGGTTCCATCGTGCAGGCCGCCGTGGCCCGCAACATTCCCTTCCGCCGCCTGACCGAGGGCAGCCTGGTCATGTTCGGCTGGGGCAGCAAGCAGCGCCGCATCCAGGCAGCCGAGATCGACGCCACCGGCGCGATCGCCGAGACCATCGCCCAGGACAAGGAACTGACCAAGAAGCTGCTCGACGCCGCCGGCGTGCCGGTGCCGCTCGGCCGCACGGTCAGCGACCCCGATGACGCCTGGGCCGCTGCCCAGGAGATCGGCCTGCCGGTCGTGATCAAGCCGAAGGACGGCAACCAGGGCAAGGGCGTGACGGTCAACATCACGACCCGCGAACAGATCGTCGCCGGCTTCAACGCCGCGTCCGAATTCCGCGACGACATCATGGTCGAGCGCTACCTGCCGGGCCACGACTACCGCCTGCTGGTCATCGGCGACAAGCTGGTGGCCGCCGCGCGCCGCGACCCGCCGAGCGTGGTGGGCGACGGCGTGCACACCGTGCGCCAGCTGGTCGACACCGTCAACCTCGACCCGCGCCGCGGCAGCGGCCACTCGACCTCGCTCACCAAGATCCGCTTCGACGACATCGCCCTGGGCAGCCTGGCCAAGCAGGGCATGGATGCCGACTCGGTGCCGCCGAAAGGCCAGCGCGTGGTCCTGCGCAACAACGCCAACCTGTCGACCGGCGGCACCGCCACCGACGTCACCGACGACGTGCATCCGGAAGTGGCGGCGCGCGCGATCGCGGCGGCGCACATGGTCGGCCTGGACATCTGCGGCGTCGACCTGGTCTGCGACAGCGTCCTCAAGCCCATCGAGGAACAGCACGGCGGCATCGTCGAAGTGAACGCCGCGCCGGGCCTGCGCATGCACCTGGCGCCCTCCTTCGGCAAGCCGCGCGCGATCGGCGAAGCCATCGTCGACATGCTGTTCGAGGAAGGCGACGACGGCCGCATCCCGGTGGTGGCCGTCACCGGCACCAACGGCAAGACCACCACCGTGCGCCTGATCGCCCACATGCTCGGCACCTCGGGCCTGCGCACCGGCATGACCAACACCGACGGCGTCTACATCGAAGGCCGCCGCATCGACAGCGGCGACTGCAGCGGCCCGCGCAGCGCGCGCAACGTGCTGCTGCACCCGGACGTGGACGCCGCCGTGTTCGAGACCGCGCGCGGCGGCCTGCTGCGCGAAGGCCTGGCTTTCGACCGCTGCCAGGTGGCGGTGGTGACCAACATCGGCGCCGGCGACCACCTCGGCCTGAACTACATCACCACGCTGGAAGATCTCGCTGTCCTGAAGCGCGTGATCGTGCAGAACGTCGCCGAAGGCGGCGTGGCGGTGCTGAACGCGGCCGACCCGATCGTCGCGGACATGGCCGAGTTCACCCGCGGCGACGTCACCTTCTTCGCCCAGGACGGCACCATCCCGCTGATGGCCATGCACCGCGCGCAGGGGCGCCGCGCCGTCTTCGTGGAGGATGGCTACCTGGTCTGCGCCCAGGGCAGGTTCGAGCACCGCATTGCGCTGGCCGAGGTGCCGATCACCCGCGGCGGCGTGGTCGGCTTCCAGGTCGAGAACGTGATGGCTTCCGTGGCCGCGGCCTGGGGCGTCGGCATTTCCTGGGACAAGATCGCGCTCGGCCTGAAGACCTTCGTCGGCGAGAGCGACAATGCGCCGGGCCGCTTCAACGTCTTCGATTACAAGGGCGCGACCCTGATCGCCGACTACGGCCACAACCCGGACGCGATCGCGGCGCTCGTGAGCGCGGTGGAGAACATGCCGGCCAGGCGCCGCCTGGTGGTGATCAGCGGCGCCGGCGACCGCCGCGACCAGGACATCACCCAGCAGACCGCCATCCTCGGCGCCGCCTTCGACGAAGTGCTGCTGTACGAAGACCAGTGCCAGCGCGGCCGCGCCGACGGCGAAGTGGTCGCGCTGCTGCGCCAGGGCCTGAAGGACGCGTCGCGCACCAGCCATGTCGAGGAGATCTACGGCGAATTCGTCGCAATCGACCGCGCCCTGGCGCGCCTGAACGAGGGCGATTTGTGCCTGATCCTGATCGACCAGGTCGATGAGGCCCTGGCGCACATCGCCAAGCGGGTGGCCGAAGCCAACCAATAACGGTTGACGAAAGGACGTAGGGTGGGCGGGTTTCCCGCCCACGCGTTCAACTATCCGCCGATCATTCGCCGTGCATTGCGCCGATCGAATCCAGACGGCAAAATGCAAGCGCCGCGTCGAATCCCACATTCGTTGAACGCGTGGGCGGCGAAGCCGCCCACCCTACGTCCCTCCGGCGTATTTTTCGACACCTCATACGAATAACACCATGCTCGCACCCGAACAATTCCTGGGCTTCCTGCTCGCCGCCGTCCTGATCACCGCCTCTCCCGGCCCCGACAACCTGATGGTGCTGGGCCTGGGCATGTCCAAGGGCCGCAGGCAGGGCATGGTGTTCGGCCTGGGGTGCGCGCTCGGCTGCCTGAGCCACACCCTGCTGGCCGTGCTCGGGGTGAGCGCCCTGATCGCCGCCTCGCCGCTCGCCTTCACGGCGCTGCGCGTGGGCGGCGGGCTCTACCTGGTCTGGCTGGGCTGGAACGCCCTGCGCAGCCAGGGCGGCAGCAAGGCCGCCGACGGCAACGCGGCGCCGCAGTCGCTGCGCAGCCTCTTCACCAAGGGCCTGGTCGCGAACGCGATCAACCCGAAGGTGGTCCTGTTCTTCCTGTCCCTGCTGCCGCAGTTCGTGATTCCCGCCAACGGCCAGGTGCCCGGCCAGATGCTGGCCCTGGGCGTGACCTTCACGGTCCAGGCGGCGATCCTGTTCGGCCTGCTCGGCTATTTTGCCGGCGCGATCGGCGCCTGGCTCAACCGCAAGCCGGGCGCCGGCAAGTGGCTCGACCGCATCGCCGGCACCGTCTTCGTCGCGCTGGGCGTGAAGCTCATCGTGTCGCGCTAGGACGCTTGCGCAGCGCGCGCATTCCCAGCAGTCCCAGGCCGAGCAGCGCCAGCGAAGCCGGCTCCGGCACCGGCGCCGGCGGGTCGGTCTCGACATCCAGCCGCGCCGAGAAGAACTCGAGCGGATCGCCCGGGAAGAAATCCTGGATCAACAAGGTCCAGCGCCCGTACACGTCCATGCCGTCGAAGGCCGACAGCGCGCCGGCCGGGCGGAAGCTTCCCGAGGCAAGGCGCGGCCCGGCGTCCTGCTCCGCCTCGTCGTCGAAGACCATGCGTACGCGACCCGCACCCCTGCCGCCTTCGGCATAGGTGTCGTAGGCGCGCACCAGGTCGACTGTCGTGCCGTCCGGCGACACCAGCGCGAGCGAGAATTCGTCCTCGTAGGGCGTGCCCTGGCCGCGGCAGGCGCTCCCCTGCGGGCCGAGCGGCGGGTCGTCGCATTTCGACAGGGTGACGATGAGGTTCAGGTCGAGGATGCTGCCATGGTGGCTGACGTTGAACGTGCGCGTTCCTTCGCTGCCGTCGAAGAGGCCGTAGCGCGTGTTGCTGGCAATGACGGTGGCTCCGGCGCTGGCCGAGAACAGGCAGGCAAGAACGGCGGCGGCTGCGGCGACATGGTGCTTGGCTTTGCTCATGACTCTCCTTTCGTATGAGTGAAAGGAGGAAGCAAGTTCTGCACCACGGGCCGTAGCATATGCAGAATCAATGACTTAAGGGATTATTGTTAAATATCCATGAACTTAATGTAAAGATTTCCGTCACACTCGGCGGCCGGCCGCCGGGCAAGACCGGCCTGTCTCAACCCTGCCCGCTCGTCTCGCGCTGCGGCAGCAGGTCGTGCACGATCGCGGCAAGGCGCTCCACCGACACCGGCTTGCCGAGGTGGGCCGAGTAGCCGGCGGCGCGCGCATTGGCGATGTCGCTGTCGCGGCGCATGCCGCTGATGGCGATCGCCGGCAGGTGGGCCAGCTTCGGGTTGCTGCGCACGCGGCGCAGGAACTCGTAGCCGTCCATCTCCGGCATCGAGATGTCCGAAATGAGCAGGTCGACCTGCTCGCGCTCCAGGATTTCCAGTCCCTTGGGCGCGCTGGTTGCCTCGAACACGACCGCCCCGCTGGTCTCGAGCAGCGTCTTGAAGACGAGCAGCATCTCTTCCATGTCGTCGACCACCAGGATGCGCAGCCCGGCCATGCTGTCCTCGCCCCTGCCGCCCTCTCCGGGCAAGGGCGCGGCATTGCTGTCGAGCAGGGGCAGCCAGACGCTGAAGCGCGCTCCCTTGCCGATGCCTTCCGAAAAAGCTTCGACCCGGCCGCCGTGCACGACGACGATCTCGCGCACCAGCGCCAGGCCGATGCCCAGTCCGCCCTTGGTGCGCGTGGTCACGGCCACGCTCTGGCCGTACATGTCGAACACGTGCGGCAGGAAGGACGGCGCGATGCCCTGGCCGCTGTCGGTCACGTCGATGCGCACCCCGTTGTTCTCGCGCCCGAGATGCACTTCGATGCGCCCGCCCTTGGGCGTGAATTTCAGGGCATTGCTCAGCAGGTTCATCAGGACCTGCTCGAGGCGCACGGCGTCGGCCATCACGTACAGGCCCTCAGCCTCGCCGGACACTTCGATGGCGATGTCCTGCGCGGCCGGATCGGCGCGCAACACCTCGACGATGCCGCGCACCACCATCTCGGGCAGCACCGGCGCCATCGTCAGCGACAGCTTGCCGGTGCGCACGCGCGACATGTCCATCAGGTCGTCGATGATCTTGGCCTGGCTCATCACCGAGTTGCGGATGATCGAGGCGGCACGTAGAAAAGTAGGCGAGTGGCGCAGTTCCGGCATGCGCGCCAGCAGCTCGACGTTAATGTTGATCATGTTCAGCGGATGGCGCAGCTCATGCGCCATGACGGCCAGGAACTCGTCCTTCAGCGCCGCCGCGTTTTCGGCATTGGAACGCACCGCCCGTTCGCGCACCATCGAGGCATGCTCGCGCGCCTGCTCCTGGCGCTCGCGCGAGGTCACGTCGCGCGCGATCTTCGCGTAGCCCTGCAGGTCGCCGTTGGCCAGCGGCGTGGTCACGCCGCTGCAGAAGAAGCGGCTGCCGTCCTTGCGCAGGTGCCAGCGCTCGTCCTCGGCGCGGCCTTCCGTGCGTGCGCGGCGCAACTCATCAAGCGGCACCCCGGCGTCGCGGTCCTCGGGCACGAACAACGGGTCGAGCGTGTGGCCCAGCATTTCCTGCTCGGTATAGCCGAACAGTTGTTCGGCCCCCTTGTTCCAGCTGGTGGCGCGGCCCTCCTCGTCCATCGTGATGATGGCGTAGTCGTTGGCGCTCTCGGCCACCATGCGCATGCGCGCCTCGCTGGCGCACGCCTGCTCCTCGGCCTGGCGGCGCGCCGTGATGTCGAAGAAGGTCATCACTGCGCCTTCGATGCGGTCTTCGTTGGTGCGGTAGGGCAGCAGGCGCACGATGTAGCAGCGTCCGTCGTTGCTGCGCACCTCGCGCTCGACCAGGCGCAGCGTATCGAAGGTGGCGCTGACGTCACCGGCGAGCTGGTCGTAGTCCAGCTTGTGCGTCAGGTCGAGCAGCGAGCGGCCCACGTCCGAGGCGATGATCGAGAACAGGTCGGCCGCGCGCGGCGTGAAGCGCTTGATGCGCAGGCCGCTGTCGACGAAGATGGTGGCGATGTCGGTCGAGGCGATCAGGTTGTTCAGGTCGTCGTTGGCCTTGCCGGTCTCCTCGACCTTCACCTTCAGTTCGTAGTTGACGGTGACCAGCTCCTCGTTGACCGATTGCAGCTCTTCCTTGCTGGTTTCCAGCTCCTCGGTGGCCGAGCGCAGCTCCTCGTTGATCGCCTGCAGCTCCTCGTTCGAGGCGCGCAGCTCCTCGGTCGAGATTTCGGCGCTCTCTATCGTTTCCTGCAACTGCTCGCGCTTGCGCTGCAGCTCGGCCTCGAGCTGGGCCAGCACCACGTCGTGGCTGCCGTTCGGGCGCGGCGGCAAGGCCTTTTCCTGGGCCTGCTCGTAGCGGTCGAACACGACCAGCAGGAAGTCGGTCTCGGCCTCCTCGTCGCGGAAAGGGCGCACCGTCATCGCGACCGTGCCGAGGTCCTTGTGCCCGGCCAGTTCGATCGGCCGGCATTCGACGCTGGTCTCGCTTTGCGTGGCCTGGTACATCGCCGAGCGCAGTTCCAGGCGCAGCTCGGGCAGGACCAGCGCCAGCAGGCTGCGCGAGGGCTCGCCGCCGGCCATGCGCAGGAAGCGCCCGGCCTCCTCGGACATGTGCACGATGTTGCCTTCGCGGTCGATGACGGCCGAGGGCGGCGCATACTGCGCCAGCGCGCGCTGGTGCAGTTCGGCGTAGGAAAACTGGCGCTTGCCGGCCAGCTTCACGCGGCTCACCTCCGGCAGGCGGGCGCCGAACACGGCCGCGGTCGGCGCCTGATAGTGCAAGGGGCGACCGCCGCCGCGCGCGCGGTAGATGCGGTTCTTCTTGTCGACCGGGATGAAGTAGTCGGACACCGACTCGGCCGACTCCGAGCTGCCCAGGAACAGGTAGCCGCCCGGTTTCAGCGCGAAGTGGAAGGTCTGCAGCAGGCGAACCTGGACATCGCGGTTCAGGTAGATCAGCAGGTTGCGGCAGGAGATCAGGTCGAGCCGCGAGAACGGCGGATCGCGCAGCAGGTTGTGCGAGGCGAACAGGATGCGGTCGCGCAGCGACTTGCGGATGCGGTAGCGGTCGTCTTCCTTGTTGAAGTACTGGCGCAGGCGCGAAGGCGCGACGTCGGTGATGATCGAGGCCGGGTAGTTGCCCCCGCGCGCGCTGTCGATCGCGCGGTCGTCGATGTCGGACGCGAACACCTGGTACTGCGGCGGATGCTCCATCAATGCGGCCTGGTCGGCCATCAGCATCGCCATCGAATAGGCTTCCTCGCCGGTGGCGCAGGCCGCGACCCAGGCGCGCACCTCGTCGGTCGGGCCCTTGTCCTTGAACAGCTCGGGCAGGATGTCGCGCTCGAGCGCCTCGAAGGCTTCGCGGTCGCGGAAGAAGTTGGTCACGCCGATCAGCATGTCGTCGAGCAGCAGCTTGTTCTCGGTCGGATCGGACTCGAGCAGGTCACGGTACGCGGGCAGCGACTGCACGCCGCGCACCTGCAGTCGCCGCTCGATGCGGCGCAGCACGGTAGCGCGCTTGTAGTGGCGGAAATCGTGCCCGGTATGGCTGAGCAGGCGCGAGATGATGTCATGCAGCGCGTCCTCGGCGCTGGCCGTGTCCTCGTCGGTGGTGACGTGGGCGATCGGCGCCTCGCCGTCGCCGGGAGGCGGCATCTGGATGGTGCGCGCGTTGTTCCACAGCTCCACCAGCTTCTGCGGCATCTCGACCACGGGCAAGACGAAGTCGACCGCGCCGGTGCGCATCGCGGCCATCGGCATTCCGTCGTGCTCGGCATCCAGGGGGGCCTGGACCAGCGTGACGCCGCCCTGTTCCTTGACACGGGTCAGGCCGACGGCGCCGTCGGCGCCGGTGCCTGACAGCACAATCGCCACCGCGCGCTCGCGGTGCACCTCGGCCAGCGTGCGGAAGAACATGTCGATGGCGATGTGCTTGCCGCGCGGGCGGTCCAACTGGTCGACCAGCAGCAGGCCGTCCATCATCGACATGTGCTGGTTCGGCGCGATCACGTACACGTGGTTGCGCTCGATCTGTACTTTCGACGTGACCTGGACGACGGGCATGCGCGTGGCGCGCTGCAGGATCTCCGCGGCCGAGCTCGGGTGCTTGGGCGACAGGTGGAGGATGACCACGAAGGCCATGTCGTTGTTCGCCGGCATGTTCTCGAACAGCTGCACCAGCGCCGGCAGTCCACCGGCCGACGCGCCGATGCCGACCACCGGGAAGTCCAGGCTCCCCGGAACGATGTCAGGTTCGGAGGGAGGCGTGCTGGGCGCGTTCGCGGGATCGTACATCGTCATGGCATGAGTGTGGTGAAGTCGCGAGTCTAGACGAAGAGTGACATCTTTTGGCTACATTATGAAAAAAATATCGCAATTAGACCCGGAAATATACGGCTGCGGAACAGCTGTTTCCGGGCCGCCATAGAGCTCGCCTCAGCCGCCCGGCGCCGCAGTACGCGCGAGGATTGCCGCCACCTGCTCCGGCATCGCGGGCTTGAGTAGGTGCTCGTCGAAGCCTGCTTCGCGCGAGCGCCGCCGGTCCTCGTCGGCGCCCCAGCCGGTCACGGCGACCAGGGGCACCGCCGCCAGCGCAGGCAGCGCGCGGATCGCCCGCGCC
>DEKZ01000266.1 GCA_002354135.1 Massilia sp. UBA2709 | reverse complement strand
CCTGGGCTGGCTGCGCACCGCGCCCGGCGCCGGCGCCGCGCTGTGCTCGATCGTCCTGGCCTTCTTCCCGATCCGCCGCCGCGTCGGCGCCTGGATGTTCGGCGGCGTGGCGCTGTTTGGCCTGGCGGTGCTGACGCTCGGCTCGACCAGCCGGTTCCCGGTCGCCCTGGGCGCCCTGTTCGTGCTCGGCGCCGGCGACATGGTCAGCGTCTACGTGCGCCACCTGCTGGTGCAGTACGAGACGCCGGACGAGATCCGCGGCCGGGTCAGCGCCGTGAACTCGGTCTTCATCGGCGCCTCGAACGAGCTGGGCGAATTCGAGTCGGGCATCACCGCCGGCTGGTTCGGCCTGGTGCGTGCGATCCTGCTCGGCGGCGCCGCCACGCTCGCGGTGACCGGCCTGTGGGCGGTGCTGTTCCCGGTGCTGTCGAAGATGGACCGTTTCCCCCATCTCGAAAAGAAAGAACGAGAGGCCTGAGCGGCGCCAGCCGGGCGCGCCGAAAATGGCAAAAAGCGTAAGATCGGCTCCAGAACAGATGAATACGGAGCTTATTTATGCAAATCAACGTCAACACCGACCGCACCATCGAAAACCACCAGGGCCTGGACGAACACGTCGACACCGTGCTGCGCGCCGCCATCGGCCGCTTCGAGGACTACCTCACCGGCGTCGAAGTCCACCTGACCAATGAAAACCGCGAAAAGCAGGCCGACGGCGGCAATGGCTGCACGATGGAAGCGCGCATGCGCGGCTACCAGCCGGTCGTCGTGCACGATCACTCCACCGACCTGCGCCAGTCGATCAAGAATGCCAGCAGCAAGCTGGCGCGCGCCCTGGACAGCACCATCGGCCGCCTGAACGACAAGGGCCGCCACGAGGCGCCTCCGGTCGAGGCCGTGCCGGACGCCCTGTCCGACAAGAACCTGACCAGCGGCGCCTGATGCGCTGACACCGCGGCGTTTCAAGAGCGCCGCACCCTGCAAGCACGCCGGCCGGAATCAGGCCGGCGTCTCGCCTTCCACCATCGCCCTCACCTCGCGCAGGTAACGCAGGCCGGCCAGGGCACGGCTCCCGTACCACGACATCATTTCCCCATCGACCAGGAAGACCGGAATGCCGATCTGCTTCTCGAGCGCATCCGCGTGCGCCTGGGTGAAGCGGTAGGGCTCGGTCGACAGCAGGACCGCGTCCAGCCCCGCCACCAGCGCATCGGACCAGGCGAAACGGGGATACCTCGCCTCGCCCAGCACGGGCACGCTCCAGCCCAGTTCGCCCAGCATGCGCGCGATATAGGTGTCGTCCGACACGCTCATCCAGGGGTCCTGCCAGATGCAGTACAGCACGGTGCGCGCCGGCCCGGGCGCCTGCGATTTCAGCGCCGCGTACTCGGCCTCGAAGGCCGCGCACCAGGCCTCGGCCTGTTCCGCCACGCCGAATATCCCACCCATCAGCCGCGCCAGCGCCAGATTGTCGCGTGGCGCCAGCGGATGGGTGACGACGATGTTCGGCACAAAGGTCGCCAGTTCCTCGACGGTCGGCTTTTCGTTCTCGTCGATGTTCACCACCAGGTGGGTCGGCGCCAGCTTGCGGATCTTCTCGATGTTCACGTCCTTGGTGCCGCCGACCTTGGGGATCGCCTGCACCACCTGCGCCGGATGGATGCAGAACCCGGTGCGGCCGACCAGCTGGCCGGCCAGCCCCAGGTCGCACAGCAGCTCGGTGATCGAAGGCACGAGCGAGACGATGCGCGCCCCGGGTGCGGGCGCGTGCCGGACGCCGAGCGCATCGATCAGCTGCGGGTCGGCGGGATGGGATGTGGGTGAATTCATGCCGCTATTGGAACACCGATGTTTCTGAAACGCCAGTCGAGCAGGCATGCGTGATGGTTTATCATGCCATTTGATTTACACTGCGCCAGCGAGCACTGGGAGGATGACGTCTTGGAATACATCGGTAACTTTGCACAGTCGGGCTACAAGGTCGAGGACCTGCAACTGTTTCGTGATGCCGACGCGGCCGCCACGGCCAGCGCGCTCGCCGATTGCGAGGTGGTGCGGGTCGCCGCGGGCGAACCCATCGAGGACACGGTGCGGGCGCGCCTGTACATCGTGCTCGCCGGCATGCTGGAAGTCGAGACCGACGGCCACGCCGGGGCGTCGGACGGCAGCGTCAACCGCATTTTGGCGGGCGAAAGCGTGGGCGAACAATCGGTGCTGGACGATGCCGTCAACCTCGACGCCGTGCGCGCGGTCGAGGACAGCCGCCTGCTGGTGATCGAGTCGGACCTGGCCTGGGAACTGATCGACCACTCGAACGCGGTGGCGCGCAACCTGCTGCGCCTGCTCTCTTTCCGCATCCGCGCCGCCAACGCCCTGCTGCGGCGGCGCCAGAAGCTCGGCGAGTTCTACCGCCAGCTGTCGCTGAACGACACCCTGACGGGCCTGTACAACCGCACCTGGCTGGCCGACATGCTGCCGAAGCTGGTGGCGCGTGCACGCACCCAGGGCAGCCCGCTGGCCCTGCTCATGGTCGACCTCGACAACTTCAAGAAATTCAACGACACCCACGGCCACCTGATCGGCGACGCCGCCCTGAGCGCGGCCGCGAACGTCATCCGCGACGGCCTGCGCCCGTCCGACTTTGCGGTGCGCTATGGCGGCGAGGAACTGATGGCGGTGCTGCCCGACACCAGCGGCGAGCTGGCCCAGATGGTGGCCGACCGCCTCTGCCAGCAGATGCGCCAGGTCGTGCTCTTCCCCGACATGCGGGTGCCGATGCCCCACCTGACGGCCTGCTTCGGCGTGGCCGTGCTCGACCCGGACGGCGACGAAACGGCGCTGATCGAAGCGGCCGACGCCGCCCTCTACCGCGCCAAGGAAGCCGGGCGCAATTGCGTGAGCCTGTGAGCTGAGCGGTTGACGGATCGGGGCCCGGCACCGACAATCCGTGCGGACCCACCACACCGACTTCGATGAGCACGCACACCTTCCTCTGGCACGACTATGAAACCTTCGGCGCGCAACCGCGCCGCGACCGTCCGGCACAGTTCGCCGCCATCCGCACCGATGCCGAACTCAACGAGATCGGCGAACCGGTCATGCTCTACTGCCAGCCGGCAAGCGACTACCTGCCCGACCCGCAGTCCTGCCTGATCACCGGCATCACGCCGCAGGCGTGCCTGGAACGCGGCGTGCCCGAGCACGAATTCGCGCGCCAGGTGGAAGCCGCCTTCAGCGAACCGGGCACCATCGGTGTCGGCTACAACACGATCCGTTTCGACGACGAGGTGACCCGCTTCCTGTTCTGGCGCAACCTGATCGATCCGTACGCGCGCGAGTGGCAGAACAATTGCGGACGCTGGGACCTGCTCGACGTGGTGCGCATGGCCTATGCGCTGCGCCCCGACGGCATCGAATGGCCGCGCCACCCGGATGGCCGCCCGAGCTTCCGCCTGGAAGACCTGAGCGCCGCCAACGGCCTGGCGCACGAATCGGCCCACGACGCGCTGTCGGACGTGCGCGCCACCATCGCCCTGGCGCGCCTGATCCGCAGCAAGCAGCCGAAACTCTTCGACTTCTGCCTCGAACTGCGGCGCAAGGACCGGGTGGCGCAAGAGATGGGCCTGCACCTCGACCCGTCGATGCGCCAGCCTTTCCTCCACGTGTCGGGCATGTTCCCGGCCGAACAGGGCTGCCTGGGCCTGGTCTGGCCGCTGGCCCAGCATCCGTCGAACAAGAACGAGATCCTGGTCTGGGACTGCCGCCACAATCCGTCGGAACTGTTCGCGATGGACGTCGAGACCATCCGCCTGCGCATGTTCACGCGCAGCAGCGAGCTGCCGGAAGGCGTGACGCGCCTGCCGATCAAGAGCGTGCACCTGAACAAGTCGCCCATGCTGGTCGGCAACCTGAAAACCCTGAGCGTGACCATGGCCGAACGCTGGGGCATCGACGTCGCCCAGCACCACGCGCACGCCCAGCTGGCCGCGCGCGGGCCGGACATGAAAGCGGTCTGGGCCGAAGTATTCCAGAAGCCGGCGGCAAGCAGCGACACCGACGTCGACGAGGACCTGTACGGCGGCTTCGTCAGCAACGGCGACCGGCGCAAGCTGGAATCGATCCGTTTCGAAGCGCCGGAACGCCTGGCGGGCATGCGTCCTTCCTTCGAAGACGAGCGCCTGGCCGACCTGCTGTTCCGCTACCGCGCCCGCAATTTCCCGCACACCCTGAACGAGGCGGAAATGCAGCAGTGGGAAGAGCACCGCGCGGCGCGGCTCTACGACGGCGCGGGCAACGCGCGCACGGTGGACCAGTTGTTCGGCGAGATCGACGCGCTGTCGGAAACGGCGGACGAGCGGGCGCAGGAGATCCTGGGCGCGCTGTATGACTATGTGGAGATGATTGCGCCGGAGAGGTATTGAGGTAAGTCCGGGCGGTGTGCGGGCAGTGTGGGGCTGTTGCCTGTGCCGCTATCGGTATGCTGAATCCGCGTGGGCTCGAGAGCCCACCCTACGGGAGGCGCTATCGGCGAGCTCTACCAGGTTTTCGCATGAGCTCGCCAGGAACGCATCCCGTAGGGTGGGCACTTGTGCCCACGCGGATCATGCGCACCAATAACAGGGCAGGCAACAGCCCTACGCCCCTTCAAACGGGAACCGGACAATCAACGCCCAGCCCCGCTCAAACGATCACCCCCGATACCGATTGATCTCATCGCGCGTCTCCTGCGCCACGCGCCTTGCCGCCGCCGCGAAATCCTCGCCCTCCTGCGGCGCCGCATACAAAATCGCGCGCGAGGAGTTGATCATCATCCCCATCCCGTTCGCGGTCCGGCCCGAACGCACGGTCGCCGCCACGTCTCCGCCCTGGGCGCCGATGCCCGGCACCAGCAGCGGCATGTCGCCGACAATGGCGCGCACCTGGGCCAGCTCTTCCGGGAAGGTCGCGCCGACCACCAGCGCGCATTGTCCGTTGCGGTTCCATTTCTCGGCCACCAGGCGCGCCACGTGCTGGTAGAGCGGCTGGCCGCCGACGTCGAGGAACTGCAGGTCCGAGCCGCCCGCGTTCGAGGTGCGGCACAGCACGATCACGCCGCGGTCCGCCCATTCCATGTAGGGCTCGACCGAATCGAAGCCCATGTAGGGGTTGACCGTCACCGCGTCCGCGCCGTAGCGGTCGAATGCTTCGCGTGCGTACTGGCGGGCAGTGGCGCCGATGTCGCCGCGCTTGGCGTCGAGGATCAGCGGGATGTGCGGATAGGTCTCGCGCAGGTAGCGGCAGATCTCTTCGAGCTGGTCTTCCGCGCCCAGCGCCGCGAAATAGGCGATCTGGGGCTTGAAGGCGCAGGCCAGGTCGGCGGTGGCGTCGATGATCGCCTTGCAGAAGCGGACAATCCCGTCCGGTGCGGCCTGCAGGTCGGCCGGGAAACGCGCCAGGTCGGGGTCCAGCCCGACACACAGCAGCGAATCGTTGCGGGTCCAGGCTGCGGTTAGCTTATTGATGAAATTCACGTCGGGCCCCTTGTAACAGTGTCATTGCAAACCCAATATTGTACCTGTCGCCCGCACCGCAGTCGCCTCCGGGCGCGGCCGTGCGACTGGCGCACAGGGACTTGGGTTATATTTTATTCATTCGACAACTCGTATGGACAAGCACATGATGACGACTTCCGTTTTCTCCCGCTGGGCCCGGCTCGTGGCCGGCGCCCTGCTGGCCGGTTCCCTGCTCTCCGGCTGCGGCTACAACGAATTCCAGACCAAGGACGAAGCCACCAAGGCGGCCTGGGGCGAGGTCGTCAACCAGTACCAGCGCCGCGCCGACCTGATCCCGAACCTGGTGAACACGGTCAAGGGCTATGCCTCGCACGAACGCGAGACCCTGGAGGCGGTCACGCGCGCCCGCGCCGCGGCCACGAGCTTCCAGATCACGCCGGAAGTGCTGAACAACCCGCAGGCCTTCCAGAAGTTCCAGCAGGTGCAGGGTGAACTGTCGGGCGCGCTGTCGCGCCTGATGGCCGTGTCCGAAAAATATCCCGACCTGAAAGCGGACACGAGTTTCCGCGACCTGCAGTCGCAGCTCGAGGGCACCGAAAACCGCATCACGGTGGCCCGCCAGCGCTACATCGCCTCGGTCCAGGACTACAACGTCACCGTGCGCAAGTTCCCGACCAACCTGACGGCCATGATGTTCGGCTACGAGGCCAAGCCTTCGTTCACGGTCGAGAACGAAAAAGCGATCTCGACCGCGCCCACGGTCGACTTCGGCAAATAAGGCCGGCACGCGATGACTATCCTGCGCAGCCTGTGGCTGTATGTGCTGGCCAGTACGCTGGCCTGCATGCTGGCCGGACCGGCCCAGGCGCAGCTCAAGGAGGTGCCGCCCCTGGCCGGCCATGTGACCGACGAGGCCGGCATGCTCGACGCCAGCCAGCACCAGCGCCTGGAGGCGGTGCTCACCGACTACGAGGCGAAAACCGGCAGCCAGATCGCGGTCCTGCTGGTGAAATCGACCGAGCCGGAAGCGATCGAGCAGTTCAGCATCCGCGTGGCGGACGCCTGGAAGCTGGGGCGCAAGGGCGTGGACGACGGCGTGCTGCTGCTGGTCGCGCGCGACAACCCGAGTTCGCTGCGCCGCCTGCGCATCGAGGCCGGACGCGGCGTGCAGGGCGTGCTGACCGACGCCCAGTCCAAGCGCATCCTGCAGGACACGATTGCGCCGCACTTTCGGCAAAACCATTACTACGAGGGCCTGGTCGCAGGCGTGGGCGCCATCGCCACGCTGCTGAACCGGGAGCGATTTCCCGCGCCGGCCCAGCAGGTAGCGCCGGCGGGGAACAATGACGAGGGAGGCGGGGTCGGTATGTTCGGTATCCTGATGTTGGTGTTCGGCTTCATGCTGGTGCGCTCGATGTTCCGCCCGCGCCGCACGCGCCTGTCGCGCGGCGGCTGGGGCAGCGGCGCCACCGGTTTCATCCTCGGTAACATCATCGGCAACATGAGCCGGGGCGGCGGTGGCGGCTTCGGCGGCTTTTCGGGTGGCGGCGGCGGTTTCGGCGGCGGCGGCTTTTCGGGCGGCGGCGGCACCTTCGACGGCGGCGGCGCCTCGGGAGACTGGTAATGACGAAAGCAACGCAAGCATCGTTCGGCGAACGCCTGGGGCGCGTGCTGCGCCACTGGCAGAGCACCAAGGCCGCCGCGCGGCGCGCCTTTTCCGATGACACCCTCACTGCCGTGGCCGAAGCCATCACCGCCGGCGAGCGCACCCACCGCGGCGAAGTGCGCTTCATCGTCGAGAAAGCCCTGCCCACCGACGAGATCTGGGACGGCGTGACCAACCGCCAGCGTGCCCTCGCCCTGTTCGCCGACTACGGCGTCTGGGACACCGAGGACAATTGCGGCGTGCTGATCTACGTGAACCTGGCCGACCACAAGGTCGACATCGTGGCCGACCGCGGCATCGACCGCAAGATCGACGCCGCCACCTGGCAGGCCGTGTGCCGCACCATGACCGAGGGCTTTCGCCGCGGCGACTTCCACCAGGCCTCGCTGGCGGCGATCGAGCAGGTCAATTCGCTGCTGCGCGAACACTTCCCGGCCAATGGCGACCGGCCCAATGAACTGCCCGACAAACCGATCATGATCTAGGGCGCCTGGCAACACCTCCATGGCTGGGTTGCATCGTCTCGCCGTACGCTCGTACTGTCTCCGCGGTCCGCCGCTGCGGCGCTGCGTCGGGAGGCGCATCCCTTGCCCTGGAGGTGTTGTCGGGCGCTCTTGATTTACCCATACGGGCGGTACAATCGGCGCTTTCAGAACCCGTGAAAGATTCGCCATGAAACTCGCCAACAAGACCGCTCTCGTGACCGGCGCCAGCCAGGGTATCGGCCTGGCCTGCGCCCAGCGCCTGGTGCGCGAAGGCGCGCGCGTGATGCTGGCCGACGTGCGTCCCGAAGGCGCGGCCGCAGCCGCGGCCCTGGGCGACGCCGCCCGCTTCACCGTCTCCGACGTCAGCCAGAAATCCGACGTCGACGCCCTGTTCGCCGCCAC
>DEKZ01000264.1 GCA_002354135.1 Massilia sp. UBA2709 | reverse complement strand
GCACGTGCAGCAGCTGGTCGAAGAGAACCACCTGCGTTGGGACTCGCTGGGCGAATTCCTGGCGCTGGCCGTCTCGCTGGAAGACCTCGGCATCAAGACCGGCAACGCCAAGGCCAAGGTCCTGGCCAAGACGCTCGACGCCGCAACCGGCAAGCTGCTGGACAACCGCAAGTCGCCGTCGCCGAAGACCGGCGAGCTCGACAACCGCGGCAGCCAGTTCTACCTGTCGCTGTACTGGGCCCAGGAACTGGCCGCGCAAACCGAGGACGCCGAACTGGCAGCCCACTTCGCGCCGCTGGCCAAGACCCTGGCTGAAAACGAGCAGAAGATCGTTGCCGAGCTGCTGGAAGTGCAGGGCAAGCCGGTCGACATCGGCGGCTACTACAAGGCCGACGACGCCAAGGTGAAAGCCGTCATGCGTCCTAGCGCGACCTTCAACAGCGCGCTGGAAACCATCGCCTGATAGGGAAGTGTGCGCGGCGCTGCCGCGCAGCTGGAAGTAAAAGAAAACCCGCCGGCCCGAAAGGGCCCGGCGGGTTTTTATTTGACGGGAAGCGTCAAACGAAGGGACGTAGGGTAGACGGCAGAGCCGTCCACCCTACGGGTTTATTTGCGCAATTCCGCCACCGGCACCTCCACATATTCCCCCGGCATCAAGGGATGCGTCGCCAGAGAAAACGGCCCGATGCTGCTGCGCCCCAGCCGCAGCGTCGGCAGGCCGACCGCCGCGGTCATGCGCCGCACCTGCCGGTTCTTGCCTTCCTCGAGCGTGATCGCGATCCAGCTGGTCGGTTTGTCCGCGCGCGCGCGGATCGGCGGATTGCGCGGCCACAGCCATTCGGGCTCGGCGATGCGCACCGCGCGGCAGGGCTTGGTCACGAAGTCGCCCAGGTCGAGCGGGGCCTGCAGGCGCGCGAGCGCCGCGGCGTCGGCGAGGCCGTCCACCTGCACCAGGTAGGTCTTGGCTTCCTTGTGGTCGGGGTGGGCGATCTTGTGCTGCAGCTTGCCGTCGTCGGTCAGCAGCATCAGGCCCTCGCTGTCGGCGTCGAGCCGGCCGGCCGGATAGATGTTCGGAATCTTGATGTAGTCGGCGAGCGATTCGCGGCCTTCCTGCGGGCTGAACTGGCACAGGACCTGGAAGGGCTTGTTGAAGAGGATGAGGGACATGGAAGAGGGGGAGTGAATCGGGACTGGGTGCCGGGCGTGGCGCGGGGCACGATACTGGTGCATAATGCAAGAGACAACATGATGTCTTATACAAGACTCGCAGCCACTATTGTAATGTAGTTCGCAGACCATGCCTGAGGCTGTGGCATTGCAGCCTGCCGTGCGACCATTTTGGAGAACACGATGTACCAGCATATCAACGTACCCGCCGACGGCCAGAAGATCACCGTCAACGCCGACTTTTCGCTGACTGTACCAGATAACCCCATCATCCCCTACATCGAGGGCGACGGCACCGGCGTGGACATCAGCCCGGTCATGCTCAAGGTGGTCGACGCGGCGGTGGCCAAGGCCTACGGCGGCCGGCGCAAGATCCACTGGATGGAAATCTATGCCGGCGAGAAGTCGACCAATGTCTATGGCCCGGACGTATGGCTGCCGCCGGAAACCCTGGAGGCGGTCAAGGAATACGTGGTCTCGATCAAGGGCCCGCTGACCACGCCGGTGGGCGGTGGCATCCGCTCGCTCAACGTGGCCCTGCGCCAGGAACTCGACCTCTACGTCTGCCTGCGCCCGGTGCGCTATTTCGCCGGCGTACCCTCGCCGCTGAAGCAGCCCGAGAAGACCGACATGGTCATCTTCCGCGAGAACTCGGAAGACATCTATGCCGGCATCGAATGGGCCGAAGGTTCGGAAGGCGTCAAGAAACTGATCGACTTCCTGACCAATGAAATGGGCGTCCGCAAAATCCGCTTCCCGGAATCCTCTGGCCTGGGCATCAAGCCGGTCTCGCGCGAAGGCACCGAGCGCCTCGTGCGCAAGGCCATCCAGTACGCGATCGACAACGACAAGCCCTCGGTGACCCTGGTTCACAAGGGCAACATCATGAAGTACACCGAAGGCGGCTTCCGCGATTGGGGCTATGCCCTGGCGCAGCGCGAATTCGGCGCCGAGCTGATCGACGGCGGCCCATGGTGCAAGTTCAAGAACCCGAAGACCGGGCGCGACATCGTCATCAAGGATTCGATCGCCGACGCCTTCCTGCAGCAGATCCTGCTGCGTCCGGCAGAATACAGCGTAATTGCAACCCTGAATTTGAACGGGGACTATATCTCGGACGCACTGGCGGCCCAGGTCGGCGGCATCGGCATCGCGCCGGGCGCGAATATGTCGGATTCGGTCGCGATGTTCGAGGCCACCCATGGCACTGCGCCGAAGTACGCCGGCAAGGATTACGTGAATCCCGGTTCGCTGATCCTCTCGGCCGAAATGATGCTGCGTCATATGGGCTGGACGGAAGCAGCCGACCTGATCATTTCGGCGATGGAAAAGGCGATCCAGTCGAAACGCGTCACCTATGACTTCGCCCGCCTGATGGAAGGCGCGACCCAGGTATCGTGCTCGGGCTTTGGCGACGTGATGATCGAGCAGATGCAGTAATCACACAGTCAATTGATCTGGATCGAAAGCCCCGCCCGTGAAAGGCGGGGCTTTTCTTTTGGAGGGCCGGGCCCATATGCCGGGAGAATCACGCCATCAATATAGCCAGACGAAAAAAAACCCCGCCGGGGCGGGGTTCTTAGCGTGCTTCCGCAGGGATGATTACATGCCCTGGATGTTGGAAGCTTGCTTGCCTTTAGGGCCTTGCGTGACTTCGAATTGGACTTTCTGACCTTCTTTGAGGGTCTTAAAACCGTTCATGTTGATTGCGGAGAAGTGTGCAAACAGATCCTCGCCGCCGTCATCTGGAGTGATGAAGCCAAAGCCTTTGGAATCATTGAACCACTTAACAGTACCAGTTGCCATAAAAGAACTTTCAAATATAAACAAATCACACGAGCCATAAAAGCAAGAAGCTTCTTGCCCCCTCCTCAGCCTGCTCACTTCTTATCAACAAGTACATAAGTACATGTCAATGTTTGCATTGTTGATGGACTAATCTTGTAAGTCAAGCCCTTTGCGCTATGTGTTGCTAAATTCTTCACACGACCTGTAAAGCCAGCTCTTGATTTCTGCAATCGGAACGCCATCTGCGCTTTCAACGGAAAACAAGTAAGATTGAAGGCGAGTCGAAGTGAGCTGATCGAGTTGATCTGATCTTTCCGCTTTGCATCATCCTTGAAAGCATTAGAATACGTCCATGGCAACCAAGCACGATACCGAACAGCTGCTGGAGCGGCAGATCGTAAAACCACCGCCCCTGTATCAGGTGGCGTTGCTGAATGACGACTACACGCCGATGGAGTTTGTGGTCGCTATCATTCAGGAGTACTTCAACAAGGATCGCGAGACGGCAACGCAGATCATGCTTTCCGTACACCGTCACGGCAAAGGTGTGTGCGGCGTGTTTTCCAAAGATATAGCGTGTACCAAAGTGGAGTTTGTCTTAACGCATGCACGTAAGGCAGGGCACCCCCTGCAATGCGTGATGGAGGAAGTATGATTGCGCAGGAACTTGAAGTATCCCTACACATGGCCTTTGTCGAAGCTCGACAGGCACGGCACGAGTTCATTACCGTGGAGCACCTGCTGCTTGCGCTCCTCGATAATCCCTCGGCCGCTGAAGTCCTGCGTGCATGCGCGGTCAACATCGATGATCTGCGCAAGACCTTGACCAATTTTATCGGTGACAACACCCCGACCGTGCCGGGCACGGGCGAGGTCGACACCCAGCCGACGCTCGGCTTCCAGCGCGTGATCCAGCGCGCGATCATGCATGTGCAGTCGGCGTCGAACGGCAAGAAGGAAGTCACGGGCGCGAATGTGCTGGTGGCGATCTTCGGCGAGAAGGACTCGCATGCCGTTTACTACCTGCACCAGCAGGGCGTGACCCGACTCGACGTGGTGAACTTCATCTCGCACGGCGTGCGCAAGGACCAGCAGATCGACAGCCAGAAGGCGTCGGAAGGCGTGGAAGAGGCCCAGGTCGAAGGCGCGACGAAGGAAAGCCCGCTCGACCAGTTCACCCAGAACCTGAACAAGTCGGCCGCCGACGGCAAGATCGATCCGCTGATCGGTCGCGAAGAGGAAGTGGATCGCGTGATCCAGATCCTGTGCCGCCGCCGCAAGAACAATCCGCTGCTCGTGGGCGAAGCCGGTGTCGGCAAGACCGCGATCGCGGAAGGGCTCGCGTGGCGCATCGTCCAGGAAGACGTGCCCGAGATCCTGCAGAATGCCGTCGTGTATTCGCTGGACATGGGCGCGCTGCTGGCCGGCACCAAGTACCGCGGCGACTTCGAACAACGCCTGAAGGCCGTCCTCAAGCAACTGAAGGACACGCCGAACGGCATCCTGTTCATCGACGAGATCCACACGATCATCGGCGCCGGTTCCGCATCGGGCGGCACGCTCGACGCCTCGAACCTGCTGAAACCTGCCCTGGCCAACGGCCAGCTCAAGTGCATCGGCGCGACCACGTTCACGGAATTCCGCGGCGTGTTCGAGAAGGACCATGCCCTGAGCCGCCGCTTCCAGAAGGTGGATGTGAACGAGCCCTCGGTCGAGCAGACCGTGCAGATCCTGCGTGGCCTGAAGTCGCGCTTCGAAGAGCACCACGGCGTGAAGTATTCGTCGTCGGCGCTCTCCACCGCGGCCGAACTGGCGGCACGCTTCATCAACGACCGTCACCTGCCCGACAAGGCGATCGACGTCATCGATGAAGCAGGCGCCGCCCAGCGCATCCTGCCGAAGTCGAAGCAGAAGAAGACCATCGGCAAGACCGAGATCGAGGAAATCATCGCCAAGATCGCGCGTATTCCACCGCAGACCGTCAACCAGGACGACCGCAGCAAGCTGCAGACGATCGATCGCGATTTGCGCAACGTCGTCTTCGGCCAGGATCCGGCGATCGATGCGCTGGCCTCGGCGATCAAGATGGCGCGCGCCGGCCTCGGCAAGCAGGACAAGCCGATCGGCTCCTTCCTGTTCTCGGGTCCGACCGGCGTCGGCAAGACCGAGGTCGCGAAGCAGCTGGCCTTCATCCTCGGCATCGAGCTGATCCGCTTCGACATGTCCGAGTACATGGAGCGCCACGCCGTGTCGCGCCTGATCGGTGCGCCGCCGGGCTACGTCGGCTTCGACCAGGGCGGCCTGCTGACCGAAGCCATCACCAAGAAGCCGCACGCGGTGCTGCTGCTGGACGAGATTGAAAAAGCCCACCCGGACATTTTCAACATCCTGCTGCAGGTGATGGACCATGGTACGCTGACCGACAACAACGGACGCAAGGCCGACTTCCGCAACGTGATCATCATCATGACCACGAACGCGGGCGCCGAGAGCCTGACCAAGCGCTCGGTGGGCTTCGTGGACGCGCGTGCGACCGGCGACGAGATGGCCGACATCAAGCGCATGTTCACGCCGGAGTTCCGCAACCGCCTGGACGCGATCATCAGCTTCCGCGCGCTGGACGAGGAAATCATCCTGCGTGTCGTGGACAAGTTCCTCATGCAGCTGGAAGAGCAGCTGCACGAGAAGAAGGTGGAAGCCATCTTCTCCGAGAAGCTGCGCAAGTTCCTGGCCTCGAAGGGCTTCGATCCGCAGATGGGCGCCCGCCCGATGTCGCGCCTGATCCAGGACATGATCCGCAAGGCCCTGGCCGACGAGCTGCTGTTCGGCCGCCTGGTCAACGGTGGCCGCGTCACGGTGGACCTGAACGAGAAGGACGACGTCGTCCTCGAGTTCCCGGAAGGCGACGCCCTGCCGCCGCCGGCTCCGGCCGAGACGGTCGAGATCGAGTAATGTCGATGCTCTACAAAAAACTGCGCCTTGTGCGCGGTTTTTTTATGCCCGTGCACCATTAGCGGTCGCGGTCCGTAAGGTGGGCACTCCGTGCCCACGCGGAACTACGCGCATTGTTGATGCATTGGATCGACGCGGACGATGTGTTCCAACAGCGGTTCAAGAAGCATCTCCTTAGCGCCCGCGATCATTGTTACGTCGCGGAGCGAATCGTCACGGCCTCTGGCTTCGGATAGGCACGTAACGCGTGGGCACGGAGGGCCCACCCTACGGTTATGTACCGGGTGCATCGATACGCTTCCACGTAGCGCGGTTGGCAGGTTTTTTTGCTTGTATGCACGTCAACTCATCCGCGCGCTGTGGCAAACTGATGCTCTTTTGCAACCCTTGCCACCTTGTCCATGAACGTGTCCCGCACCATCCTCGCGCTGTCGCTGGCGCTGATCGGCAGCCAGGCTGCCGCCGCCGATCCTTACTTCCGTTTCCCCGCCGTGCGCGGCGACACCATCGTCTTCACGGCCGAAGGCGACCTGTGGCGCACGACTGTCAACGGCGGCAAGGCCACGCGCCTGACCACCCACCCGAATGCCGAAACCCACGCCGCCATCTCGCACGACGGCAAGTTCGTGGCTTTTGCCGCGTCCTATGAAGGCGCGCAGGAAGCCTATGTGATGCCGATCGAGGGCGGCCTGCCCAAGCGCATCACCTTCGAGAACGGCGGCGTCACGGTGCTGGGATGGACCGCGCAGGGCGAGGTATTGGTGAGCACCGAGAATTCGGTCGGCCCGTCCAAGCACCGCGTCGTGGCCGCACTCGATCCCGTGAAGATGACGCGCCGCGTGCTGCCCCTGGCCGACGCCAACGACGCCGTGCTCGACGACAGCGGCCGCACCGTATACTTCACGCGCATGGGCCTGTCGATGACGAACGATAACGTCAAGTCCTACCGCGGCGGCGCGGTCGCCCAACTGTGGCGCTACGAGCTCGGCTCGAAAGGCGAAGCCCAGCAACTGTTCAAGGGTGACAGCGCCAACAACCGCCGCGCCATGTGGTGGCAAGGACGTCTGTACTTCATCAGCGATGCGGGCGGCGCCGACAACATCTGGTCTTCCCGGCCGGACGGCTCCGACCGCCGCCAGCTCACCAGCCACAAGGAATGGGATGTGCGCACCGCCTCGCTGGGCGACGGCCGCATCGCGTACCAGCTCGGCGCCGACCTGCGCGTGTTCGACATTGCCAGCGGGACCGATACGCGCCTGAACGCCAGCCTGCTGTCGGACTTCGACCAGCAGCGGCTGCGCCGCGTGAAGTCGCCGCTCGATGCGCTGACCAGCATCGAGCCGGCCAACAAGGCCGAGCGCATCGTGATCACCGCGCGTGGCCGCGTGACGATTGCCGGCACCGGCAACTATCGCCGCGTCGAGATCGCCGTTCCCGACGGCGCGCGCGCCCGCAGCGCCGTCTTCAGCCATGACGACAAATGGGTCTATGCCATCGTCGACGCCAGCGGCGAGAACGAAATCTGGCGCTACGCGGCGGACGGCTCGGGCAAGGGCGAGCGCCTGACCATGGACGGCGCGTCGCATCGCGCCAACCTCTACCCGTCGCCGGACGGTCGCTGGCTGGCCCACACCGACAAGAAAGGCCGCACCTGGCTGCTCGACCTGGACAAGAAAACCAACGTCGTCATCGACGACGCCGGCCAGGCGGGCCTGGACCAGCCCGACCAGGTTGTGTGGTCGCCGGACAGCCGCAACCTGGCGTTTGTCCGCGTCGGCAGCATGGAGCAGCGTAACCAGATCGGCATGTACAACCTGGCGAGCCGCCAGATGAGCTTCGTGACTACTGACCGCTTCGAGGCCAACTCGCCGGTCTTCTCGCCGGACGGGAAGTGGCTCTACTTCCTGTCGGCGCGCCACTTCAACCTGGGGAACAACTCGCCCTGGGGCGACCGCAACATGGGGCCGGTGTTCGACAAGCGCGTCGGCGTCTACGCGCTGGCGCTGCAGCCGGGAACCCGCTTCCCCTTCAAGCCGGAAGACGAACTGACCAAGCCGGAAGAGAAGTCGCCCGAGGCCGCGGCGCGCGAGGCGATCAAGGCGCCGGGCGCCGACGACGCCGAGAAGA
>DEKZ01000462.1 GCA_002354135.1 Massilia sp. UBA2709 | reverse complement strand
CTCGGTGCGCGAGGACAGGTCGAGGCTGCCGGCCGCGACCTGGGCCGAGGCGGTCGCGATCATCTCGGTGCCGCTGCGTACCGTCGAGACGGTGGACAGCAGGCTGTCGTTCATCTTCCTGAGCGCATGCAGGAGCTGGCCGAGTTCGTCGCGGGTGGTGACCTCGATGCGGCTGGTCAGGTCGCCGCCCGCGACCGTCTCGGCCACCGCCAGCGCGCGCGCCACCGGCGCCGTGATCGAGGCCGTGATGCGCCAGGCGATGACGGCGGCCAGCGCCAGGATCGCCGCGCTCAGGCCCATCATCAGGCGCAGTGTGTTCGCGTAGGTCGCTTCGGCGTCGGCCACCGCCCTGGCGGCCAGTCTCTTCTGCATGGCGATCTGGCCGTCCAGCGCCTTGCGGTATTCGACGAGCAGCGGACGGTATGCGTTTTTGAGGTAGACGGCTGCCTGTTCGGTCTCCCCGGCCTGGAGGCGGCGCATCAGCTCGTCCTGGGCCGCCGTGGCTTGTGTGTTGTAATCGAGACCCTGATGCAGCAGCGCCTTGCCTTCTTCGCTGACGATGGTGCGCTTGAGCCTGTCGTAGGTGGCGGCAATCGCGTTGCGCGCCTTCTCGATCTCGGCGGCCTGGACCTGGCGGTCGGCCGGGTCGGCGTTGATGATCATGTTGCGCAGCGCGATCGAGATGTTGTTGACCTCGGTGAGCACGGCGTGCGATGCCTCGATCTTCGGCATGTAGTTGTTGACGATGACGTCGGTGCCCTTGTTGATGCGGCCGAGCATGGCGGTGCCGAACACGACGACGAGGATGAGAAAGCCGCACAGGATGCCGAAACCGGCAAACAGCCGGGTCCTGATGCGCAGGTTTGCGATGTTCATGTTGTTCACTTCGTTTTCTGGTTGTCGGCTGAAGGGCCACGCGCGGTGCGTGGGTGTTCCGATAAGTGCACTTGGGCAATTAGACTAACGGCTCTACAAAGCTGAACTCAATGAACTATTGGCAAGGCAGGCGAGATATTTCCAGAACTGTTGTAGATGCACAAAATTGGTGCATTTCTGAAATGACACGCGTGCAAGTTCCCTGTCGAGATGACAAGGAAGCATGCAGGGAGGGTGCTGCTGGCGGAACGGGCGTTCCGCGAGGGTGAATCAGGCCTTGATCGCGCCGTCGATGATGCCGCCGCCCAGGCAGATGTCGCCGTCGTACAGCACGGCAGACTGGCCGGGGGTGACCGCCCATTGCGGGTCGGTGAAGTCCAGGGCGAAACGCTCCATGCCGTCGGCGACGACTTCGCAAGCGACGTCCTGCTGGCGGTAGCGCGTCTTGGCCGACAGCAGGCCCGCCGGCGGTTCGCCTGCGATCCAGCTGGCCTGGCCTGCTTCGAGACGGGCGGACAGCAGCCACGGATGGTCGTGGCCCTGTACGATATACAAGGTGTTGGTCGCGATGTCCTTGCGCGCGACGAACCACGGCTCGCTGGTGCCGTCGGCGTTCTTGTGCGACTTCAGGCCGCCGATGCCGATGCCCTTGCGCTGGCCGAGCGTATAGAACGACAGGCCGATGTGCTCGCCCACGGTCTGGCCGTTGTCGAGCTTGATCGGGCCCGGCTTGTGCGACAGGTAGCGGTTCAGGAATTCGCGGAACGGGCGCTCGCCGATGAAGCAGATGCCGGTCGAGTCCTTCTTCGCCGCGTTCGGCAACTGCAGCTTCTCGGCGATCTTGCGCACTTCGGTCTTCGGGATTTCTCCCAGCGGGAACAGCGACTTCGAGAGCTGCGCCTGGTTCAGGCGGTGCAGGAAGTAGCTCTGGTCCTTGGTGTGGTCGAAGGCCTTCAGCAGCTCGAACTTGCCGGCTGGGTTCTGGCGCACGCGCGCGTAGTGGCCGGTCGCGATCAGGTCGGCGCCCAGCTTCATGGCGTGGTCGAGGAAGGCCTTGAATTTGATCTCGGCATTGCACAGCACGTCCGGGTTCGGCGTGCGGCCGGCCTGGTATTCGCGCAGGAACTCGGCGAACACGCGGTCCTTGTATTCGGCGGCGAAGTTGACGGCCTCGATGTCGACCCCGACCACGTCGGCAACGCTGGCCGCGTCGATCCAGTCCTGGCGCGACGAACAGTACTCGGAGTCGTCGTCGTCTTCCCAGTTCTTCATGAACAGGCCGACCACGTCGTAGCCCTGTTCCTTCAGCATCCATGCCGCGACCGAGGAGTCGACTCCGCCCGACATCCCGATCACGACTTTTTTCTTGCTCATGTTACGTCCGTTGTTGATAGCCCGCCCTCGAACACCGAAGGGTGGGTGTGCAGCAGCGCCAGTTCGGTGCGCTTGCCCGCCAGGTAATCGTCCACGCATTGCAGCACGATCGGGCTGCGGTGGCGTTCCGGACAGGCGGCGATTTCGTCGCGCGTCATCCACAGTGTACGCAGGATGCCGTCGTCGAGCGGCTGGTCGTACTGCCTGCCGGCCTTGCCGCAGAAGGTGAAGCGCAGATACGTGACGTCGGCATTGCGCGACTTCGAGTGGTAGCGCGACATGTACATGCCGACCAGGGCCTCGGGAATGAATTCGTGCGCCGTTTCTTCCAGGGCCTCGCGCACCACCGCCTGCTCGAGCGACTCGTGAGGATCGAGATGACCCGCCGGCTGGTTCAGCCTGATCCCTTCGCTTGTTTCCTCTTCGATCAGCAGGAAACGGCCATCGCGTTCGATGATTGCGGCAACGGTGACTGACGGTCTGAAGGTATGGGTCATGCGCGTCCTCGGAAATGAGCCGGTATTTTACAGTGCCGTGCAAACCGTTGCTCGCCGGTACGTGTGCAGCGCAGCAAAAAAGCGCCATTTGCGTTGATTTGATACAAAAAACTTATGCATCATGCACCAGCTGTATCGTATTTACCTCGAAAATAGCCGGTCGGCCGGGATTGCCATTCTTAGTAGAAAAAATCCAATGTTTACGTGATAAATTGCGATTTAGAAAATCAACATCAGGGAGGCATGCATGAGAATCGGCATACCGGCCGAGACAAGGCCGGGCGAAACCCGCGTAGCAGCAACTCCGGAAACAGTGAAGAAACTGGCGGCCCGGCACCAGGTCGTGGTGCAGGCCGGCGCCGGCATTCACGCCGCCGCCCTTGATGAAGCCTATGTCGCCGCCGGCGCGACCATCGGCAGCGCGGAGGACGCCTTCGGCGCCGACATGGTGCTGAAGGTGCGCGCCCCCAGCGAAGCCGAACGCGCCCGCATGAAGCCGGGCACGGTCCTGGTCGGCATGCTCAACCCCTTCGATACCGAGAACCTGGCCGCCATGGCCAATGCGCGCCTGACCGCCTTTGCGCTGGAAGCGGCGCCGCGCATCACGCGCGCGCAATCGATGGACGTGCTGTCCTCGCAAGCCAACATCGCCGGCTACAAGGCGGTGATGCTGGCGGCGAACACCTATCAACGCTTCATGCCCATGCTGATGACCGCCGCCGGCACCGTCAAGGCCGCGCGCGTGCTGATCATGGGTGTCGGCGTGGCCGGCCTGCAGGCGATCGCCACCGCCAAGCGCCTCGGCGCCGTGATCGAAGCCTCCGACGTGCGCCCGCCGGTGAAGGAGCAGGTCGAGTCGCTCGGCGCCAAGTTCATCGACGTGCCCTTCCTCACCGAGGAAGAGCGCGAGATCGCACAGGGCGTGGGCGGCTACGCGCGGCCGATGCCGGCCGACTGGATGCGGCGCCAGGCCGAACTGGTGCACGAGCGCGCCAAACTGGCCGATATCATCATCACCACCGCCCTGATCCCGGGCCGCGCGGCGCCGGTGCTGATCAGGGAGGAAACCGTGCAGGCCATGAAGCCCGGCTCGGTGATCGTCGACATGGCGATCGAGCAGGGCGGCAACTGCCCGCTGACGGAGCTCGGCAAGACAGTGGTGAAACACGGCGTCTACATCATCGGCGAGCCGAACCTGGCGGCGCTGGTCGCGGCCGACGCCTCGGCCCTGTATGCGCGCAACGTACTGGATTTCCTCAAGCTCGTGATCGACAAGGAAGACAAGTTCTTCATCGACCGCGAAGACGAGATCGTGCGCGCGACCCTGCTGTGCACGGACGGCGAAACGCTGCGCAAATAAGGAGAGCGTCATGGACATCAGCCACACCATCATCAACCTGATCATCTTCGTGCTGGCGATCTACGTCGGCTACCACGTCGTCTGGACCGTCACCCCGGCGCTGCACACGCCGCTGATGGCGGTGACCAACGCGATCTCCGCCATCATCATCGTCGGCGCCATGCTGGCCGCGGCCCTGACCGAAGGCGCGCTCGGCCAGGTCATGGGCACCGTCGCGGTGGCGCTCGCCGCCGTGAACGTGTTCGGCGGCTTCCTCGTCACCCAGCGCATGCTGGAGATGTTCAAGAAGAAGGAGCCGAAAGCCGCGGCGAAAGCCGCGCCGGAAGCGTCAAGCACCAAGGAGGCCGCATGAACCTCATCAGCATGAACATGGTGACGCTGCTCTACCTGGTGGCGTCGGTCTGCTTCATCCAGGCCCTGAAGGGCCTGTCCTCGCCAAGTTCCGCGCGCGCCGGCAACGCCTTCGGCATGACCGGGATGGCGATCGCGGTGGTCACCACCATCGCCCTGATCTTCAAGCTGCAGGCCGAATTCGCCGAGCGTACCAGCGGCGGCATGGGTTTCACGCTGGTGCTGCTGGGCGTGGTGGTGGGCGGCGCGATCGGCGCCTATGCGGCCAAGAAGGTCGAGATGACCAAGATGCCGGAGCTGGTGGCGGCGATGCACTCGCTGATCGGTCTTGCCGCGGTATGCATCGCGATCGCCGCCGTGTCCGAGCCCTGGGCTTTCAATATTGCCGAACGCGGCGGCGCGCTGCCCTTTGGGAACCGGCTCGAACTCTTCCTCGGCACTTTCGTCGGCGCCGTGACCTTCTCCGGCTCGGTGATCGCCTTCGGCAAGCTCTCGGGCAAATACAAATTCCGCCTGTTCCAGGGCGCGCCGGTACGCTTCGGTGGCCAGCACATCCTGAACCTGGTGCTGGCCATTGCCATCATTGCGCTCGGCCTGGTGTTCTGCTTTTCCGACGCTGTGGAGCCGGCCTGGACGCCCTTCGTCATCATGGCGGTGCTCTCCTTTGTGCTGGGCGTCCTGATCATCATCCCGATCGGCGGCGCCGACATGCCGGTGGTGGTGTCGATGCTGAACTCGTACTCGGGCTGGGCCGCGGCCGGCATCGGCTTCTCGCTGAATAATTCGATGCTGATCATCGCCGGTTCGCTGGTCGGCTCGTCGGGCGCGATCCTCTCCTACATCATGTGCAAGGCGATGAACCGCTCCTTCTTCAACGTGATCCTGGGCGGCTTCGGCGGCGAGGCGGCGGCCACCGGCGGCGCTGCGCAGGAACAGCGCCCGGTGAAGTCCGGCTCGGCCGAGGACGCCGCCTTCATCCTGCAGAATGCCGAGTCGGTTATCATCGTGCCGGGCTACGGTCTCGCCGTGGCGCGCGCCCAGCACTCGGTGAAGGAACTGGTCGACAAGCTGACCGAACACGGCGTCACCGTGCGCTACGCGATCCACCCGGTGGCCGGGCGCATGCCGGGCCACATGAACGTGCTGCTGGCCGAAGCCGAGGTGCCCTACGACCAGGTGGTCGAGATGGAAGACATCAACGGCGAATTCGGCCAGACCGACGTCGTGCTGGTGCTGGGCGCGAACGACGTGGTGAACCCGGCGGCCAAGGACCCGAAGTCGCCGATCGCCGGCATGCCCATCCTCGAGGCGTATAAGGCCAAGAGCATCATCGTCAACAAGCGCTCGATGGCCTCCGGCTACGCCGGCCTGGACAACGACCTGTTCTACCAGCCGAACACAATGATGGTGTTCGGCGACGCCAAGAAGGTGATCGAATCGATGGTGAAGGCCGTCGAATAGACCTGTAGGGTGGACGGCCTTGCCGTCCACGCGTTCGAATCACATCGGCGCCAGGACTGCATTGACGTTGTGGCGAACTACACGCCGCTTTCACCAGCAACCACAGGAAACCCGTGCTCGCCATCAGCCCCATCCAGTTCCGTGTCCTCGTCATCGGCTCCGCCGTCCTGCCTTTCGTCGGCCTGCTGCTTAACGCTTTGTTCCTGCCCCAATTGCCGGTGCCGCGCAGTGCGTTGCTGCCGCTCATGGGGCAGAGCATGTTCGACTTTCTGGCGGGAGCCAACCTGGTTGCAGGCCTTGTTGCGACGATCGGCTTATGCCTGTTCCGGCCCTGGTCGCGCTCCCTTTCCTTGCTGAGCATCGCGGTGAGCGTGCTGTTGTACGCGATGGCTGCCTATTTTGTCGATTCCGGCCCCAAGGTCGCCATCGACTGGCTGGCGACCCTGCTCGGCGGCGCCGTGCTGGCCCTGGCTTACTGCTCGCCCATCGCACTGTGCTTCGCGCCGACACCGGTCGCATCGCCCTCGCTTTGAAGAGAGGGCCTCAGAACACCTCGCCGCCGACCTGCTTGCCGTCGACGACGATCTTCACGCTGACCGAGAACAGGGCATAGGCAAACACCTCGACCAGGAAGGGCTTGCCGGAGGCCGGTGTGCACGTTGCCGACAGCAGCGGCTTGTTCTTGTCGAGCGAGAACAGCGTGCGGTTTTCCGCTACCTGCTGCTCGTCGACGAAGAGGCGGATGCCGCCGTTCCAGGAATTGCGCACCAGGATCTCGTGACCCTCGTGGGTGGCCACCCATTCCTGCACGAACCACTCCTTCGATGCCGACGGCGCGAAGCGCTGCTGCGCCGCCTGCCGGGTGATCCCCATCAGCGCGCCGAGCTCGGCCCAGGAACGGCCGGCGCGGCGCGCGTTCTGCACGGCTTCCTTCTGCAAGGCTTCGCAAATCTGCACGCCGGCGCTGCTCGCCGCAGCCAGGCGCAGGGCGTTGTCGGGGTCGGCGTCGGGCGCCTCGCTCAGCGCGGCGTGGGCAATGACGGTCGATTCGATTGCCTGCTGCAAACTGGCGCGCTGTTCTGGCGAGAGCGGGCCGGGCTGGGTGGGCGTGGCGGTGGTCATGACGTCTCCCTTGGTGAATGATGTGTCAAGATTAATTGACGCTCGAGGTGGGTGTCAAGAAAAATTGACGGTTAGCTTGACCAGGGAAAACGTGCCGGTTTTCATGCGTGTGCAGGACTGCCGAAGCTGTTGGGCAGCATCGCTGTGCATGCGGGAGTTGAACGCGTGGGCAAAGGATTTGCCCGCCCTACGGGATCAATGGAAAAGCGTGGGAGAAGCTTGCCCACGCAGTGTTTACCCCTGCCTGTGCGGCAGGAACGACGACCCGCCCCGGCGGCCGTACATCATGACTTCCGCCAGCAGCGTGCGCGCCGGCTTCACCGCGTCGAGCGTGGCCAGGCCCAGGCCGAGAATCGATTGCAGCGGCCCGCTGCCCACAAAGGCGCGCGCCATGGCGTCGGTGAGCGCAATGGTCAGCTTGCGGTCCTGGGCGCGTTCGTCCAGGAAGCGGCCGATGCCTTCCGGTCCCGGGCAGCGCGCCAGCAGCCGCGCCAGCACGGCGGCGTCGCGCAGGCCCAGGTTCAGACCTTGGCCGGCCACCGGGTGCAGGGTCTGGGCAGCGTTGCCGATGGCGACGGTGCGCGTGCTGGCATGGGCCTCGGCGTTCAGGCCGAGCGGGTAGCTCATGCGCGGCGACACCTTCGTGAAGCGGCCCAGGCGGCCGCCGAAGGCGTCGTTAAGTTCAGCCAGGAAGCGGCTTTCTTCCATCGCCTGCAGCACCGAGGCGCGTTCCGGCTTCACGCACCAGACCAGCGCGTACTGGTGGCCGTCGGCGCCTTCCTGCGGCAGCAGCGCCAGTGGGCCTTCGTCGGTGAAGCGCTCGAAGGCGCGGTGCGCGATCGGGCCGCTGCACGAGACGCGCGCGATCACGGCGCTCTGGCCGTAGTCGCGCGTGTGCGCCTTGTCTTCCTGCTGGCCGAACACGCCGCCCTCCGCGCCGACCGCGACCTGGCTCGTCAGCGTGCGGCCGTCGTCGAGCGTCAGGGTGACGTGGCCGGCGTCTTCGTCGAGCGAGGCGACGCGCGCCGGGCGGATGACTTCCACACCGAGGCGGTCGACCGCGCGCGCCAGCGCGTCGACCACGTCGCCGTAGCGCGTGACGTAGCCGAGGGCGTCGAGGCCGTGTTCGTCCCGGTCCATCAGGCTGCGCCCGAGGTGGCCGCGGCGCGAGACGTGGATGCTGTGGATAGCAGTAGCCGGGAAGGGCCATGCCCCGATTTCCTCGAGCAGCATGCGTCTGCCCCAGGCCAGCGCGATCGAGCGCGGGTCGGAAATCGACTGGCCGAGCGCGCGGGCGTCGATCAGGGCGATCCGCTTGCCCGCGATGCCGCGCCGCGCCAGCAGGGCGGCCAGCGCCAGGCCGACCGGGCCGGCGCCGCAGATCGCCACGTCATAGGTGTCGTGATGCTGTTCCATCTTCAAGCTCCCATCAGGGCCTCGATCTCGGCCACCGTCTTCGGCGCCGCGCCCGTGAGTACGCGGGCGCCGCCGTTGTCACCAACGCCGACGATTACGTCGTCCTCGACGCGGATGCCGATGTTCCAGAATTGTTCGGGCACGCCCGGCGCGGGGCGCACGTAGATGCCCGGTTCCACCGTCAGCGCCATGCCGGCCAGCAGCGGGCGCGACGGTTTGTCGGCGAGCGACAGGTCGCGGTAGGCGCCGGCGTCGTGCACGTCCAGGCCCAGCCAGTGGCCGGTGCCGTGCATGTAGAACTGGGTGTGGGCGCGCTCGGCGAGCACGTTCTCGACGCTGCCGAATCTGGCCTTGTCGAGCAGGCCGAGTTCCAGCATCCCTTCGGCCAGCACCCTGACGGCGGCGTCATGAAAATCGCTGTAGGGGCGGCCCGGGACGATCGCGGCGAGCGCCGCCTCCTGCGCACGCAGCACCAGTTCGTACAAGGTCTTCTGCGGCGCGCTGAAGCGGCCGTTCACCGGGAAGGTACGGGTGATGTCGGAGGCGTAGCTGTCGAATTCGCAGCCGGCGTCGATCAGGACCAGGTCGCCGTCCTTCGTCTGCGCATTGTTGGCGTTGTAGTGCAGGATGCAGGCGTTGGCGCCGCTCGCCACGATCGGCGTGTAGGCCGGGAACTGGGCGCCGCTCTTGCGGAAGGCGTAGAGCAGCTCGGCCTCGATCTCGTACTCGAACATGCCGGGTTTGGCCGCGCGCATCGCGCGCAGGTGGGCCGCGCCGGCGATATCGGCCGACTTCGCCATCAAGGCCTGTTCGGATGCATCCTTCAGCAGGCGCATCTCGTCGAGCAGGGGCAGCAGGTGCTCGATGCGCGCCGGCGCCACGACGCCGCTGCGCGACTGCGCGCGTACTGTTTTGATCCAGCCGGCGACCTGGGCGTCGAAGGCCGCGCTGTGGGCGTTCGCGTAATACAGGGCGGGGACGTCGGCCAGCAGGCGCGCCATGCGGGCGTCGAGTTCGGCGATCGGATAGGCTTCGTCGAAGCCGAAGGCCTCGCGCGCGGCGGCCGGACCGTGCCTGAAACCGTCCCAGGTCTCGCGTTCGACGTTCTTCTCGCGGCAGAACAGGATCGAACGGGCAGGTGCGTCGCCTTTCGCGGCAACCAGCACCAGCACGCTTTCCGGTTCCGTGAAGCCGCTCAGGTAGTAGAAATAGCTGTCGTGGCGGTAGGGGTACTCGCTGTCGCCGTTGCGCAGCGCTTCCGGCGCCGTGGCCAGCACTGCCACCGCGCCCGGCGCCATGCCTGCTGCCAGGCGTGCGCGGCGGGCGGCGTATGGGCTCACGCGCCGGCCCTCTTTGCCAGCGGCGCGTTCAGTTCTTCGAGCTGGCGCACGGTGCCGACGTTGACCCAGGGACCGTTGTAGATTTCGCCGCCGACGCGTCCCTGCGCAATGAACTTGCGCATCAGCGGTCCGAACTTGACGAACTCGCCAGGAGTGATGCCGTCGAACATTTCAGGACGGTAGACGCCGATGTTCCCGAAATTCCATTTCGGATCGCCTTCGTTGGTGAGCGAGTACATGTTCATGCCGAAGTCGCCCTCCGGGTTGTGCCAGGGATTGGGCGTCAGGTACAGCCAGGCGATGTCGCGCTTGTCCTGCGGGATCGGCTGGCCCAGCATGTCCTTGTCCGGCAAGGCCTCGAATACCTGGGTGAAGTCGAAATAGGGCGCATAGATGTCGCCCGACAGTGCGACGAAAGGCTCGTCGCCCAGCAGGTGCAGCGCGTTGGCGATCCCGCCTGCCGTCTCCAGCGGGGCCGGTTCGTGCGAATAGGCGATGCGCGCGCCATACTTGCTGCCGTCGCCCAGTTCGTCCTCGATCATGTGGCCGAGGTAGGAGTGGTTGATGACAATCTCGGTGATTCCCGCGCGCACCAGGTTCAGGATGTGCCAGACAATCAGGGGGCGACCGCGCACCTTGAGCAGGGGTTTCGGGCAGGTGTCCGTCAGCGGACGCATGCGCTCGCCGCGTCCGGCGGCCAGGATCATGGCTTTCATGGGCTTCTCGACTATCGGCTCAGAAGGTGTAGCCGACCTGCGGCGCCTTGTCCTCGAACGCGTCGAGCAGGCGCGCCAGCGGCTTCAGTTCGGTGTAGCGGTTGGCGGTCTTGCGCACGTAGTCCATCACGGTCGGCAGGTCGCCCATGTAGATCGGCTTGCTGTCGCGGTAGTTCAGGCGGCAGAAGATGCCCAGGATTTTCAGGTGGCGCTGCAGCGCCATGAATTCGAAGTCGCGGTAGAAGCTGTCGATGTCCGGATTGACCGGCAGGCCGACCTGCTTGGCGCTCTGCCAGTAGCGCACCACCCAGTCCAGCACGATCTCTTCGTCCCACTGGACGTAGGCGTCGCGCAGGAGCGAAGCCAGGTCGTAGGTGACCGGGCCGTAGACGGCGTCCTGGAAGTCGAGCACGCCCGGGTTGCCCTGGTCGAGGAACATCAGGTTGCGCGAATGGAAATCGCGGTGCATGAACACCTGCTGCTGGGCCAGCACATTATTCGTGATGGTCTCGAACACCTTGTCGAGCTGAGCCTGCTGGGCCTCGGTCATGGTAACGCCGAGGTGGCGGCCGAGGAACCATTCCGGGAACAGGTTCATCTCGCGCAGGACGAAGGCGCGGTCGAACTCGGGCAGCACGCCGGGCTGGCTGTGCAGCTGGAACTTGATCAGGGCGTCGACCGCGTCCGAATACATGAAGGCGGCGTTGTCGGAGTCGAGGCGCTGCAGGTAGGTGGTGGTGCCCAGGTCCGACAGCAGCAGGAAGCCGCGCTCGACGTCGCGCGCGACGATCGCCGGCACGGTGACGCCGGCTTCCTGCAGCAGGCCCTGGACGTGGATGAAGGCCGGGACGTTCTCGCGCTCGGGCGGGGCGTCCATCGCGATCAGGGTGTCACCCAGCTTCTCGCGTAGCGCCGGCGCCACATCCAGGCGGAAATAGCGGCGGAAGCTGGCATCCGACGAGGCCGGGCGGCGCGAACCGACTTCCACCAGGTCTAGCGAGCCCAGCCATTCGGTGAGCAGCGCCAGGCGTGCATCCTGCTCGGCGGAAGTGGGGGTGTTTTGATACAAAGAAGACATGAAACGTCCAGGGGAAACCGGTTGAGAGAGACAATTCCCATATAATAAGGGATTCAATCCAAAAAATCGCCCTTTATGGTGCAGCCCAAGATTCCATGAGCTGGTTTACGGCCCTACCATTCCCGCAGCGGCGGGCAGTTGCCCTGTCCGCCCTCGTCACCGTGGCCTCGGGGCCTTTGCACGCGCAAGTTGCGCCAGCGCCGTCCCACGCCGACGAACAGGATCTTCCCGTTACCGTGCGCGCCGAGGAAATCGGCGGCCGCCCGGACCGTGAGATCAACCTCAACCGCAACGTCGAGATCACCCGCGGCCAGACGAAAATGACGGCCGACACGGCCTGTTATCGCCTGGTCGAGGACGAGGTCACGGCCAGCGGCAACGTCAACATGTGGCGTTTCGGCGACCGCTACCAGGGCGATTCGCTGCAGCTGAACCTCGAAACCGGCCGCGGCTGGGTGCTCAACCCGCAGTACCGCCTGCAGGTGAACAATGCCCAGGGTCGCGCCGACCGCATCGACTTCCTCGGCGAGGACCAGGCCCTGGTGGTCGACGGCACCTACAGCACCTGCGAGGGCCCGGACCCCGACTGGTACCTGAAGTCGAGCACCCTGCGCCTGGATTCCGGCCGCGACGTCGGCACCGCCGGCAAGACCGTCATCTATTTCAAGGACGTGCCCATCCTCGGCACGCCGGCCATGTCGTTCTCGCTCTCGGGCGCGCGCCGCTCGGGCTGGCTGCCGCCCTCGATCGGCTTCGGCTCGAAGGGCAAGTCCGAGATCATGGTGCCGTACTATTTCAACATCGCACCCAACCGCGATTTGACGGTGTTCCCGCGCATGATGTTCGACCGCGGCCTGCAGCTGGGCGCGACCGGCCGCTACATCGGCGCGACCGAGCGCGGCAGCTATGGCGGCGAAACCCATTTCGAGGGACTGCGCAACGACCGCATCACCAAGACCGACCGCTGGCTGGTCGACTCGCTGCACAACCAGCAGCTGAGCCCGAACTGGTCCTACGGCTGGAACCTGCACGCGGCCTCGGACGACCAGTACCTGAGCGACTTCTCGCGTTCGGTGTCGGCCAGCGCCGAGCGCCAGCTGGTGCGCGAGCTGTACACCAGCTACGGCACCCAGTACTGGAACCTGACCGCGCGCGCCCAGAACTTCCAGGTGCTGCAGGAGCCGGCGGCGGTGAGCAATCCGGCGCTGGCGATCCCGAAGCCCTACGCGCGCCTGCCGCAGGTTAACTTCCATACCGGCCGCTTCGACGTCAACGGCTTCGACTGGGCCATCGATGCCGAGGCGACCCGCTTCTCGCACTCGACCTGGGACAGCGGCAACCGCGCGGTGATGGTTTCGCAGGTGAGCTATCCCTGGGTGCGTCCGGGCTACTACATCACGCCCAAGGTGATGCTCCATACGAGCAAGTACGACATGGACAGCAACGCCGGGCGCCGCACCAGCCTGTCGCGCACGCTGCCGATCTTCTCAGTCGACGCCGGCATGGTGTTCGAGCGCGAAACGAGCCTGTTCGGCACCGCCGCCACCCAGACGCTCGAGCCGCGCCTGTTCTACGTGCGCACGCCCTACAAGAACCAGGACGACTTCCCGATCTTCGATACCGGCGAGGCCGGCTTCAGCTACGCCCAGCTGTTCAGCGAGAACCGCTTCGTCGGCAACGACCGCGTGTCCGACGCCAACCAGCTGACCGCCGCCGTGGTGTCGCGCTACATCGAGGGCAGCGGCGCCGAGCGCCTGCGCCTGGCCTTCGGCCAGCGCTTCTACTTCACCGAGCCGCGCGTGCAGATGCCGGGGCGCCCGGTGCTGGACCGCAAGGACCGCTCCGACCTGCTGCTGGCGGCGTCGGGCCGCATCGTCGAGAACTGGAACGTCGACGCCAGCGTACAATACGACGCGACGAGTTCGAGCGTGTACAGCCGCAACTATGGCGTGCGCTGGACCCCGGGCCTGCTGAAAGTGTTCAACGCCGAGTACCGTTACGTGCGCGACAGCTTCCGCAACGCCGACATCTCGGGCCAGTGGCCGCTGTCGAAGCGCTGGTTCGGCGTGGGCCGGGTCAGCTATTCGCTGCAGGACCACAAGGTGCTCGAGAGCCTGATCGGGCTCGAGTACAAGGCCGACTGCTGGGTGTTCCGGATGGGCGCGCAGCGCTTCGTGACGGCGGCCCAGTCGACCTCGACGCCGGTGTTCTTCCAGCTCGAGCTCAACGGCCTGTCGCGCTTCGGCATGGGCAACCCGCTGGATTCGTTTTACAAGAGTATTCCCGGCTATACGCGGCTGAACACCAACGTCGGCCGTCCCTGACCGGGACCATGGATGTTTTTTGACCTGAATGAGTGCTTCCCAGATTATGCGTACTACCCGTTTGCATCACCTTAAGCTCGCAGCGGCGCTGCTGTGTGCGCTCACGGCCGGCGCCGCGTTCGGCCAGGCAGCGCCGGCGGCCGGCGCCCCG
>DEKZ01000004.1 GCA_002354135.1 Massilia sp. UBA2709 | reverse complement strand
GTCACGGCGCCGGCGGCGTCGCCGGCCTGGCTCATGGCCGCGTTCTGGTAGGCGATGTACTGGTCGAGCTGCTCGAAGTACTTGGCTTGTTGCGGGCGCAGCGAAAACATGAATTTCACCATCGCCTCGTCCTTGCGGTCTTCGAGGACGAGTTTGCCGAACGCTTCCTGGGCCGGCAGGAATCTGGCCTGGATCTGGGCGATGCCTTCCAGGATCCTGGCTCCTTCCGCATCGCGCGTGCTCTGCACCAGGCGGGCAACGGCGGCGCTGGCGCTGGCGCTCTTGCGGCTGGCGTTCTCGAGTTCCTTCTTGATTTGTTCCGGGTCGGCCATCACCAGCACGCTGAGCATGCCGCGCGTGGCGGCGTTGACGTCGGCCTGGATGGCGTTGGCGCTGACGGTATTTGCGTAGCGCACTTTCACCAGATGGGCCATCTCCGCGTCCAGACTGGCCAGGCGCCCGTAAGACAGGCCGGCCAGCAGGACCAGCAGGGAAATCACGACGCCAAACCCGATGGCCAGGCGCTGGCCGATACGCAAGTTATTGATGTTCACCACTGTCCCCGTCCCGATGAAAAAAGAATGATCGTGCTAAAACAGCAATATCAATATAGCATTGAATTCTTGATGAAAATCAAGAAGCAACAACTATTTCAATGCTGCAAGAGCACAATACAACGCGGGCTTATTTCGTTTCGCGTTCGATGGCGCCGAGAACACTTGGGGTATCGGCGGGACGGGCGAGTTCGTCGGCTTCGGGATCGGCCTTGTCGGGCAGGTGGGGATCATCGCGCCGCAATTCCTCGAGCATGGCGATAATCTTGCTGGTCTTCTCGTCCGAGAGCAGGCTGATCTGCAAGTCGAGGTGGGCATTGCGCTCGGCCAGCTTCGACATGCGGTTCTGGCGGATCAGCACGGTCGTGGAGATGATGAAGGCGTTCAGGGAGACAAAACCCTGCAGCCAGAAGAAGGGCGGTTCGTCGATCTGGTCGAAGTCGAGCTCGGGCGCGGCGACATTCCAGACAATCCAGCACACGATGAAGGTGACGTTGACCGCAAAATAGGCGGGGCTGCCCAGGAACAGGCTGATTTTCTCGATGATCTTTTGCGCCGGCGTGACCTGTTCTTCGCTACGTTCGCAGTATTCGGCGATCGTGTCGATGTTTTCGCTGACGCTGGCCGGCAGCGGCCCGCAAGCGTCGGTGTCATCTTGAGCAGCCATGCGGGGAGATTAGCATGCCCTGTCAATCGATCGCCGGCCTGCCGGATAACGTGCGCGAACAGACCGCGCACCAGGTAGCCTGGCGCGCGGTCAAGAAGACATACCGGAAGGACGAACAGACCGGCAAAGGTGCCGGCGGTTTGGTCAGGCGGCGTTTTTCGCCGCCGTCAGGCGTTCGTATTTCGCCTGCAATTCCTCGCGCGTTTCGCGCCAGGCCGGATTCAGTGGAATGCAGGCGACCGGGCACAGCGAGGCGCATTGCGGTTCGTCGAAGTGGCCCACGCACTCGGTGCACTTGTGCGGGTCGATCTCGTAGATCTCCTCGCCCATCGAGATGGCGTCGTTCGGGCACTCGGGCTCGCACACGTCGCAGTTGATGCAGTCGTCGGTAATGAGTAAGGCCATGATAAAACTGCTCTCAAAAACTGCCTAAAATTTAGGCTTTCGGCAGGTTCATCGCTGCGATCTTCTTTTGCAGCCAACGGTCCACCGAAGGGAACACGAATTTCGACACGTCGCCGCCGAGCATCGCGATCTCGCGCACGATGGTGCCCGAGATGAACTGGTACTGGTCGGACGGGGTCAGGAACAGGGTTTCGACGTCGGGGAGCAAATAGCGGTTCATGCCCGCCATCTGGAACTCGTACTCGAAATCGGAGACGGCGCGCAGGCCGCGCACGATCACGCGGGCGTCGTGCTGGCGCACGAAATCCTTGAGCAGGCCGGAAAAGCTTTCGACCTTCACGTTCGGGTAGTGGCCAAGCACCTCGTTGGCGATTTCCAGGCGTTCGTCCAGCGTGAAGAAGGGTTTCTTGTTCTTGCTGTCGGCGACACCGACCACGAGCGTATCGAACAGGCCCGATGCGCGGCGCACCAAATCTTCATGGCCGCGGGTGAGCGGGTCAAAGGTACCTGGATAAACGGCTACAACCATTGTGGCTCCCTGGGAGAAACACCTGTGTTTATTAAAGGCGCATTATGCCTGAAAATCCGGCAGTCGCCCCAGCCCGGGGCGCATTTTGCCCGTAAATTGAGCAGAATTAAGGCCTTTAAGCCTTGTTTTCGTGCAACTTCAACAGGTGATAATAGACCATGCCCGCTTTGTCGGCGCGGATCTGCTCCCAGGGAGCCAGCCAATCGGGCACATCTGCTCCCTCGGGTAGTGCGAATTCGGCTTCGACATAGACCATGCCGCCCTCCTTCAACAGGTCGACGCACAGCGGCAGCGCCTTGGCCACGAAGTCCTGCTGGTACGGCGGATCGAGGAAGATGACATCGAAACGCTGGCCGCGCAGGGCCATGTCGCGCGCCACCGCAAAGGCGTCGCCGCGCAGCGCGCTCACGTTGGCCGCCTTCAGGGTTTCCTTGTTCAGTTCGAGCTGGCGCACCGCTGGGCCGTGGAAGTCGAGCATGACGACGGAACGGGCGCCGCGGCTGGCCGCCTCGAAGCCGAGCGCGCCGCTGCCGGCAAACAGGTCGAGGCAGTCGACCTCGTCCCAGTCTCCGCCGACCTGGTGGTTGATCCAATTAAAGACGGTTTCGCGCACGCGGTCGGGCGTGGGGCGCAGGCCGAGGGCGTCGAGGACCGGCAGCAGGCGCCGTTTCCATTCGCCGCCGATGATGCGCACCTGCTGGGGCGCGAGGCGCGGACGTCCATGCTGGCCGTGCTGGCCGTGCTGGCCCGGGGATTTTGCTGGCTTTCTTTGCATGGCGCGCACTATACCATGCGCCTGTTTCCCATATTTTCCTCGTTATTTCGCTTCCCGCGCGAGGGCGTTGAAGTCGTCGATCCAGCCCTGCATGCGCTTGTGGGCATGCGCCTTCTGCTGCGGCGTGGCCATACGGATGGCGGTCAGGATGTAGTTGGTCGTCGCGTTGGTGTAGCTGTCATAGAAAGCCTTGCGCTCCGGGGCGTCCATGCGGCCGAAGAATTCGCGGATCAGGGCCGTGATCATGGTCGCCGCCTGCTCCTTGCTCGGCTTTTCCGCCTGAATCTTGCGCGCCAGGGCCAGGATCTTGCGCTGGCGATCAATCCGTTCTTCCAGCCAGATGTTGTTGTCGAGCGGGCGCGCGTCGGAGGCGCGGCGCAGCGCCGCTTCCTGCTCGCGGCTGAAGTCGCCGAACCAGAGCTTGAACTGCTCCATCGACTTGTCGAAGCGCGCCTCGTTGCGTTTCTCGACGCTGCCGCTGACGAACTTGCGGCGGTATTCATTGTTCTTCTTCTCGAAGCGCTGCTCCATCTGGTGGATCTGGTCGGGCGTGAGCGACAGCGCCAGGGTGGCCATGTCGGGCACGGCGCGGTAGGCCAGCACTTCGGTGCGGCTGCGGATGTCCTTGTAAGCATTCACCAGATCGGCTTGCGTCGGATTGCCGGCCAACTGGCGCTGGAACTTGCCGAGCAGGGCCGCATAGTCCTGCAACTGGGTTTTACGATGCCACTGGAACAGTTCCCGGATATCACGTTTGACCCAGTCGGACTGATCGCCCTCGAAATCCACATAAGCGTCCAGCCACCAGTAAAGTAAGGTGTCGCCGTGGTTGTAGCTGAAGCGGATGGTGCTGCACGCCGCCATCAAGGCCATCAGCGCGATCAGGAACAGCGCACGCGTGCGCTGGAACAAGGGGTCTTGCGTGATAGACTTTTTCATCTTATTAACTCTTCTTTGAAATCGGCTTATGAACGTTGTCATCCTTGCCGCCGGCATGGGGAAGCGGATGCAGTCCGCTCTGCCTAAAGTGTTGCACCCGTTGGCTGGGAAGCCGCTGTTGCAGCATGTCATCGATACGGCGCGTAGCCTATCGTCGAGTAAATTATGCGTGATCTATGGGCACGGCGGCGCAGCGGTGCCGGAGATGGTGGCCAAGCTGGCCGGGAATGGCCAGACGCCAATCGAGACCGCCCTGCAGCAGCCCCAGCTCGGCACGGGACACGCCGTGATGCAGGCCGTGCCGCAGCTTGACGAGGACGCGCCGACCCTGGTGCTGTACGGCGACGTGCCGCTCACCCTCGAGTCCTCGCTGCGCCGCCTGGTCGAGGCCGCCGGCAATGACAAGCTCGGCATTCTTACCGTCGAACAAGCCAATCCCTTCGGCTTGGGCCGCATCGTGCGCGAGAACGGGCGCATCGTGCGCATCGTCGAGGAAAAGGACGCCAGCGACACCGAACGCGCGATCCGCGAGATCAACAGCGGCATCATGTGCATCCCGACCCGCCACCTGAAACGCTGGCTGGCCGCGCTGTCGAACAACAACGCGCAGGGCGAGTACTACCTGACCGACATCGTCGCCCAGGCCGTTGCCGAGGGTGTCGAAGTGGTGTCGGCCTCCCCTTCGGCCGAATGGGAAGTGGCGGGCGTGAACAGCAAGGTCCAATTGGCCGAGCTCGAGCGCCGCCACCAGCTGAACATTGCCAACGCGCTGCTGGAAAAGGGTGTCACGCTGATGGATCCGGCGCGCATCGACGTGCGCGGCGAGCTGATCTGCGGACGCGATGTCGTGATCGACGTCGGCTGCGTGTTCGAAGGCCGCGTCGAGCTGGCTGACGGCGTCACGGTCGGCCCGCACTGCGTGCTGGTGAACGCCAAAGTGGAACAAGGCGCCAACATCAAACCCTTCTGCCACATCGAGGACGCCCTGGTCGGCCCGAAATCGCAGATCGGCCCTTACGCGCGCTTGCGCCCGGGCACCGAGCTGGGCGAAGACGTCCATGTGGGTAACTTCGTCGAGATCAAGAACAGCCAGGTCGCCGCGCACAGCAAGGCAAACCACCTGGCCTATGTCGGCGACGCCACCGTCGGCTCGCGCGTGAACATCGGCGCCGGCACCATCACCTGCAATTACGATGGCGCCAACAAATTCCGCACCGTGATCGAGGACGACGCATTCATCGGCAGCGACAGCCAGCTGGTGGCTCCGGTTACCGTCGGCAAGGGTGCAACGCTCGGCGCCGGCACCACGCTGACGAAGGACGCGCCGGCGGGCAAGCTGACCATCTCGCGTCCGAAGCAGATGACGATCGATGGCTGGAGCCGCCCGGTCAAGGTGAAGAAGTGAGGTCGTGCTGTCCACAGCCAATCCACCGGATGTCGACAGCTTACTGACAGCTAAATCACAGCTAAATCACAATTAAGTCACAAGGAAATCACAGGGTAATCCACTGGCTTATTCAGGGCTTACCCTCAACGCTTCCACATACTCATCCACCGGTTTATCCACAGGCGTGTTCGGGACCAAGCCAGTCGTTTCAGACGACGATGCGGGTCTCGAACTTGCTGCGGAAGGTGGAGAAATAGGCTTTCACGTTGCGCACGTTGGCGTGGGTGGCGAACAGGCGGTGCGCCAGCGCGTGGTAGGCCGGCATGTCGACCACCTGCACCACCAGCACGAAATCCGGTCCCGGCGCAACGCGGTAGCACTGCAGCACCGCTTCTTCGGCGGCGACCAGCTGCTCGAACTGTTCCATGCGCTCGGCAGCCTGGACGTCGAGCGTGATCTCGACGATGGCGGTCAGGCGCGCGCCGACCTTGTCCGGCGCAACAATCGCAACTTGCCTTTCGATAACACCTGCATCGGTGAGCTGCTTGACGCGGCGCAGACAAGTGGGCGGCGAGACGTGGACCAGTTTCGCCAACTCGGCATTCGTATGCGATGCATCAGTCTGCAGGGCCTTGAGGATGCGACGATCAAGGTCGTCCAGGGGCTGGGTAAGCTCAGTCATGAAATTTAATAGAAATATTTGACGTTAAATGAAAGAAGATTTCACGTATCTTACTACGTGAAATTTTATAACGTTTTGTCATGAATTCTGAAAGCTTATTTCACGCGCATTGCCATAGGATATACTTTATTGTTAATTTTTTAAACGAGGTTCTCCCATGTGCGGCATTGTTGGCGCAGTAGCGCAACGCAACATCACCCCCATCCTGATCGAAGGCCTCAAACGCCTCGAGTACCGCGGCTACGACTCCTGTGGCGTCGCGCTGCACGTGGATGGCCGCTTGGCGCGTTCGCGCAGCACCTCGCGCGTGGCCGACCTCGAAACCCAGGTGCAAGGCACCGGCCTGCAGGGCTATACTGGCATCGCCCACACCCGCTGGGCCACCCACGGCGCCCCGGCCTCGCACAACGCCCACCCGCACTTCTCGCCGAACGAAGAAACCGCGCGCATCGCCCTGGTCCACAACGGCATCATCGAGAACCACGACGAACTGCGGCGCGAACTGACCGAGATCGGCTACCAGTTCCAGAGCCAGACCGACACCGAAGTCATCGCCCACCTGGTCGACCACATGTACAACGGCGATTTGTTCGACACGGTCCAGCAGGCCGTAAAACGCCTGCACGGCGCCTATGCGATCGCCGTGTTCTCGCGTGAAGAACCGCACCGCGTGGTCGCCGCGCGCCAGGGCTCGCCGCTCATCGTCGGCGTCGGCGAAGGCGAGAATTTCGTCGCGTCGGACGCGATGGCGCTGGCCGGCACCACCAACCAGATCATCTACCTGGAAGAAGGCGACGTCGTCGACCTGCAACTGTCGCGCTACTGGATCGTCGACAGCGAAGGCAAGCCGGTCGAGCGCGAAGTGAAAACCGTGCACGCGCACACCGGCGCGGCCGAGCTGGGCCCTTACCGCCACTACATGCAGAAGGAAATCTTCGAGCAGCCGCGCGTCATCGGCGACACCCTCGAAGGCGTCACCGGCATCATGCCGGAACTGTTCGGCGACAAGGCCTACAAGGTCTTCAAGGAAATCGACCGCGTGCTGATCCTGGCCTGCGGCACCAGCTACTACGCCGGCCTGACCGCCAAGTACTGGATCGAGTGCATCGCCAAGGTCCCGGTCAACGTCGAGATCGCCAGCGAATACCGCTACCGCGACAGCGTGCCGCACCCGCAGACCCTGGTCGTAACCATTTCGCAGTCCGGCGAAACCGCCGACACCCTGGCCGCGCTGAAACACGCACGCAGCCTCGGCATGCCGCATACGCTGACGATCTGCAACGTGGCGACCAGCGCCATGGTGCGCGAATGCGAACTGGCCTACATCACCCGTGCCGGCGTCGAAGTCGGCGTGGCCTCGACCAAGGCATTTACCACCCAGTTGGCCGCCCTCTTCCTGCTGACGCTGACGCTGGCGCAAGTCAACGGCCGCCTGACGGATGAGCAGGAAGCCGAACACCTGAAGCAGATGCGCCACCTGCCGGTCGCGCTGTCGTCGGTGCTGGCGCTGGAGCCGCAGATCATCGCCTGGGCCGAGGAATTCGCACGCAAGGAAAACGCCCTGTTCCTGGGCCGCGGCCTGCACTACCCGATCGCCCTGGAAGGCGCGCTGAAACTCAAGGAAATTTCGTACATCCACGCCGAAGCCTACCCGGCGGGCGAACTGAAGCACGGCCCGCTGGCGCTGGTGACGGAAGAAATGCCGGTCGTGACCATCGCCCCGAACGACGCCCTACTGGAGAAGTTGAAGTCGAACATGCAGGAAGTGCGCGCGCGCGGCGGCCAGCTGTACGTGTTTGCCGACGTCGACTCGCGCATCACCTCGAGCGACGGCGTGCACGTCATCCGCCTGCCGGAGCACTACGGCGAACTGTCGCCGATCCTGCACGTGGCGGCGCTGCAGCTGCTGGCCTACCACACGGCACTGGCGCGCGGGACCGACGTCGACAAGCCGCGGAATCTGGCGAAGTCGGTGACGGTGGAGTAAGGGGATGGGCGGCCCGGCCGCCAATGTCAACGCCCATTAGCGTGAATATCAGGCGGCACGGGCTTCGCGCCCGGCTGCCAGTTTTTTGGGCGGGAAGGCGAGCCGTTGTCGACTTGCTCTCGGAATGTCTAGAAAACGGTGGGCTCGGCCCGCCGATCCGGCTTCCAAAGATTTGTTTGCAAGGAGTTCGAACCGTTGATCCGGCCTATCAGCAGTCATGACATGGAAAAGGTGCTGGATATCTGGCTTCACGCCTCGATCCAGGCCCACAGTTTCATCGGCGCCGACTTCTGGCGCCAGCAGCTCGGCGCCATGCGCAACCGCTATCTGCCGGCTTCCACCTCCTACGTGTTCGAAATCGACGGCGCCGTGTGGGGGTTCTATAGCCTGCATGGCGATGCCTTGGCCGCGCTCTTTGTGGCGCCAGCCAAGCAAAGCGCCGGCGTTGGAAGTCTGTTGCTCGCGGACGCGCAGGCCCGTCGCCCCATGCTCGAGCTGACCGTCTATTCAGCCAATCATGCGGCGCGGCGATTCTACGAAAGGCATGGCTTTGTCGTAGTGGGCCAACAGCAGGATGCGCACACGGGACATCTGGAAACCCGCATGCGATGGCCAGCATAGCCGACCTCCCGAATGTTGAGGATGCTCGGGTCAATGCATGATTGACCCGGGGGCGCAGGGAACACAAGCTTCAGCGTGAGTCCGCCCCGCCTACGCCGCCCTCGTCCTTCTCGGCCAGCCGCTTGACGGCGCTTTCGCCGGAAGATCCGCCCGCAGCACCCTGTTGGCCCTGCTCGGGCGCCGATCCCGCCGATGTGCCCGGATTACCGCTACCCGCGGCTCCGCCCATGCCATTCTCGGTGCTTTCGCCCGGCCCCGCAGCGCCACTGGTGCCGCCGGGAATTGGTCTACCCGCGCTGCCGCGGCTGCTCTGGGGCGCGCCGGCCGGCCCGACATTGCTTTCAGGCGAAGCGCTGACGATGCCGCTTTCGCGCGTCGTTCCCGCACCCGGTCCGCCCGTGTATTGCCCCGACATCGAGCCGCCGGCGCCGGCATCCTGGCTGTTGCCTCTGGCGGATGCGGGACCGGCTAGGCGATCCAATCCTTGTCCGTTGCCCGGTCCGCTGTCTACATTGCCGCCGCGATTGCCCGTATCGCCACCTTGCGCACGCGCGCCCGAGAAAACATCTTTGTTATCGGCCATCATGATTCTCCTAGCATGATTATCGGATGACTCGATGGTAGCGCTGCTGCCGGCGGCTCCAATCGGCGCGCGTGCTGACGCGGTGTAGGAAGGATCGGACGATACTGTCCCCTAAACAGACGAGCAAAGCTTGGTGGTTTTCTAAGAATTTCTGATGGATAGTCGCCTCGGCTAATCACTGTCCTTTCTCCTTCCTTTCCCTTGCTTCTAGTCAATGATTAATAAAGGGCGGAGCGCAACAATGCGTCTTTGACGGTCAGCTCGCGATGCTCTGACTACGAATCCAGTTGCCCTTTACTGATCAGCTTCTACCCGCGTAAAAAAGAGGAGTAACAAGTGGTTGAGCTATTCCCTCGCTTCACCCAGGACACTCGCCTTCTTCGCTTGACCACGCCTTTAGGTGCAGACAAGTTGCTTGTCGAGTGCGTACGTGCTGAGGAAAGCTTGAGCAATACGTTTTGCATCGAACTCACTGCTTTGTCTACTGACGCACATATTCCTCTCAAATCGATTCTCGGCGTGAATCGCCACGAGTTTCCT
>DEKZ01000308.1 GCA_002354135.1 Massilia sp. UBA2709 | reverse complement strand
GGCTTTGTTGCGTAAATCAGGCTCGGCCAGCGTAGAAGGCGTAGGTCTGGTAGCCTGAACAGGATGAAACCAGCTCCACAGAAGTACCGCACGACCAACTGGAAGACGTACAACGAAGCGTTGAAGTCACGCGGTTCGCTGCTCATCTGGCTCGATCCGGCGATGACTTGGCACAGCCAGCCGAGCGGCAAGCGCGGGCGCAGCTAGACGTTCAGCGACGAGGCGATCCAGTTCTGCCTGAGCATCAAGTGCCTGTTCAATTTACCACTACGGCAAGCCATGGGCATGACGCAAAGCCTGCTGCACCTGGCTGGGCTCGACTGGCCGGCGCCGGACTACAGCACGGTGAGCCGTCGGCAAAAGACGCTGCAGATTGCGATCGGCGCCGTGCCGACCACGACAGGCTTGCATCTGCTGGTGGACAGCACGGGTATCAAGATGCTGGGCGAAGGCGAGTGGAAGACGAAAAAGCATGGTGCAGAGTACCGCCGCCAGTGGCGCAAGGTGCATCTCGGGATCGATGCGTCCACGCTCGAGATCCGGGCCATGGAGGTCACCGACAACAGTATCGGCGATGCACCTGTCCTGCCAGCGCTGCTGGGCCAGATTTCTGCTGACGAGAAGATTGCCAGCGTCAGCGGCGACGGCGCTTACGATACGAAGGACTGTCATGAAGCCATCGCGTTGCGCGCCGCGCATGCCATTATCCCGACCCGTAAGAACGCCAAGCCTTGGAAGGCAAACCGCTGTGGCGCCGATGCACGTAATGACATCCTGCGGACGACAAAAAGGCTGGGACGGGCAATATGGAAGAGATGGAGCGGCTACCACCGGCGCAGCCTTGTTGAAACCAAGATGCGCTGCTTCAAGCTGCTGGGNNCTCGATTTACGCAACAAAGCCTCGGCTTGGGGAACTTGCAGGGTTCCACAGGACATACGTTAGCCAAGTAGAACGATACGTGAGTAATGTTTCGTTCGACAGTGCAGAGCGGCTTGCGTCGATCCTCGGCACAGAACTCTGGCAATTGCTAAAGCCTTGACCAACAGGGTTCATGCGAAATTAACGACATGGGATGGGGTTCTCCATCAAGCCGGACACCTCCCGTCGATACCCGGCATTGTTGATCTGGCTGACAGCCGTGCGGCGACGGTATCGTCGAACGATCCTGCTTACCGGTAGCAGTTTGACGTTACTGAGCGTATCCGCAAGTTTGTCGATCTGGTTGCCGATAGGTGCAGCCTCATGAAGAGGATAGGGCAATACGTTCCTCACTACAAAGCGGGACGTATGGACACTGTTCCCGAAAAACGTCCCTTTTCGAGCCCCTACCTATGGACACTCGAGCTTTCCGATAAACCCTTTAGATACTAGGCTCCCTGCGGCGTCCATACCCCCGGCATTCGCGGTTATTATGAATGGGGCCCCTACCAGCTGCGCCATCCGCCGCGCGCGGTGCGCTCGCACGAGTCGTTCACGCTGGCCGACTACCGCGCCCGCTACGCGCAGTAGAAGAGCGACCCGGATTTGCAGGCCGCCCACCGCGCCGCGCCCTGGATCGTGACCTCGGACGACCACGAGGTCGCCAACGATTACGCGAGCGATGTCGACGAGCGCCTGGCGCCGGATTTCGCAACCCGCCGCGCCGCGGCCTACCAGGCCTTTTATGAACACATGCCGCTGCGCCTGCCCGCGCCGCGCAGCTTCGGCACGCTGCGCATCTTCCAGCGCCATGACTGGGGCCGGCTGGCGCGCTTTCACCTGCTCGACGACCGCCAGTACCGCTCTCCCCTCGCCTGTTCGAAGCCCGGCCGCGGCGGCTCGAACGTGGTGCTGGCGCGCGCCTGCGCCGAACTGCGCGATCCGCGGCGGACGATGTTGGGAGCGGAGCAGGAAGCCTGGCTGGCGCAGGGTTTGTCGTCTTCGCGGGCGCGCTGGAACATCCTCGCCCAGCAGACCCTGATGGCGCAGTCGAGCGGGGTACCGGTGCGCTCACCCGACGATGGCCGCTTCTGGACCGATGGTTGGGACGGCTATCCGGCCGCGCGCCGGCGCCTGCTCGACACGCTGGCGAAAAGCCGTGCCCGCAATCCGCTGGTGCTGTCGGGCGACGTCCACACCTTCTACGCGGCCGAGCTGCGGCGCGATGTCGCGCGGCCGGTGTCGAAGGCGAACCCGGTCATTGCTGCCGAACTCTGCGGCACTTCGGTCACCTCCAGCTCGCGTCCGCAGGCGCGCACGCAAGACAACGTCGAGCGCAATCCGCACATCCTGTACGGGCGCAGCGACCGGCGCGGCTACATGCTGCTTGATGTCACGCCAGCCGAGACCAACGCGCGCTTCATGGCGCTGGACGATGTGCGCGATGCGCGTTCGGGCCAATCGGTGCTGTCCGCGTTCGCCGTGCAGGACGGACGGCCGCGCATCGTTCGCGGCTGAATGCATGGGAGACCTCGACCGTAGGGTGGGCACTTCGTGCCCACGCGTTACGTGCCTGGCCGCAGTCCGTGGCCGCCGCTTTCCGCTCGATGCGCTAACCATCATGGAAACGCTGGCACGACGCATTTGTCGCTGCCGGCGATATGCGCCATTCGCGACAAATCAGCTACCGACGCTGATCGTGCTTTCGCGTGGGCACGGGGTGCCCACCCTACGGTCCGTGCAAACAATAAAAAAACGGCATCTCCGATTCAGGCGGGGATGCCGTTTTTTCTCAACGATGAAGGATCAAGCCGTCTGCTTCTCGTCCCGCAGCTCGCGGCGCAGGATCTTGCCGACGTTGGTCTTCGGCAGCGTGTCGCGGAACTCGATGTGGCGCGGGCGCTTGTAGCCGGTCAGTTCGTCCTTGCAGAAGTGCAGCAAGTCCTCGGCGGTCAGCTTCGGGTCTTTCTTGACCACGTACAGCTTCACGGCTTCGCCCGAGTGCTTGTCCGGCACGCCGACACAGGCCACTTCCAGCACGCCCGGGTGCGAGGCGACCACGTTCTCGACTTCGTTCGGGTAGACGTTGAAGCCCGAGACGATGATCATGTCCTTCTTGCGGTCGACGATGCGGGTGTAGCCCTTCTCGTCCATGATGCCGATGTCGCCGGTTTTCAGGAAGCCATCCGCCGTCATCACCTTCGCGGTCTCGTCGTCGCGCTTCCAGTAGCCCGCCATCACCTGCGGGCCGCGCACGGCGATCTCGCCGGACTGGCCGAACGGGACCGGGTTGTTCGCCTCATCGAGGATCAGCACTTCGGTCGACGGCAGCGGCAGGCCGATGGTGCCGGTGAAGTCGCTGATGTCGCAGCGGTTCGCAGTGACCACCGGCGAGGTCTCGGACAGGCCGTAACCTTCGACGATCGGCGTGCCCGTGATCTTCAGCCATTTGTCGGCCACCGCCTGCTGCACGGCCATGCCGCCGCCCGGGCAGACCAGGTAAGTCGAGTGATCCAGGGCGGCGAAGGCCGGCTGGTTGACCAGGCCGTTGTACAGGGTGTTCACGGCCGGGAACACGTTGATCTTGTACTTGCCCAGTTCCTTGATGAAGCCGTCCATGTCGCGCGGGTTCGGGATCAGGACGTTCATCGCGCCCAGGCGCATGCCGAGCAGCGCGCAGACCGTCAGCGCATAGATGTGGTACAGCGGCAGCGCGCACATGAATTCGAGCTGCTTGCCGGCCGGGGCGTTCGCCAGCGACGGACCGAACCAGGCTTCGTTCTGCAGCACGTTGGCCAGCACGTTCTTGTGCAGCAGGACGGCGCCTTTCGAGACGCCCGTGGTGCCGCCGGTGTACTGCAGGAAGGCGATGTCGTCGTGGCCCAGCTTCACCGGCTTGAACGCCAGGCGCGCACCCTCGGCCAGCATCTTCTTGAAGCCGGTGTGGCCGGGCAGCGACCAGGCCGGCACCATCTTCTTGACGTTGCGGACGACGAAGTTGACGATCGCGCCCTTCACGCCGCCCAGCAGGTCGCCCATGGTGCCGACGACGACGTGCTTGACCGGGGTGTTGGCGATCACCTGCTCGACGGTGTGGGCGAAGTTCTCCAGCACCACCAGCACCTCGGCGCCGGAGTCGTTCAGTTGATGCTGCAGTTCGCGCGGGGTGTAGAGGGGATTGACGTTGACGATGGTGTAGCCGCCGCGCAGGGCGGCTGCCATCGCGACCGGGTATTGCAGGACGTTCGGCAGCATGATCGCCACGCGCGCGCCCGGTTGCAGGCCGCGGCTTTGCAGCCAGGCCGCCATCTGCTGCGACATGCGGTCGAGGTCGCCGTAGGTGATGATCTTGTCCATGCAGGCGAAGGCCTTCTGGTCAGCGTACTTGCGGAAGGATTCTTCCAGCAAATGGGTCAGGGAGCGGTACTGCGTCGGGTCGATCTCCGCCGCTACGCCCGCCTGGTACGACTTGAGCCAAAACTTGTCCATCTGTTGCCTCGCCTTCTAAACTTGGTGTGTTCAATTAAATGCAAAGCCGCCCGGATCACGGGCGGCTTATCGGCCGAACTCGCGCCGTACTGCGATGACGCTGCGTTAAGCTGCCTGCTTCTGCTTCTGTTGCTGCTCGTCGCGCAGGGCCCGCCGCAGGATCTTGCCGACGTTGGTCTTCGGCAGTTCGTCGCGGAATTCGATGTACTTCGGTTTCTTGTAGCCGGTGAACTGTGTCTTGCAGTAGTCCATCAGCGCCTGTTCGGTCAGGTTCGGGTCCTTGCGCACCACGAAGACCTTCACTGCTTCGCCGGAATGCTCGTCCGGCACGCCCACCACCGCGCACTCGAGCACGCCCGGGTGGCTGGCGATCACGCCTTCCAGCTCGTTCGGGTAGACGTTAAAGCCCGACACCAGGATCATGTCCTTCTTGCGGTCGACGATCTTCACGTAGCCGCGCTCGTCCATGATGCCGACGTCGCCCGAGCGGAAGAAGCCGTCGGCGGTCATCACCTTGGCGGTCTCGTCCGGACGGTTCCAGTAGCCGGCCATCACCTGCGGGCCGCGGATGCCGATCTCGCCGGTCTGGCCGATCGGCAGCACGTTGCCGTCGTCGTCCAGGATCGCGATGTCGGTCGACGGCACCGGCAGGCCGATGGTGCCGGTGAAGCCTTGCTCATCGGCACGGTTGCAGGTGGCCACCGGCGAAGTTTCCGACAGGCCATATCCCTCAATGATACTCTTGCCAGTTACTTGTTTCCACTTGTCATTAACCGCCTGTTGCACAGCCATGCCGCCGCCATTCGCGGTTTTCAGGCTGGAGAAATCGAGGCTGGCGAAATCCGGGTGGTTGACCAGTGCGTTGTACAGCGTGTTCACGGCCGGCAGCATGGTGATCTTGTACTTGCCCAGTTCCTTGATGAAGCCCGGGATGTCGCGCGGGTTCGGGATCAGGATGTTCAGGCCGCCGACGCGCATGCCCCACATCGCGCAGGCCGTCAGCGCGAAGATGTGGTACAACGGCAGCGCGCAGACAATGGTCGGGAACTCGACCGCCGGCGGCTGGGTTAGCGCCGGCTGGGCCCAGGCCTCGGTCTGCAGCACGTTGGCAATGATGTTGCGGTGGGTCAGCGTGGCGCCCTTCGAGACGCCGGTGGTGCCGCCGGTGTACTGCAGGAAGGCGACGTCGGTGGAGCTCAGCTCGGGCGCCGTGAACGGCATCTTCGCGCCCTGGGCCAGTGCGTCCTTGAAGCGCACCATGTTCGGCAGCGCGAAGTCCGGCACCATTTTCTTGACGTTGCGGACCACGAAGTTGACCAGCATGCCCTTGGCGCCGCCCAGCAGCTCGCCCATGCTGGCGACCACGATGTGGCGCACCGAGGTGTTCTTGTAGACCTGCTCGAGCGTGTGCGCGAAGTTCTCGAGCACGATGATCGCTTCGCTGCCCGAGTCCTTCAATTGGTGCTCGAGTTCGCGCGCGGTGTAGAGGGGATTGACGTTGACGACGGTGTAGCCGGCGCGCAGGATCGCGGCGATGGCGATCGGATACTGCAGGACATTCGGCATCATCACCGCGACGCGGGCGCCCTTGGCCATGCCGCGGCTTTGCAGCCAGGCGGCCAGCTTCTTCGAGCAGGCGTCGAGTTCGGCGTAGGTCAGGAACTTGTCCATGCACACGTACGCGTTGTTTTGCGCGTACTTCTGGAAGGACTCTTCCAGCATGTGGACGAGAGATCGGTACTGATCCGGGTTGATTTCAGCTGGCACGCCAGCCGGATATGACTTCAGCCAAATTTTGTCCATCAGATGCCCCTGTCTCCAATAGTATTGTTGTCGTTCAGCTCACATTGTCAAATAATATTTGCAAACCGAACGTGCGTGCTTATGCCTTTGCTATTGCCGCATATGATGCTATCGGGCAGCGCGCTTGTGCGCAAGCGCTTTTGCCTTAATTGGAACAGGGACTCTACGGCAGACTCCAAGAGCGCGCTAAGGCGCTGCGCTGGTGCTGCGCTGCACCATGACCGGCGCATTCGGCGAGGTAGCATCGAGCACCTTCAGCGCCGCCGTCCGCTCCAGCTTGTCGAGCTTGGCCATCCTGTTGACCTGGCGATAAAAACTGCGGAAATCCTTCTCCTTGCGCAGCAGCGCACGGAAGGCGGGAACGTAGTCGTTGTAGGTCGCAATCGAGGCCAGGTGGGCATTCGACAGCGGCTCGGCGAAGAAGCGGTCGTAGCCGGCGTAACCGCCCCAGTTGGCCTTCAGGACCTGGTACTCGTCCTTCAGCGCCAGGAACAGTCTCGCCTTGGCGATGCGCTTGTCCTCGTCGCCCACGGGCGCGGCATAGGCGCGCTCGAGTTCGCGGCGGTACTTCAGCAGCAGGTCCAGGAAATCCTTGCGGCGCGTGGAGTAGCGTTCATACGCCTCGCGCATGGCCGGGTTGCCGAATTTTTCGAGCCACATCTCGACGCCGGCCTCTTCCACCGCGCTGGCGAAGGATTCGTTGAAGCGCGAGTCACCCGGCACATACACCACCTGGTGCGCCAGCTCGTGGAAGATCAGGCGCGCCAGCTCGGCATCCGGATAGTTGATGAAGGTGGAAATCAGGGGATCGCTGAACCAGCCGAGGGTCGAGTAGGCGCTCACGCCGCCGACTTCGACGTCGCGGCCCTGGGCGCGCAATTCCTTCGCGTAGGCCTGGGCGTCGTCCTTGTTGTAGTAGCCGCGGTAGTTCACGCAGCCGGCCACCGGAAAGCACCATTGCAGGGGCTTCAGGGACAGCTCGGGCGTGGCGACCACGTTCCACAGCACGTACTTGCGCTTCAGGTCGGCGTAGTTCTTGTAGCTGCCGTTGTCCGGCAGGCCCATCTTCTGGACCGCGAACAGGCGGATCTGGCGCGCCGTTTCCAGGCGGTGGCGCAGCGAGGTATTGGTGTTGGGATCGGCCAACCAGTCGTCGATCGGCCTTGCATCGGAGAGGAGTTCAAGCTGGCCTTGCGCCGCCTGGGTGTAGTAATTCAGAGTAGAACAACTGGCAAGCATTCCGGCGGCCGCGCCTGCGATCAGCGCGTGCCGGAAGAATCGGGGAAGTCTAGAGCGTAGTTTCATGTCCGTGCGGAGGCGCGGCCTTTTCGACCTGCACCAGGGTGTCGTAGAAAGTGGGCGCCCTGCCCATGTCGGTCAGGCGCTGGCTGGTAACTTCATTGGCGTTCTTGCCGTCGCTGGCCAGCTTCTTCCACCAGATCGACAAGCCCACCACGAGGCCCGGTCGCGCTTTCTCGGTCACGCGCGCCTTGGCAACGAAAGAGCCGCGGTCGTTGAAAATACGTGCCATGTCACCGTGATTGATGCCGCGCGGGGCGGCGTCATTCGGGTGGATGTCGAGGTGCGGCTCGCCCTCGGTTGCACGCAAGCTCTGTACATTGACAAAGGTTGAGTTCAGGAAGTTCCTTGCTGGCGGAGAAATCATTGCCAGCGGATATTTCTTCGCCAACGTGGGGTTCGAGGCCACGGATTCATACGGCGCAATATAGCTTGGGATCGGATCCAGGCCGTCCGCCGCCATGCTGCTCGAGTAAAACTCGCAGCGGCCCGACGGAGTCGGGAAACCGCCCTCGGCAAACGGCGCGTCCGGCATGTTCAGCTTTTGCCAGCCCTTCTGCTTCAGCGACTCCCAGTCGAAGTGGATCGCCCGCTCGTGGGTTTTATCAAAAGCCTGGGCGGCCAGTTCCTCGTCGGACTCGCGGAAGCAGGGGTCATCGAAACCCATGCGCGCAGCCAGCAGGCGGAAAATTTCCGTGTTCGGCTTGGCTTCGCCCAGCGGCGCGATCGCCGCGTTATTCGCCAGCATGTACAGGTGGCCGTAGGCCAGGTGGGCGTCGACGTGCTCGAGCTGGGTCGTGGCCGGCAGCAGGATGTCGGCGTAGTCGGCGCTGTCGGTACGGAAGTGTTCCAGCACGACCGTGAACAGGTCTTCGCGTTCGAAGCCCTGCTGCACCTTGCGCGAGTCCGGCGCGATCGCCAGCGGGTTAGCGTTGTAGACGATCACGGCCTCCACTTTCGGGCCGAATTCCGGCGACGCCTCCTTCAGCAGGTCGTCGCCGATGGTCGTCATGTTGATGGTGCGCGGCTTGCGGCCGGCCAGCAGGTCGGGGCGCTGCAGGCCCACGCGGTTGGCCGGGAAGGAGCCCGAGGTCGACAATTGGATGCCGCCGGCCGCATGGCGCCAGGCGCCGACCAGCGCCGGCAGGCAGCTCATGTTGCGCACGGCCATGCCGCCGCCCTTTGCCCGCTGCACGCCGTAGTTGCAGCGGATCGCGACCGGCTCGCCGCGTTTCGCCGTTTCGCCGTAGAGGCGCGCCAGGTCGATCACTTCCTCGGCCGTGATGCCGCAGGTCTCGGCGGTGCGCTCGGGCGTCCACTCGAGCGCGCGTTGTTTCAATTCCTCGAAGCCCAGGGTGTAATCGGCGATGTAATCGTGGTCGAGCAGGTCTTCCTTGATCAATACGTGCATCAGGCCCAGCGCCAGCGCGGCGTCCGTCCCCGGCAGCAGGGCAATGTGCTGGTGGCATTTCTCGGCCGTCAGCGAGCGGTAGGGATCGATCGCGATCAGCTTGGCGCCGCGGCGCTTGGCTTCCTGGGCGCGCATCCAGAAGTGCAGGTTCGAGGCGATCGGGTTGCCGCCCCAGATGAGGATCAGCTTCGCGTCCTGGAACTGCTCCATGTCGGTGCCGATCGAGCCGCCGATGGTGTACTTGTAGCCGGTAAAACCGGCGGTGGCGCAGATGGTGCGGTCGAGCAGCGAGGCGCCCAGTTTGTTGAAGAAGCGCATGGACATCGCTTCGCCCTGCACCAGGCCCATGGTGCCGCAATAGCTGTACGGCAGGATGGCTTGCGGGTCGCGGGCCGCGATCTCGCCGAGCCGCGACGCGATCTCGTCGAGCGCTTCATCCCAGCTGATCTGTTCGAATTTTCCCTCACCCTTCCTGCCGACGCGGCGCATCGGATGCAGCACGCGGTCCGGCGAATAGGTGCGCTCGACGTAGCGCGACACCTTGGTGCACAGCACGCCGGCGGTGGTCGGATGCTCCGGGTCGCCACGCACCGCGGTCGCCACGCCATCCTCGACGGTGACGAGCAGGGCGCAGGTATCTGGGCAGTCGTGGGGGCAGGCGGCGCGGACTTGGGTGATGCTCATTCTGAATCAGTTCCAGGAAAAAAACGTCGAGAAACCAATACTTTATCCGATTCCGGCTGGCTTCGTTGCGGACCGGCCCGGCGGCTTTTGCCCGGGCTGGATTTCACATGGTGACAAGGGCTACAATAGTTCCGACACTTGCATTGATTGCATGCTGCTAGGGAGAACAAGATGAGACTCGTGGAACCTATCCTCGCTTTCCAGACTGAACTGGAGCAAATCCGGCGCGACATTCACGCCCACCCGGAACTGTGCTACGAAGAACAACGCACGTCGGACGTGGTTGCCGCGCGCCTGACCGAATGGGGCATTCCCGTCGTGCGCGGGCTCGGCGTGACCGGCGTCGTCGGCATCATCAAGAACGGCAGCTCGGACCGCGCCATTGGCCTGCGCGCCGACATGGACGCGCTGCCCATGCAGGAGCTCAACACATTTGACCATGCGTCGCGCCACCCCGGCAAGATGCATGCATGCGGCCACGACGGTCATACTGCGATGCTGTTGGGTGCAGCCCACTATTTGTCGCGTCATCGCAACTTTGACGGCACGGTGTACCTGATTTTCCAACCCGCCGAGGAAGGCGGCGCCGGCGCGCGCAAGATGATCGAGGACGGCCTTTTCGAGCAGTTCCCGATGGAAGCCGTGTACGGCATGCATAACTGGCCGGGCCTGCCTGCCGGGACCTTCGGCGTGATCCCGGGGCCGATGATGGCCTCCAGTAACGAGTTCCGCGTCGTCGTGAAGGGGAAAGGTGCGCACGCGGCCCAGCCGCACCGCGGCATCGACCCGGTGATGGTGGCGGTGCAGATCGCCCAGAGCTGGCAGACGATCATCTCGCGTGAAAAGAATCCGCTGGAGACGGCGGTGCTGTCGATCACGCAAATCCACGCCGGCAGTGCCACCAACGTGATTCCCGACGAGGCGGTCCTCATTGGCACCGTACGCACCTTCTCGACCGGGGTGCTCGACCTGATCGAGCGGCGCATGGAAGAGATTGCGAAGGGCGTGGCAGCCGGCTTCAATGCCAGCGTCGATTTCGGTTTCAAGCGCAATTACCCACCGCTGATCAACCATCCCGAGCAGACCGCGTTCGCGGTCGAGGCGATGCGCGCGGTGGTCGGCGAGCAGAACGTCAACACGGCGGTCGAGCCGACCATGGGTGCCGAGGACTTTGCCTTCATGCTGCAGGCCAAGCCGGGCTGCTATGTCTTCATCGGCAACGGCGACGGCGAGCACCGCGCCGGCGGCCATGGGCTGGGGCCTTGCCAGCTGCACAACGGGTCGTATGATTTCAATGACCAGCTGCTGCCGATCGGGGCCAGTTTCTGGGCGAGGCTGGTGGAGATGAGTTTGCCGGTGGCGTAATTTGCCGCGTCGGTTTCAATCATTTCGCCGCTTTTCAACCGGTGAGACCGCGTGGGCACAGGTGCCCACCCTACGGTGCTCTGCCGTTGTAGGGTGGGCTCCCGAGCCC
>DEKZ01000056.1 GCA_002354135.1 Massilia sp. UBA2709 | reverse complement strand
TGTGCGCGGCATCGCTGCCCGCCGTGCCGGCGTTGTCGGCCGGGATGGTGGTCATCGGTTCGTTGCCGGCCGGCGCATCGCTGCCCGGCAGCGCGATCAGGCCGAAGTTCCAGGCGGCGGCGCCGGCGGCGATCACCACCACGGCGGCGGCGATCCAGCCCAGCGGCAGGCTGGAGCGCTTGCCGTGGGTCGGGAAGCGCGAGTGCGAGAACGAGGTTGGACGTTCGCGGCGCGCGGCGGGACCGGTGTCGACCGGGGCCGGCTCGTCCATCTTGATCATCGCCACCAGCGGGGCGGCGTCGAGCTTCAGGATCTTGGCGTAGGCGCGCACGAAACCGCGCGTCACGGCCGGGCTGGGCAGCGAGGCGTAGTCGCCGGCTTCGAGCGCCACCACCTGGCGCACCGCCAGCTTGAGCTGGTCGGCCACCTGCTCGACCGACCAGCCCATCGCTTCGCGCTGGGCTGCCAGGGTCGCGCCGGGATGGCCGTGCTGCTGCTGGTGGTGGTTGTCGGGCGTGGCGCTCTGGTCTGCGCGCTCTGAAGTCATTGTCGTCTCACTCATCGAATGCCCCGCGCTCGTACGCCGCGAATTCGGGCGAGCCGGGGAAGCGCCGCCGCAGCTGCGCCAACAGGCTGGCCTCCATCGAGCGATCGCCCAGCTTGCGCTGGACCCGGATGGCCAGCCACAAGGCATCGGCGGACAGGGTGTCGAGCTTCGACACCTCCGTCAGGCGGTGTATGAAAAAACCGGCGCGCTGGTAGTCGCGCCGCTCGTAGTACACCCGGGCCAGGCCGGCGGTCGTGGCCGGCAGGTCGGGGTTGTAACGCAATGCATCGAGCAGGTAGCGCTCGGCCGCATCGATATTGCGGGTCTTCAAGCTGCACAGCCCGGCGTTCACGAGGGCGCTCACCGGCGTCCTGTAGGCCGGATTCTGCAGCGCGGCCTCGAACTGGCGCAGCGCCTCCGCGGGGCGGTTGGCGCTCTGGCACAGGAAAGACCCATAATTGTTCGCCAGCTCGGGATTGCGCGGCGCCAGGCGCAGCGCGTGCTGGTAATTCTCTTCGGCCAGCGGCAGTTGCCCCATCGCGGTGTAGATCAGCGCGCGCACGCCGTAGGCATCGGCGTAACCGGGGTCGGCGGCAATGGCCTTCTTGATTTCGTCGAGGGCGATGTCGTGCTTGCCCTGCTGGTAGTACTCGACCGCCAGTTGCAGGCGGATCGCGGCGCGTTTTTCGGCCGCGGTCTGGTCGGACACGGTCTTGAGCTCGCCCGGCGCGTCGCCAGGAGCGGCGCAGGCGCCCAGCACGGCCAGCGCGAGCGCGGCCGCAAGACGGGTCACCATGGTCCGACCGCTCCGGCTCAAGAAGGAATCTCCACGATGCGGCCGAAGTCGGCGCCGAACTTCTTCTGGTACTCGGCCATCTTTTCCATCCGCTCGGCGACGCGGGTGCGGTCCTTGACCTCGCCCGCCAGCTGGCCGCAGGCGGCGTCGATGTCGTCGCCGCGCGTCTTGCGCACGGTGGTCACGATGCCGGCATTCATGAGCACCTCGGCGAAAGCCTTGATGCGCGGGTTCTTCGAGCGGGTCAGGCCCGATTCCGGGAAGGGGTTGAACGGAATCAGGTTGAACTTGCAGTTCACGCCGACCACCGGGTCGTTCACCAGCGCGATCAGCTCGCGCGCATGCTCGTCGCTGTCGTTGAAGCCGTCGAGCATGCAGTACTCGAAGGTGATGAAGTCGCGCGGCGCAAATTCCAGGTAGCGCTTGCAGGCGGCCATCAGTTCGCGCAGCGGGTACTTCTTGTTCAGCGGCACCAGGATGTCGCGCAGCTTGTCGTTCGAAGCGTGCAGCGACACGGCGAGGGCCACCGGCACGTCCTGCGCGAGCTTGTCGATGTTCGGCACCACGCCCGAGGTCGACAGGGTCACGCGGCGGCGCGACAGGCCGTAGGCGTTATCGTCGAGCATGAGTTTCAGCGCGGTGACGGTCGGCTCGTAGTTCAGCAGCGGCTCGCCCATGCCCATCATCACCACGTTGGTGATCTGGCGTTCGCCCTTCGGGCCGGGCTCGATGCCCTTCGTGCGGCGCAGCTCGAACTCGGCCATCCACAGCTGGCCGATGATCTCGGCGACCGTCAGGTTGCGATTGAAGCCCTGCTTGCCGGTCGAGCAGAAACGGCAGTTGACGGCGCAGCCGGCCTGGGTCGAGATGCACAGCGTGCCGCGCGTTTCTTCCGGAATGAACACGGTCTCGACGGCATTGCCGTTGCCCACGTCGACGAGCCACTTGCGGGTGCCGTCGCTCGAGGTATGGTCGCTGATGATGCCCGGGGCCGTTACGGTGGCACGGGTCTTCAGTTTTTCACGCAGGGACTTGGCCAGGTCGGTCATGTCGTCGAAATCGGCGGCACCGAACTGGTGGATCCAGCGTTGCAGTTGTTTTGCGCGGAACGGCTTCTCACCCAATTCGGCGCAATACGCGACGAGTTGCGCGGGATCGAAGTCCAGCAGATTAGTGAGAGTCGTCATGGCAAAAAATTCCTATGGTTCGGCTCCCGCTCGCGCCAGCCTGTGGCCGAGCGGGTTACTCATTTCAATTAGTCCGGGGAGAGAAGTCAACCGGGGCGCGCCCGGACTGCGCTCCCCCTGACCAATTAACGCGAGTAGACGTTCAGTGCCGGGAAGAAGTAAGCGATTTCCACGGCGGCGGTTTCGGCAGCGTCCGAACCGTGCACGGCGTTGGCGTCGATCGAATCAGCGAAATCGGCGCGGATGGTGCCGGCTTCTGCTTTCTTCGGATCGGTTGCACCCATCAGGTCGCGGTTCTTCAGGATGGCGCCTTCGCCTTCCAGCACCTGGATCATGACCGGACCCGAGATCATGAAGTTGACCAGGTCCTTGAAGAAAGGACGGGCAGCGTGCACAGCGTAGAAGCCTTCGGCTTCAGCTTGCGACAGCTGGGTCATGCGGGCGGCAACGATCTTCAGGCCAGCGCCTTCGAAGCGGCTGTAGATTTGGCCGATCACGTTTTTTGCAACTGCGTCTGGTTTGATGATCGACAGGGTGCGTTCGATTGCCATGTAAAAACTCCAATAAAAAGAAAGGTTTAAATCGAGAAGTTGAGAGCTCAATCAACCTTTGATTTTACCATACCTCGCCCCATATAGCCGATATTGCGGCGGCGAGCAGCAAAGTGGTAGAGTGGCGGCGAAAAAATGCCTGTCACCGTACGGCAACTTGCTTATGAATCACTTAAGGCTGGCGCCGGTCGAACTTGCGCATGCTATGCTTGAGTGGACGACTTATATTTACCAACCGGAGGCAACATGAATCCCATCCTGCAAAAGCAACCCGCTTACGACGTGGCCGTAGGCCAGGTCGCGCGCAACAAAGTCCTGCGCAACACCTTCTGGCTGCTCGCGCTGTCGATGCTGCCGACCGTGCTGGGCGCTTTCATCGGCGTCTCGATGCAGCTGCCGATGCTGAGCGGCGGCATGGGCTTCGTCATCTTCCTGGCGATCGCCTTCGGCTTCATGTTCGCGATCGAAAAGACCAAGAACTCCGGCGTCGGCGTGGCCGTGCTGCTGGGCTTTACCTTCTTCATGGGCCTGATGCTCACCCCGCTGCTGCGCCACACCCTGGGCTACAGCAACGGCGGCCAGCTGATCATGACCGCCTTCGGCGGCACCGCCGTCGTGCTGGCTGTGATGGCGAGCATCGCCACCACCAGCAAGCGCGACTTCTCGGCCATGGGCAGCTGGCTGTTCGCCGGCGTGATCGTGCTGCTGCTGGCCGGCGTGGCCAACATCTTCCTGCAAATTCCAGCGCTGACCATCGTGTTCTCGGTCCTGGCGATCGGCATCTTCTCGGCCTTCATCCTGTATGACGTGCAGCGCATCGTGAACGGCGGCGAAACCAACTACATCAGCGCCGCCCTCGCGATCTACCTCGACGTCTACAACATCTTCAGCAACCTGCTGGCCCTGCTGGGCTTTGCCGGCGGCGACCGCGACTAAGCGGACACTGCTTCAGAAAAGCCGACCTGCGGGTCGGCTTTTTTTATGCCCCGCGGATAAATGTCGCTTCCGCCCTTACGTCCGCCCCGATTCAACGTATCATCAGGGTTTCCTCTCGCGCAACAATCGCATGCACGCAGCCACCCTTCCTTTCGACCTGCTCGCAAGCAGCAGCGCCATCCGCGTCGGCTACGCCTCGCGCGACTGGTCGAGCAGCCCGGCAGGCCATCCCGATACCTGGGATCCCGTGCTGCGCAGTTCGGTCAGCATGATCCTCGACTCGCGCTTCCCGATGTTCATCGCCTGGGGACCGGAACTGGCGCTGCTCTACAACCACGCCTACATCGAACTGCTGGAGGACAAGCATCCGGCGGCGCTGGGCAGCCCTCTGCGCGCCGTGTGGCCGCAGCTGTGGAACGGCGTGCAACCTTTGGTCGAGCAGGCCCTGGCCGGACAGCCGACCTATGGCGAAGACGTACCGCGCATGATCACCCGTCACGGCCAGCCCTTCGAAGGACGCTTCACGCTGGCCTATTCCCCTTTGCGCGACGAAACCGGCGCGGTGGCGGGCGCACTATGCGTGATCAACGAGACCACCGGCCGTGTCGCCCTCGAAAAACGCCAGGCGCTGCAACTGCAACTGGTCGACCGCCTGAGCGGACTGACCGCTCCCAACCAGATCATCGCCGTCGCCAACGACATGCTCGGGCATTACCTCGGTGCCTCGCAGATCTTCCATGGCATTAACGACGACGCGATCGGTTGCTTTCGTATCCATACGCACTGGACACCGGACGGCAACGGCGCGCTGGTCGGCACCGAAGCCATGCTCGACGACTTCGGCCAGGCGGTGCTGCATGACCTGCGCGCCGGGCGCCAGCTGGTGATCGACGATATCGCCGCCGATCCGCGCACCGCCGCTTTCGCCCCGGCCTACGCCCGGCTGGGCATCCGCGCCCTGCTGGTCCAGCCGCACGCACGCGACGGCCGCCTGCTCGGGGCCATGAACGTGCTCGACCACGAACCGCGCCACTGGAACGCGGAGGAGCGCAAGCTGGCGTCCGACATCGCCGAACGGGTCTGGAGCGCGATCGAGCGCACCAACGACGCCCAGGCCTTGCGTACGGCATTGGCGCGCCAGTCCTCGCTGCTGGCGGTCTTCGAATTCCAGCTGAACCTGGCCGACCTGCTGCGCGGACTGAACAGCGTCGACGCCATCCTGCAACAGACCAGCGCCCTGCTCGGGCGCTTCCTGAAGGTCAGCCGGGTCATGTACGGCGACTACGACGCCGATCGAAAACGCATCACCTTCCACTCGAACTACGTCGACGGTGTCGAGGAACTGACGGGCGCCTTCCCCACCGCCGCCTTCGGCGACCACAACTTCGCCACGCTGGAACGCGGCGAAACCTGGGTGGCGGCCGACATCGCGCGCGACCCGCGCACGAGCGCGCCCGGGACCTGGGCCGTATTCGAAGCGATGCGGGTGCATGCCGGCCTGGTCGCCCCGCTGAGCCGCCGCGGCGCCCTGATTGCCTGCCTGTTCATCAACCACGACCGCGCCCGCAGCTGGAGCGAGGATGAAGTGCGCGTCGTCGCCGACGTCGCCGAGCGGACCTGGAGCGCCATCGAACGGGTGCGCGCCGAAGAAGCGCTGCGCGCGGCCGACCGCCGCAAGGACGAGTTCCTCGCGATGCTCGCGCACGAGTTGCGCAATCCGCTGGCGCCGATCGCGGCCGCGGCCCAGGTGCTCAACATGGGACAGGCGGACAGCGAACGGATCGCCCGCACCAGCGGCATCATCGCGCGCCAGGTCGCGCACATGACCGGACTGATCGACGACCTGCTCGACGTCTCGCGCGTCACACGCGGCCTGGTGGTGCTGGACAGCGTGCCGGTGGACCTCAAGCGCGTGGTTGCCGATGCCGCCGAACAGGTGCGCCCGCTGGTCGAGGCGCGCCGTCACGCGCTGGCGCTGCACCTGGCAGCCGAGCCGGCCTGGGTCGAAGGCGACCACAAGCGCCTGGTGCAGGTGCTGGCCAACCTGCTGGGCAATGCCGCCAAGTACACGCCCGAAGGAGGACGGCTCGAGCTGGCGATGACGGTCACGCAGGAGCAGGTGACCATCGGCGTGGCCGACAACGGCATCGGCATCGCGCCCGACCTGTTGCCGACGGTGTTCGACCTGTTCTCGCAGGCCGAGCGTACGCCGGACCGCGCCCAGGGCGGGCTCGGGCTCGGGCTGGCGCTGGTAAAAAGCCTGGTCGAACTGCACGGCGGCAGCGTGTCCGCCGAAAGCGCGGGCCAGGCTGCCGGCAGCTGCTTCACGGTGCGCCTGCCGCGCCGGGCTCTACCTGCGGAAAGAAAGGCCGACGTCCCGGACGCGCCCGCGGCTGCGCCGGCGGCCGGCTTCGAGGTGCTGGTCGTGGACGACAACGTCGACGCCGCGACGACGATCGCGATGCTGCTCGAGTCGGGCGGCTACCGCACCACCGTGCTGCACGACCCGGCCGAGGCGCTGCTGCGCGCGCAGTCGGGCAGCTTCGGCGCCTGCGTACTCGACATCGGCCTGCCCGGCATGGACGGGCACGAACTGGCGCGGCGCCTGCGTGCGCTGCCGGGAACCGCGCAGGCTCTGATGCTGGCGGTGACCGGCTATGGCCAACGCGAAGCGGCGCCGCAAGAAAGCTCGGCCTTTGACCACTTCCTGGTCAAGCCGGCCGATCCAGCGCAACTGTTCGCGCTGCTCGCCCGGCGCGCCGCGGGCACGACCGGCGCCTGACCCCGGCCTCGCCCTTCAGTAACGCAATGCGACGCGGCCCTGCACATCCGCCAGGGGTGCGGCAGAGCCCTCACTGCCGATGCGCGTTTGCTTAGGCGTCAGGCAACTCGAACACCCCGATCGATTCGACGTGCGAGGTGTGGGGGAACATGTTGACCACGCCCGCCTTTTTCATGACATAGCCGGCGCGGTGCACCAGGATGCCGGCGTCGCGCGCCAGCGTCGAGGGGCTGCAGGAGACGTAGACGATGCGCTTCGGCAAGAACTCGGTCTGGCCGGATTCGCGCAGCTCGGCCATGGCCAGCGCCAGCGCGATCGCGCCGTCGCGCGGCGGGTCGACCAGCATGCGATCGAACTTACCCAGCGCGACCAGGTCGCCGGCCGTCACTTCGAACAGGTTGCGCGTGTAGAAGGTGGTCTTCTCCGACAGGCCGTTGGCCCTGGCGTTTTCCAGCGCGCGCGTGGTCAGGACCGTGCTGCCCTCGATGCCGACGACTTCGCGGGCCTGGGTCGCCAGCGGCAGCGTGAAGTTGCCCAGGCCGCAGAACAGGTCGGCCACGCGCTCGTTCGGCTGGACTTCCAGCAGGGTCAGCGCCTTGTGCACCAGGGCGCGGTTGATCTGGTGGTTCACCTGGGTGAAATCGGTCGGCTTGAAGGGCATGCGCACGCCGAACTCGGGCAGCGTGTAGTACAGCTCCTTGTCCAGGGGGTAGAACGGGTAGACCGTATCGGGGCCCTTCGGCTGCAGCCACCACTGGATGCCCCACTCGTCGGCGAAGGCCTTGACCAGCTCTTCGTCCTTGGCGCTCAAAGGCGCCATGATGCGCAGCACCAGGGCCGTGGTTTCCTCGCCGACCGCCACTTCGATCTGCGGCATCTGGTTGTAGATCGACAGCGAACCGACCAGCTCGCGCAGCGGCATCAGCATGCCGCCCAGGTGCGGCGGCAGGATGTGGCAGTAGCGGATGTCGGCCACGTAGGACGAGGCGCGCTCGTGGAAGCCGACCAGCACCGTGCCCTTCTTCTCCACGTGGCGCACCGACAGGCGCGCGCGGTAGCGGTAGCCCCAGGTCGGGCCGTACATCGGACGCATGATGTTCTCGGCCTTCACCTTCGACAGGTGCCAGAGGTTGTCTTCCAGGGTGCGCTGCTTGATCGCCACCTGCGCGCTCGGCTCCAGGTGCTGCATCGAGCAGCCGCCGCAGTAGCCGAAATGCTCGCAGCGCGGCTCGACCCGCATCGAGGAGGCGCGCTGCAGGGTCACCATGCGGCCCGACTCCCAGTTCTTCTTCTTGCGCTTGACCTCGTAGCTGACGCGCTCGCCCGGCAGTGCGTCCTCGACGAAGATCACCTTGCCCGGGGTGCCGTCCTCGTTCTCGAGGTGGCCGACGCCGCGCGCATCCGCGTCGAGCGACTTAATTTCGATAAAAGTTTCTTGCATTGATAGAAATGAGGTAACGCGAATCGGAGAGAGAACCGTAGGGTGGGCACTCCGTGCCCACGCGGAAGCATGATCAGTGGAAGCGGATCAAACAGCGGGCCAGCGGCTCGACACTCGGCCTGCGGCCGAAATTCAGGGGACCACCGATCAGACCCAAAACCGCCGCATCATAGCAAGGAATCGCGCACGACGCCACGGGCGGCCATGGCCCGCTTGAGCTTGACGAGCGCTTCCTGCTGGATCTGGCGCACGCGCTCGCGCGTCACGCCCATCTCCTCGGCCAGGGTCTCGAGGGTGGCCGGGTCGTCGTTGTCGAGGCCGAAGCGGCGCATCACGACCACCCGCTGCTTCTCTGGCAGGCGGGTCAGCCAGTCGCGCACGAGGAGTGTCATCTCGTGCTGTTCGGCGCGCGTGTCCGGGCTGTCCTCGAGCTCGCCGGGCAGCATGTCCATCAAGCTGGAACCGGGATCGTTGTCGAGCGGGGCGTCGAGCGAGGTGGCGTGCTCGGACAGCGCGAGGATGTCCTGCACCTCCTCGACCGGACGGCCGACCAGGCTGGCGATGTCCTCGGCGCTGGCGTCCTTGCCGTCGTGGTGCTGGGCCTCGAGGTGGTACTTGGCGCGCAGCACGGCATTCAGCTCGCGCACCATGTGCACGGGCAGGCGCACGGTGCGCGCCTGGTTCATGATCGCGCGCTCGATGCTCTGGCGGATCCACCAGGTGGCGTAGGTCGAAAAGCGGAAACCGCGCTCGGGCTCGAACTTGTCGATGGCGCGCATCAGGCCGATGTTGCCCTCCTCGATCAGGTCGAGCAGGACCACGCCGCGGTTGATGTAGTGCTTGGCGATCGAGACCACGAGGCGCAGGTTATGCTCGATCATCTTCTGGCGCGCGGCGAAGTCGCCGGCCTTGGCCAGGGTCGCGTAATGCGTCTCCTGCTGGGCCGAGAGCAGCGGCCGGGTGCCGATCTGGTTCAGGTAGTGCTGGGTGGTGTCGGTGGAAAGCTCGGCGGCCAGCACCGTCTTGAGCTCGTCGACACTGTCGGCGCCGGCGCCGCCAGGAAGCAGGGCCGCGCTGTCGGCGCCATCGGTCGCGGCGTCGCCGGACGCGCTGTCGCAGGACGCGCCGTCGCTCTCCAGCTCGTCAGGCAGATCGTCCGAAGCGTCGTGATCCCGGGAGTGCGGCGGCAGCGTCATTGGCCCTCTCTAGCGGCTGGGCAGGAACCTCGCCGGATCGACTGGCTTGCCCTGCTGGCGAATCTCAAAGTGCAGCTTCACCGTATCGGCATCGGAATCGCCCATCTCGGCGATCACCTGGCCCTTGGTCACGTTATCGCCTTCCTTCACGACGATCGCGCGGTTGTGGGCATATGCCGACAGCAAGCTGTTGCTGTGTTTGACGATGACGAGGTTACCATAACCCCGGATGCCACTGCCAGCGTACATTACTTTGCCGGCGCCGGCAGCCATTACCTGCTGGCCGGCGCGGCCGGCGATGTCGATGCCCTTGTTCTTGCCTTCGTCGAAGGTGGCGATGATGCGGCCGTCCGACGGCCACATCCAGCTCAGCTTCTCGTCGTCGGTGGCGGTGACGGTGGCGCCCACGCGCGAACCGGCGGGCACGGCCGCCGGGCTGGCGCTGACGACGGTCTCGGCCTTCTCGCCGCGCTGGCTTTCCGCGACCGTCTCCTCGCTGTAAGGCTTCTTGTCGGCGCGCGGCGCGGTCTTGCGCGGCGCTTGCGGCGGCATCGGCACCGGCTGGGTGACGACATTGTTGCCGGCGACCTTTTCGCCCGGCGGGTCGACACGCAGCACCTGGCCGACCTTGATGTCGTCCGGGTCGGACAGGTTGTTCCAGGCCACCAGGTCGCGGTAGCTCTGGCCATGGTCGAGCGCGATGCGCAGCAGCGTGTCGCCGCGGCGGACGGTATAGGTGCCGCGCGCATCCGGGCGCGGCGCTTCGACGCGCGGCGGCGCCGGGCGGGTCGAGGGGGAGGAAATCGGGCGCTCGACGACAGGCGCCTTGCGGGTAGCGGTGTTACAGCCGGCAAGCACGGCGAGCAACAGGGTGAGCAGGACTATACGGGGTGGTTGTTTCATTCTTCTCTAATACCTATTACATACTGGCAGCGTTCAAACGGTGCCGGGGCGCAAGGGGACGAAATGGCAGGCTTCCAGCGTCTCGCTGGTCCATTCGGACTTGCCGATGCGGGTAATCCGCTGCAAATGCTGCACCTGGCCGCCTACCGGGGCCACCAGGCGCGCGCCGATGGCGAGCTGCTCGAGCAGTGCGCGGGGCACTTCCAGGCCGGCAGCCGCCAGGATGATGCCATCGAAGGGCGCGACCTGCGCGAGCCCGAGCATACCATCTCCGTAGTGCAAGCGCAGATTGGAAATACGCAAGGGCCGCAGATTGGCCTTGGCCAGCTCGTGCAGGGGCTTGATGCGCTCGATGGAGTAGACCTCCTTCGCCACGCGCGCCAGCACGGCCGCCTGGTAGCCGCAACCGGTGCCGATCTCGAGCACGCGGCCGAGCAAGGCGCCGTTCGAAAACTTTCCGTCGCGCATCGCCTCAATCATACGCGCAACAATATAAGGCTGGGAAATAGTTTGATTGTGCCCGATTGGCAGCGAGGCGTCGATATACGCCTGGCTGGAAAGCGCCGGCTCGATGAAGAGGTGGCGCGGCACGGCCTCCAGTGCCGCCAGCACGGCGCCGTCCTTGACGCCCTGCCCCGCGACCCGCGCCACCATCGCGCGCCGGATCGCCTCGGTCGCCATCAGGTCCGAGCGCTG
>DEKZ01000317.1 GCA_002354135.1 Massilia sp. UBA2709 | reverse complement strand
GTCGCCGCGCGCCTGGTCGACTACGCCGAGCCCTATTACGATTCGGCCGCGGTCGGCCTGTCCGCCCTGCCCTTGCGCTCAGCCTGGGCGATCGCCAGCGCGCGCCTGGTCTACCGCCAGATCGGCATCGAAGTGAAGCGGCGCGGCGCGCACGCCTGGGACGAACGCGCGGGCACCGGCAAGCTCGCCAAGCTGTGGCTGCTGCTGCGCGGCGGGCTGGACGCGCTCAGTTCACGGTTTCGGATGAGGACGGCGGCGCGTCCGGCAAGCTTGTGGCAGCGCCCCGACGGCGGCGCAGGCGGCCCCCATGGCGTGCCTGTAACTGCTGCCTGAGCGTCTCGACTGGCGGCGCGTACAGGAAGCCGAAGGAGACCGCGCCGTCCTTGCCGTCCACCGCGTGATGCATGCGGTGGGCCTGGTAGAGGCGCTTGAGGTAGCCACGCTTGGGCACGTAATGGAAGGGCCAGCGCCGGTGCACCAGGCCGTCGTGGGCGACGAAATACAGGAAACCGTAGGCCGTCATGCCGGCGCCTATCCATTCGAGCGGATGGTGACCGCGGCTGCCGGCGTAGATCAGGGCGATGGCGACGCCCGCGAAGACCACCGCATACAGGTCGTTCTTCTCGAACCAGCCGGTGCGCGGCGCATGGTGGGATTTGTGCCAGCCCCAGCCGAAGCCGTGCATGACGTACTTGTGCGCGACGATGGAGAAGATTTCCATTGCCACGACGGTGAGCACGACGATGAGCGTATTGAGCAGCATGTGGATGGATCAGGGAACCGGAATGGTTCAAGCCTACCATGACGCGTGGGGCGCACGGATGGGAAGCGCGGCGGTTCTTCTTCACCTTCACGAATAAAGGACTAAACATGTTTTTGAGGACAGTTCTCGGTTGCACACTAGTCTGTGGCCTGGTGGCCGCCGGGGCGGCATCAGGCGCCACGGTCGAAGTGCGGGTCTCCGGCGTGCAGGGCGGCAAGGGCAAGGTGAACGTCGCCGTCTGCGACAAGGAGCGCTTCCTGAAGCAGTGCAGCCACAGCGGCTCGGCGCCGGCGAAGGCGGGCGAAACGGTCGTGAGCCTGAAGGATGTGCCGCCCGGCACCTGGGCCGTGCTGGCCTACCAGGACGAGAACGAGAACAATGAGCTCGACCGCAACTTCATCGGCATTCCCAGCGAGAACTACGGCTTCAGCCGCGACGCCCGTGGCAAGTTCGGCCCGCCGGACTTCGAGGACGCGGCGATCGAGGTCGGCGGCGACCGCACGGTGGCGCCGGTGCGCCTGAAGTAAGCGGCCTGCTCGGGTTACTGTCTACCCTACGCGCCGTCGATCACCCGCATCAGGAAGTGCACCTTGCGCGGCGCCCGGTGCCGCTCGTGGATCTCGCGCGTCAGCACCTCGACGCGGCGCGGCTGCAGCGCCAGCTGGCGCACGTCGATCGGCGCGCCGGCGGCCAGGTTGCCGGCGAACTGGGCCGCCAGTTGCTGGGACACGGTCCCGGTCAGCGTGACCGGCACGCCGTGCAGCGTCGTCTTCAGCTCGAAGCTGCGCGACTCCGGCAGGACGAAAACCGTTCCGACATATTCTTTGCCGTGCTCTTCCATGTCCGTCTCCTTCGGCACGCACTGCGCTGTTGGGCTGCGTTGGCAAGGTCTGCATTCCCCTGCCCGCACCTCATGATAGCAAGCCGGCGGCGCAGCACAACCTGCATGACTGCGCAGGCATGACTGCACATGCGTGCCTGCGCATCCGCGGCTGCGGCCGCGCAGGCGGGCTGCTGTACGAATTGACTGGCGCGCCGCTGCCCGGCGCGTAGAATGGTCGGTACGCCGCGACCTCCGTGGCGGATGGCGCGGCCCCAGCTTTCCTGGAGGAGTAGCCATGTTGCGCAAACTGATCGCCGAATTCATCGGCACCTTTTGGCTCGTGCTCGGCGGCTGCGGCAGCGCCGTACTGGCCGCCACCTTCCCCGAGGTCGGCATCGGCCTGACCGGGGTCTCGCTGGCCTTCGGGCTCAGCGTGCTGACCGCGGCCTATTCGCTCGGCCATAAGATAAGAAAAAAAGCCGCTTCGATGCGAATCGAAGCGGCTCTCTTACAAACGTGATGCGCTCGCCCGATCAGCGCTTGCGCGGTGGCGGCAGGTCGGTGCAGACGCCTTTGTAGACTTCGGCGGCCATGCCGATCGACTCGCCCAGGGTCGGGTGCGGGTGGATGGTCTTGCCGATGTCCACGCCGTCCGCGCCCATCTCGATGGCGAGAGCGATCTCGCCGATCATGTCGCCGGCGCTGGTGCCGACGATGGTGCCGCCGATGATGCGGTGGGTCTCGGCGTCGAACAGCAGCTTGGTGAAGCCTTCCGAGCGGCCGTTGGCCACGGCGCGGCCCGAGGCGGCCCACGGGAAGTGGCCCTTCTCGACCTGGATGCCCTTCTGCTTCGCTTCGTCTTCGGTCAGGCCGACCCATGCCACTTCCGGATCGGTGTAGGCCACCGACGGGATCACCTTGGCGTCGAACCAGGCCTTCTCGCCGTGGGCGGCTTCGGCCGCGACGTGGGCTTCATGCACCGCCTTGTGCGCCAGCATCGGCTGGCCCACCAGGTCGCCGATGGCGAAGATGTGCGGCACGTTGGTGCGCATCTGGCCGTCGACCGGGATGAAGCCGCGGTCGGTCACCGCCACGCCGGCCTTGTCGGCGGCAATCTTCTTGCCGTTCGGGCTGCGGCCCACGGCCACCAGCACCAGGTCGTAGACCTGGGCTTCCGGCGCCGGCTGGCCGGCCTCGGCCGACTCGAAGCTCACCTTGATCCCTTCCGGCAGCGCTTCCACGCCGACGGTCTTGGTCTTCAACATGATGTTGTCGAAGCGGTGGGCGTTGAACTTCTGCCAGACCTTGACGGCCTCGCGGTCCGCGCCCTGCATCAGGCCGTCCATCATCTCGACCACGTCGATGCGCGCACCCAGGGTCGAGTACACAGTCGCCATTTCCAGGCCGATGATGCCGCCGCCAATGACCAGCATGCGCTTCGGCACCTGGCGCAGCTCCAGCGCGCCGGTCGAGTCGACGATGCGTGGGTCTTCCGGCACGAAGGGCAGCTTCACGACCGAAGAACCAGCCGCGATGATCGCTTTTGCGAACTTCACGACCTTCTTCGAACCGTCGGCAGCGGTCACTTCGATGTGGTTCGGGCTGAGGAACTGGCCCACGCCCTGCACCACGTTGACCTTGCGCGCCTTGGCCATGCCGGCCAGGCCGCCGGTCATGGTCTTGATGACCTTGTCCTTGTAGGCGCGCAGCTTGTCGATGTCGACTTCCGGCTTGGCGAAGGACACGCCGATGTCGGCCATGTGCGCGGTCTCGTCCATGATGTGCGCCACGTGCAGCAGCGCCTTGGACGGGATGCAGCCCACGTTCAGGCAGACGCCGCCCAGGGTCGCGTACTTCTCGACCAGCACGGTGTTCATGCCCAGGTCGGCCGAACGGAAGGCGGCCGAGTAGCCGCCGGGGCCGGCGCCCAGCACCATCATCTCGCACTCGATGTCGACCTGGCCGCT
>DEKZ01000457.1 GCA_002354135.1 Massilia sp. UBA2709 | reverse complement strand
GAGCCATCGAGCCTGCCCAACGGCGAGCTGGGCATCGGCGAGCCGCACGACACGGCGCCGACCGGCGCCGCGGCGCAAGCCTTGCCCGTCCCGCAGCCGCCGCTGCCGGTCCCGCCGCCGGTCCCGCAGGTTCCGCTTCCGCCACTTCCCGTCATCAAGAAAGCCGTGAGCGGCTGCTACGCGGGCGCGCTGGGCGCTTTCCAGGTCGAACTGCGCGTCGACGTCGACCGAATCCGGCCCATGAAGCGCGTAAGCGGCGACCTGTTCCAGACGGTCGGCAAGACCGTGACCTATTACGGTTCCTTCGTGGTCGACAGCCCGGCCATCACGGTGAACCCGACCAAAATCGTCGTGAAGGGGCTGGGCCGCTTCACGTTTTCCGCAGGCTCGCCCGTGGTGCAGGTCACGATACCGCGCGTCAGCCTGTTCCAGCCCCAGGCCGCGGCGACCCTGCAGTTCTTCAGCATCACGAACGTGCCGGGCGCGTCCTACCACTGCACGTTCGCGTCCCACCATTTCCGCAACGTGCGCATCGAAACCGACTGCGTGTCGGACCTGGCCACGCCGCAGTTCGGGAGCTACAACACCGGCGCGCTGCCGTCCGGCGGCGCCGCGCGCATCCTGAGCGTGGTGAGCGCGTATGCCGAAGCCGGCATCGGCATGGCGCCGACCGCCGGGAACAACGTGATCGACATCAGCGCCGCGGGCGCGAATGCCACCTGGAGCAATGCCGAGCTGCACGCGTCGATGCAGAAGCATTTTTCCTTGTGGAGCGACCTGCAGCAATGGTGCGTCTGGCAGCTGGTCGCCCAGCAGCACGACCTGGGGCCGACCCTGTACGGCATCATGTTCGACCAGGAGGGCAAGCAGCGCCAGGGCTGCGCAGTGTTCCATGCGGGGATAGGCGGCGCCTCGGCCGAACAGCAGCGGCTCCAGCTCTACACCTATGTGCATGAACTCGGGCACTGCTTCAACCTGATGCACTCCTGGCAGAAGGAATATGCCTCGCCGTCGAAGCCGAACCGGCCGGAAGCGCTGTCCTGGATGAACTACCCGTGGTACTACCCGAAAGGCGGCGCGGCAGGGTACTGGAGCAGTTTCGATTTCCGTTTCGACGACGAGGAACTGATCCACCTGCGCCATGGCTTCCGCAACGACGTCATCATGGGCGGGAACGATTTCGGCACTGGGGCCTCCCTGGGACGCGAGGTAATGGCCGACCCGATCTCCGACGAGTCGGGCCTGGTGCTGTCGATCTCGACCCACCAGAAGAGCTTCGCGCTGGGCGAACCGGTCGTGCTCGAACTGAAGCTGAGGACCACCGACACGCGCGGACGCCGCGCCCACACCTGGCTGCACCCGAACTACGGCCTCGTCAGGGTCGTCATCAGCAGGCCGGGCGGGGAGGTGTGCGCCTACGAACCCATGATCGACCACCTGGTGGGCGACCGCCAGACCGTCCTCGGCGTGGGCGACGAGATCAAGGACAGCGCCTACATCGGCTACGGCAAGGGCGGCTTCTATTTCGACCAGCCGGGGCAGTACCGGGTCAGGGCCGCCTATGCCGCCCTCGACGGTTCGCAGGTGCTGTCCGACATCCTGACGATCCGCGTGCGCTACCCGGTCAGCGAGGACGACGATACACTGGCCGAACTCTTCCTGGGCGAGGACCAGGGCGCGCTGCTCTACCTGCAGGGTTCGGACAACGAGACCCTGCACTCGGGCAATGCCGCCTTCGACGAGGTGATCGACCGCTTCGAGGCGCATCCGCTGGCGGCCTATGCCCGCATGGTGAAAGGGGTGAATGCCGGCAGGACCTTCAAGACCGTCACTGCCGGCGCGGGCAAGCTCGTCACCGTGCGTCCCTCGAAGACCGAAGAGAGCATCGCGCTGCTTTCCCGGGCGACCGACGCCCAGGTGCTCGATCCGGTGTCGCAAGGGGAGGTGCTGTCCTGTCTCGCTTGTGTCCAGAACGCGGTCGGGGACGAGGAAGGGGCGAAGCGCACCCTGAAGAAAACGCCGGGACGGGGTAGCCGGAAGGCGTAAGTAGAGCCCAGGGCGCACCGGGAGGCTGTCCGGCCGCCCGTTGCGCTTATCGAGAATGCGAGGACGATCATGAGCTTACGCGTGAGGCTGGGCGAGGGCTTTCAGAACGATACGGTGAGCGTGCGGGTCGACGGCGACCAGGTGTTCCACAAGGCCGGCGTCAGCACGGACTGGACGATCTCCCGGGCCGATTCGGTGGAAGTGAAGACCGCCGAGGCCAGCGTGCAACTGGAAGTGACGGTGGAGAACGGGCCGCGCGCCGTCCAGGACGTCCAGCCGGCGCAGACCCCCTTCGTCGAGGTGCGCCTCGTGGGCGGCGAACTGCAATTGCTGCCGATGGACGGGGAGCCGCCGATGTTGTGACCAGGCCGAAAGGATGGGCTATAATCCTTTCCGTTGCCGAATTGGCAGCAAAACGCTAGGGGTCCTGCTGGTGCGACAAGCGCCACGCGGGTGAGAAATACCCTCTGAACCTGATCTGGATAATGCCAGCGAAGGGAAGCTTCCGAGATGCCGCGGTCGTGCGCCTGCACGCACCTGCAAGTCTTCTGCCTCCTTTGCTGGCTCCTCACGCAAAGGAGCCACATGAATGCCCCGCTGAAGTTCGACGCCGCCACCGCCCGGGTGGACAGCGCCGCCATCGAACCCTTCCCGAATTCGACCAAGGTCTACATCGAGGGCAGCCGCCCCGACATCCGCGTGCCGATGCGCGCGGTCGCGCAAAGCGATACGCCGGCCAGCTTCGGCGGCGAGACCAACCCGCCGGTCTTCGTCTACGACACCTCCGGTCCCTACACCGATCCTGCCGCCGCGATTGACATCCGCCGCGGCCTGCCGGCCCTGCGCCGTGCCTGGATCGACGAGCGCGGCGACACCGAGGAACTGCCGGGACCGAGCTCGCGCTATGGCCAGGAGCGCCTGCAGGACGCGAGCCTGGACGCCCTGCGCTTCGAGCTGACGCGCAAGCCGCGCCGCGCGAAGGAGGGCGCCAACGTCACCCAGATGCACTACGCGCGGCGCGGCATCGTCACGCCCGAGATGGAATTCATCGCCCTGCGCGAGAACCTGCGCCGCAAGGAATACCTGGCCGCGCTGGAAGCCTCCGGACCTATGGGCAGGCGCACGGCCGAACTGCTCGGGCGCCAGCATCCGGGCCAGTCCTTCGGCGCCGCGATTCCGCTTGAGATCACGCCGGAATTCGTGCGCGAGGAAGTGGCGCGCGGCCGCGCCATCATCCCCTGCAACATCAACCACCCGGAAAGCGAGCCGATGATCATCGGCCGCAACTTCCTGGTGAAGATCAACGCCAACATCGGCAACTCGGCCGTGACCTCGTCGATCGGCGAGGAAGTCGAGAAGATGACCTGGGCCATCCGCTGGGGCGCCGACAACGTGATGGACCTCTCGACCGGCAAGCACATCCACGAAACGCGCGAGTGGATCATCCGTAACAGCCCGGTCCCGATCGGCACCGTGCCGATCTACCAGGCCTTGGAAAAGGTGAATGGCAAGGCCGAGGACCTGACCTGGGAGATCTACCGCGACACCCTGATCGAACAGGCCGAGCAAGGCGTCGACTATTTCACCATCCACGCCGGCGTGCGCCTGGCCTTCGTGCCGATGACGGCGAAGCGCCTGACCGGCATCGTGTCGCGCGGCGGCTCGATCATGGCCAAGTGGTGCCTGGCCCACCACCAGGAATCCTTCCTGTACACGCATTTCGAGGAGATCTGCGCCATCATGAAGCAGTACGACGTCGCCTTCAGCCTGGGCGACGGCCTGCGTCCCGGCTCGATCTACGACGCCAACGACGAAGCGCAACTGGCCGAGCTCAAAACGCTCGGGGAGCTCACGCAGATCGCCTGGAAGCACGACGTGCAGGTAATGATCGAGGGGCCGGGCCACGTACCGCTGCACATGATTCGCGAGAACATGACCCTGCAGCTGGAACAGTGCCACGAGGCGCCGTTCTACACCCTGGGGCCGCTCACCACCGACATCGCGCCCGGCTACGACCACATCACCTCCGGCATCGGCGCGGCCCACATCGGCTGGTACGGCACCGCCATGCTGTGCTACGTCACGCCCAAGGAACACCTGGGCCTGCCCGACAAGGAGGACGTCAAGGACGGCATCATCACCTACAAGATCGCGGCCCACGCGGCCGACCTGGCCAAAGGTCATCCGGGCGCCCAGATCCGCGACAACGCGCTCTCGAAAGCGCGCTTCGAGTTCCGCTGGGAAGACCAGTTCAACCTCGGCCTCGACCCGGACAAGGCGCGCAGCTTCCACGACGAGACCCTGCCGAAAGACTCCGCCAAGGTCGCCCACTTCTGCTCGATGTGCGGCCCGCACTTCTGCTCGATGAAGATCACCCAGGAGGTGCGCGAGTACGCGGCGGCGAAGGGCGTCGGCGAGGACAAGGCGCTGGCCCGGGGCATGCAGGAAAAGGCGATCGAGTTCGTGCGCGGCGGCGCCAAGCTGTATCGCGAGGTGTGAGCATGCTGGAGATCGAACTGAACGGAGAACCCTACAAGGTGCAGCCCGGCGGCTCGCTCGGCGACCTCGTCGAGCAGCTCGGCGTCAGGCACCAGGCGGTGGCGCTGGCCGTCAACCGCCAGGTGGTGCCGCGCCAGCAGTGGAACGAACGCCTGCTGGCGCAGCGGGACCGTGTGGACATCGTGCGCGCCATCGGCGGCGGCTGAAAGGAGAACATCATGAACGAAGACTTCCTCACCATCGCGGGCCGGGAATACCGCTCGCGCCTGCTGGTCGGCAGCGGCAAGTACCGCGACCTGACTGAAACCCGCGAAGCGACACTGGCGGCCGAAGCCGAGATCGTGACCGTGGCGATCCGCCGCGTGAACATCGGCCAGGACCCGAAGGCGCCAAGCTTGCTGGACGTGCTGCCGCCTTCACACTTCACCATCCTGCCGAATACCGCCGGCTGCTACAACGCAAAGGACGCGGTCTACACGCTGCAGATGGCGCGCGAACTCTTGAATGGGCACAAGCTGGTCAAGCTCGAAGTGCTGGGCGACGAGCAGACCCTGTTCCCGCACATGCCGGAAACCCTGAAGGCGGCCGAGACCCTGGTGCGCGACGGTTTCGACGTGATGGTCTACTGCAGCGACGATCCGGTGCAGGCCAGGATCCTGCAGGAGATCGGCTGCGTGGCCGTGATGCCGCTGGCTTCCCTGATCGGCTCGGGCATGGGCATCCTCAATCCCTGGAACCTGAGCCTGATCATCGAGCAGGCGACGGTGCCGGTGCTGGTCGACGCCGGCGTCGGCACGGCGTCGGATGCGGCCATTGCGATGGAGCTGGGCTGCGACGGCGTCCTGATGAACACCGCGATCGCGGCGGCGCGCGAGCCGGTGCGCATGGCGCGCGCGATGAATCTGGCGGTGCAGGCCGGGCGCGAGGCGTATCTGGCGGGCCGCATGCCCAAGCGCTTCGCGGCTTCGCCATCCTCGCCGCGCGAAGGGCGCATCACGTGACGCAGGCTGCGGTGCCG
>DEKZ01000365.1 GCA_002354135.1 Massilia sp. UBA2709 | reverse complement strand
GGAAACTCGTGGCGATTCACATCGACAAAGGTTTGGATTTGGAAGAAATCACGCTGGCGCTGGCACAGCACGGCATCAAACGAAACATCTACCAAGTAGAGTTCGATATCAGCCAGCGCTACTGCTTCGCTGGATACGCTGAGAGCCACCAGCCAGCACCACGACTAACCCTAGCCGAACTGAAAGCCAAGGAAGCGCTAGAAGAAAGCAGGAAGGGCCGTGTACGTATGCCCGATGGACGCTATGTCCTGCCAGCAGCGCCAGCAGTAGCGAACACAGCAGTAGTTCAAAACTTGTAATCTCGTACTTGAACTGCCGCTATCTAGATTACGTTCGAGTGGCAGCGGCATACGGGCGAGCATCGATTGGCACAGTCACCGTAAAAGTGGTTCCACGCTCCTCCGCACTGTCAGCAACCACACTACCACCGTGGCTCTCTGCAACGCTTTGCACGTACGGCAATCCCAGCCCCCAACCCTTTACGTTGACATTTTCCATACGCTCAAATGCGTGAAAAAGCCGGCTCAACTCTTGCGTTGGAATCGGTGGGCCTTCATTGTGGACGGACATCATCATCCGGCTATCGAAGGAGCTAACTTTCACCGTTACCATGCCTTCTGGATCACCGTACTTCTGCGCATTGGACAACAAGTTTTCAAGAACTCGTTTTAGTGAAACACGGCACCAGTACCCTTTGACGGAACTTCCGAGAACGCTGATGCGCCCACCCAGCAACGGGATGTCGGCACACACCTCTTCCACAAGCGCCATTATGTCGAATGTTTCGATATGAAGTTGCAGCTTCATTTGCGTTTTCAGCAGCGAAGCATCGAGAAGGGTTTGAATCATTTCATCAACTTCACGTAGCTTCTCGCAAACACGCTTCGCCATGTTGATAAGGCTAGGATCACTTGTTTTCAACTGCATGAGTTGCGCAATTGCATTCGCAACGTGCAGCGGGTTTCGCAGGTCATGCGACAGGCTTGCAATGAATGTTTCATTGATCTTCGCATTGACGAGTGTGTAGCCAGAAATCGCTTCGCGCGTGGCAATCTCGATGGACTGCCCGATGATCTCGCATTCATGACCGCCCAGATTGACGCCCCGTGCCTTTATTGCGGAGAAGATAACATCTCTGAATAGTTGCAGTTCATGCACCAAGTCGCCGGGGCCGTAGTTCGTCATTTGCGCCCGCTCCTGGCCGTGCATTCGGGCCAAGTTACTTTTGTCGGTCGCGAATGGCCTTGCCATACCGGGAGACAAGGCTTCGGCTATGTCGTCATAAAGGATGGGCAACGTATCAATGAGCACTGACTCGTCTAAGTCAGCAGCTATTGCGATCTCGGCAGTAACTCGTGCTGCCCACCTCGACAGTACCTCGTCACGTATTTCGGTGAAAGCAGCAGCTAGAGTCTCTGGTGTTGCCCAAGACATTCGAGAAGAGTTGTCCATCTGTGCCACCTACAGACGTTCATTGGTCAGCAATGGCTGAAATCCTTGGCCTTGTTCGGAGCAGCACCTAACACAAGTCTACCGATTATATCCAGTCTGTAGAATCTTTCTTACAATTCTTTTATGCCACGCTGAATCATTGCTGGATCAAAACTTGTAAGTTCTGACCCACCACAAAAACAGCTGAGCCACCTAGCTCAAAAGTTACTATACAAGGTTTCTGAACTAGGTCATAATATTTTCACTAACTTCTGACCCGGAAAGGAAACGCACATGGCACACATCGCGTATTACAGAGTCTCGACCAACTCGCAGTCTATCGAAGCACAAAAAGCAGCACTAACCTATGCCGACAAGATCGAGCGTGAATTCATCGACGAAGGTGTATCAGGTGCAGTCGTAGCTACCAACCGTTCCGGCTTCGCCGAGATGATGAGCTACGTTCGCGCTGGTGACACAATCCATGTGTACGCAGTTGACCGTCTGGGCCGTGACGCTATAGACGTACAGACCACCATCCGGGCCTTGCTTCAGAAGGGAGTCACCATCGAGATCAACGGACTAGGCCAGATCAGCAACAATGGTGTAGGCGAACTGATTATTGCTGTGCTGGCGCAGGTAGCCGACATGGAGCGCCACCGTATCGCCCAGCGTACCCAGTCGGGCCGTGATCTGGCAAAGGTCACGCACGCTGCTACCGGCAAAACCCACAAGGGAAAAGATACGCTGGGACGCCCAGCAAAGGCGGACGCCGCCGAAGTGCGAGCATGGCGGAAAGAGAAGAACGAGTCGATTGCTGCCACTGCCAAACACTTTAAACTGTCTGAATCGACCGTCAAGCGCTACTGCGCCGCTTGAGAGTCGCCATGAAGCCACCAGAGGCCCGCCAAGGACTACGTAGAAGCCCTACAAGACCATAACGCAAGCGGGCTGGTAGGGCGGTAGCCACGCAGCCTTAAAACGGCTCAAATCGCTCTACGGCAAGCCCTGTATATTTCTCACGCACGGTTGACGTTTTATTGCCTATATAGCAACTGATTCAGCCAAGCGCTCGACCTTGCAGCATTTCACGTTCACCGCCGCCCTGGCTGACAGATATAAATCTGAATTCTCTGAACGATTCCCACGACAGACCCACTTCCACAATTATTTTTTGGGCAACTTTTGGCCTGAAAAGTCGCTCCCCGTATAAGTTGGTGTTTAACCACACACGATCTACATCTTCAAGCAGCCCGGCATCGGCGGCGAAGTGCGCTGGCACCAGGACGCCACCTTCTTCGACTCCACCCCGATCAGCGTGACCACCTTCTGGTTCGCGCTGGAAGACGCGACGATTGAAAACGGCTGCCTGTGGGCCGAGCCGGGCGGGCACCGCGGCCCCTTGCGCGAGCGCTTCCTCCGCGACGGCGACCGGATCACGATGGAAAAGCTCGACGCCACGCCCTGGCCCGACAACAGCACTGCCGTCCCGATCGAGGCTGCGGCCGGCACCCTGGTCTGCTTCCACGGCCTGCTGCCACACTACAGCGCGCCGAACCGTTCGCCGGTGTCGCGCCATGCCTTCACCCTCCATGCGACCGATGCGGGGACAAGCTATTCGCCGCGCAACTGGATCCAGCGCGATGCCAGCTTCCCGGTGCGCGGGTTCGACTGAATCCCTTCCCTCTCTCTCTTGGTAGACGTGTAGCAAAACTACTCAACGCTACCCGAATTCAATTGACACACTCCTGAGCCGCTCCGAGAATCGGAACGGCTCAGCGGCCTCGTCCGTAGTTTTAATACGTTCCAAGGTAGATGCCGGCCGCTTGGCGCAGTTCCATTTTCTTGAGGAAACATACGACCAATAACTGGCAGTACACAAAGGAGGAGACATGAGGAATACAACAGTCCTGGCGAGCATGCTCGCAAGCGCCTTTCTCGCAACGTCCTGCGCGCACGCGGCGACACCCGCAGCCCAGTCCGGCAACAGCTCAGCCATCCTGCTGCAGGGCTTCCACTGGAAGTCGTCCAGCTACGCCAGTCCGAACTGGTACAACACCGTCCTCAACAACGTCGCCGACCTGAAGGCGCTGGGCGTGACCCATGTGTGGTTCCCGCCGCCTTCGGATTCGGCGGCCAGCGAAGGCTACCTGCCGCGCCAGCTCAATTCGCTCAATTCGCGCTACGGCAGCTCGGCCGAACTGACCAACGTGGTGCGCGCCTTTACCAACAACGGCATCAAGGCCGTTGCCGATATCGTAGTGAACCACCGGGTCGGCACCACCGGCTGGTCGGACCTGACGAACCCGAACTGGACCACCCATGCGATCGTCAACAACGACGAATGCAACTGCGGTCTGGGCAATGCCGACACGGGCCCGGGCTTTAACGGCGGCCGCGACCTCGACCACAAGAACGTGGGCGAAGTCCAGAACGGCATCATCAACTGGCTGAACTACACGATCAAGCCGGTGGGCTTTTCCGGCCTGCGCTTCGACTACGTGAAGGGCTTCGGCGCCAGCTACGTCGGCCAGTACGCGAACGCCTTCAATGCCGAGTTCTGCGTCGGCGAGCTGTGGAACGACCTGAACCTGAACAACATCGACGCCCATCGCCAAGGCATCATGGACTGGATCAACGGCACCGGCAACAGCTGCGGCGCCTTCGACTTCACGACCAAGGGCCTGCTCAACGACGCGCTGGCGAATGGGAATTACTGGCGCCTGAAGGATTCGTCCGGCAAGCCGCAGGGTGCCGTCGGCTGGTGGCCGGCGATGGCGGTCACCTTCGTCGACAACCACGATACCGGCCCGGCCGAAAGCTGCGGCAGCGGCCAGAACCACTGGCCCGTTCCCTGCGGCGCGGTGATGCAAGGTTACGCCTACATCCTCAGCCACCCGGGCATCCCGACCGTCTTCTACCCGCACATCTACAACTGGAACCTGAAGACGGAAATCGCCGCGTTGATCCGCGCGCGCAAGGCGGCGGGCGTGCACTCGACCTCGCCGGTCGCGATCCAGCAGGCCACGCAAGGCCTGTATGCGGCGATCGTCACCGGCAGCACGCGCCAGCTGGCCATGAAGATCGGCCCGAACAGCTGGAGCCCGGGCGCCGGCTGGACGCTGCAGACCTCGGGCAATAACTACGCGGTCTGGATGAAATAAGCGGCCGCTCGCCATCCGTCGCGCCGGCTGGCGTTTCGTCGCAAGCCGATGGCGAGCCCGAACTGCGAATGGGAGCATGGGATTTTCAACTTCCATCCATGCTCCCATGACCTTCGCAAGCATCCTCATCCCGGCACGGACACTGCTCCACGTCTCCCTCCTCTGCCTGCTGTGCGCCAGCCCGGCCCAGGCCGCCGCCGAGCGCGCCACGGTCGACACCATCGACGGCCGCAAGCTCGAATCGCTCACGATCCGCAACCCGGCCGCCAAAGCGACCGTCGTCTTCGAGAATGGCTCGCGCGCTACCCTCGACGGCTGGGACAAGGTGCTCGACGCCGTCAGCCCGGCCGCTACCGTGTTCGCCTACAACCGCCCCGGCTATGGGCAGAGCGAAGCGACGGGCGCGCCGCGCGACGGCGCGACCATCGTCGACGAGCTGCGCAGCACCCTCAGGCAAAAAGGCCTGGCGCCGCCCTATGTGCTGGTCGGGCATTCGCTGGGCGGCCTGTACATGCAGTTGTTTGCGCGGCGCTATCCCGGGGAAGTGAAAGGCCTCGTGCTGGTCGACGCCTTGTATCCGCGCGTGATCAAGAAGCCCGGGGATTTCCCCTTCTACACCCGCGCCGGCAAGTGGCTGTTCTTCTCGCGCACCGTGGGCGACGAGATCGACCGCATCCACGAAACCGGCGAATTGGTCGCCGCGCTGCCGCGTATCGACGACAAGCCGATCATCCGGCTGGTGAACCGGCCGCTTGGCTCGACCGCGATTCCGGTCGACTTCGGCGCCTTTAATTTTGACGAGGGAACGCGCGCCTTCGTGCGCGGGCTGTACCCGAAGGCGAAGACCGTGGTGGCCGATGCCTCGCACCAGATGCAGCGCACGCATCCGGAGATCGTCGTCGCGGCCATCCGCGAGATACTGGCTCTCGAGCACGCCGAATAGGCGCCAGGACTCGCGTCCGGGTGCTTGCCGCCTGCGGACGAGGCCGCCCAGCCTCATGTATCAGCTTTTTTACAAATCGACCAGAGGCTTGCCCGAAAGATACCATTAGAATAGTTTCTCCAAACTAAACATAAAAACAGGGGAAACATGATTCGTTTACCACTGGCTCTGGCGGCGCTGTGCCTCGGCGCGTCCGCTTTTGCGGCCGAACCTTTTGACGACAAGTTCCGCCAGCTCGACGAGCTGCTGCCGACGCCCTCGACGATCCGCACCGCGTCGGGCGCGCCGGGCCACGCCTACTGGCAGCAGCGCGCGGACTACACCATCCGCGCCACGCTCGACGAAGCGAACCGCGCGATCCGCGGCGCCGAGACGATCACGTACCACAACAATTCCCCGGACACGCTCAATTACCTGTGGCTGCAGCTGGACCAGAACATCTACAAGCCGAATTCGGACGCGCGCATGTCGGCCACGGCGGTCTCGCGCGAGGCCTGGGCCAAGCCGCGCAGCCCGGAAGAAGGCATGAAGTTCGACGCCATGCGCACCACGCTGGAGGGCATGACTTTCCAGGGCGGCTTCAACATCACTGCGGTCAACGCCAACGGACGCAAGCTCCCCTACGTCATCAACCGCACGATGATGCGTATCGACCTGCCCCAGCCGCTCAAGCCCGGCCAGCGCTTCTCGTTCAGCGTGGAATGGAACTACAAGATCAACGAGCAGAAGGTCCTGGGCGGCCGTTCGGGTTACGAGAAATTCGACGACAAGAACGACCTGTTCGAGATCGCCCAGTGGTTCCCGCGCATGGCGGCCTACTACGACGTCTACGGCTGGCAGCACAAGCAGTTCCTGGGCGCCGGCGAGTTCACGCTCGAATTCGGCGACTACGACGTCGAGATCACGGTCCCGGCTGACCACATCGTCGCCTCGACCGGCGTGCTGCAGAATCCGGGCTCAGTCCTGACAAGCACCCAGCGCGAGCGCCTGGCGCAGGCGAAAAAGGCCAAGAAGCCGGTCGTCATCGTGACCCAGGCCGAGGCGGAAGCCGCCGAAAAGGGCCGTGCAAGCACCACCAAGACCTGGCACTTCAAGGCGAAGAACGTGCGCGACTTCGCGTTCGCCTCGAGCCGCAAGTTCATCTGGGATGCGCAGGGCATCAAGAGCGGCGACACCGATGTCATGGCGATGTCCTACTATCCGAAGGAAGGCAATCCGCTGTGGGAGAAGTACTCGACCCAGGCGATCGTGCACACCATCGAGCAGTACAACAAGTACGCCTTCGACTATCCCTACCCGACCTCGATTTCCGTGAACGGCCCGGTGGGCGGCATGGAATACCCGATGATCACCTTCAACGGCCCGCGCCCGACCAAGGACAAGAAGACCGGCGAGATCACCTATTCGAAGCGCACAAAATACGGCCTGATCGGCGTGATCATCCATGAAGTGGGCCACAACTACTTCCCGATGATCGTCAACTCCGACGAGCGCCAGTGGACCTGGATGGACGAGGGCCTGAACTCCTTCGTGCAGACCCTGGCCCAGGAAGCCTGGGAAGAACAATGGCCGGAAATGCGCGGTGAACCGCGCCTGATCACCGACTACATGAAGAGCCGCAACCAGGTGCCGATCATGACCAACTCGGAGTCGCTGCTGCAGTTCGGGAACAACGCCTACGCCAAGCCGGCCGCCGCGCTGACCGTGCTGCGCGAGACCGTGCTGGGCCGCGAGCTGTTCGACTTCGCCCTGCGCGAATACGCCCAGCGCTGGAAGTTCAAGCGTCCGACCCCGGCCGACTTCTTCCGTACCATGGAAGATGCCTCGGGCACGGACCTCGACTGGTTCTGGCGCGGCTGGTTCTACACCACCGACGCGGTCGACGTCAGCGTGGACGGCATCAGCGAGTACACGATCAGCTCGCAGAATCCGGAAACGGAGAAGGCGCTGCGCCGCAAGCTGAAGGAGGCCGAGCCGATTTCGCTGTCCGACCAGCGCAACAAGGGCATGCCGCGCCGCGTCGACGCGCATCCCGAGCTGAAGGACTTCTACAACGAGCACGACGACTTCACCGTCACCAATGCCGACCGCAACAAGTACAACGAAACCCAGGGCAAGCTGGAAGACTGGGAAAAGGCGCTGCTGAACGAAGGCAAGCATTTGTACCTGGTCGACTTCTCGAACATCGGCGGGCTGGTGACGCCGCTGGTGCTGGAAATCGAACTCAAGAGCGGCAAGAAGTATGTCGAGCGCATCCCGGCCGAAGTGTGGCGCTATTCGCCGAAGAAGATCACCAAGCTGATCGTCACCGACGAGCCGATGGTCTCGCTGGTCCAGGACCCGTACTGGGAAACCGCCGACATCGACCAGTCGAACAACGCCTGGCCGCGCAAGCTGACCCCGTCGCGCCTGGAGCTGTTCAAGAGCGAGCGTGGCGGCAACGACCTGATGAAGGACTTCAATACCAAGCTGAAGACGCCTGAGGAGAAGGCGGCGACGTCTGATGCGCCTGCGAAGGAGACGGTGCCGGTCGTGCAGTAAACGGCTCAACGTAGGGTGGGCTCTCGAGCCCACGCGGTCTCACCGGTCGATCGGCGTTGCCGCCTGTCGGAACCGCAATGTGTACATCACCGCCGCACCGCGTGGGCACGAGTGCCCACCCTACGCCCTCCGACACAAGCCGGTGGCTGAGCAAATCGCCCAGCTACCGGTTTGCCACTTTCAGAATCAGATTACATACCCATGAACATGAAGCACCTGGCGCGCGCCGCCGCCCTCCTCTTCGCCCTGTCCGCCGGCGCCCACGCCGCCGACAAGTTCGACGACAAGTTCCGCCAGCTCGACGAGCTGCTGCCCACTCCGACCAGCACCCGCACCGCTTCCGGCGCCCCGGGCCATGCCTACTGGCAGCAGCGCGCTGACTACAAGCTGCGCGCCACGCTGGACGAGGACAAGCGCGCGATTACCGGCTCGGGTACCGTCACCTACTACAACAACTCGCCCGACACCCTCTCTTACCTGTGGGTGCAGCTGGACCAGAACATGTTCCGCGGCGACTCGGACAACCGCAACATCTCGACCATCCCGTCGCGCGACGCCTGGCAGAAAGGCGGCGCGGAAGGCGTGAAGTTCGACGCCATGCGCTTCGCTTTCGAGAGCCGCCGGTTCGAAGGTGGTTTCAACGTGAAAAGCGTGAAGGCGGCGGACGGCCGCCCGCTGCATCACGTCATCAACAAGACCATGATGCGCATCGACCTGCCGCAGCCGATGAAGCCGGGTTCGCGCTTCTCGTTCGCGCTGGAGTGGAGCTTCAACATCCCCGAGATGAACGTGCTGGGCCGCCGCATGGGCTTCGAGCGCTTCAAGGAAGACGGCAACGACATCTTCGAGATCGCCCAGTGGTTCCCGCGCATGGCGGCCTACTACGACGCCGCCGGCTGGCAGAACAAGCAGTACCTCGGCGACGGCGAGTTCACGCTGGAGTTCGGCGACTACGACGTCGAGATCACGGTGCCGTCGGACCACATCGTGGCCTCGACCGGCGTGCTGCAGAACCCGGGCGCGGTCTTAACAAGCGCCCAGCGCGAGCGCCTGGCGCAGGCGAAGAAGGCGACGAAACCGGTGATCATCGTCACCCAGGCGGAAGCCGAGGCTGCCGAGAAGAGCCGCGCGAAGACGATGAAGACCTGGCGCTTCAAGGCCGACAAGGTGCGCGACTTCGCCTTTGCCTCGAGCCGCAAGTTCATCTGGGACGCGCAGGGCATCAAGAGCGGCGACACCGATGTGATGGCGATGTCCTACTACCCGAAGGAAGGCAACCCGCTGTGGGAGAAATACTCCACGCCGGCCGTCATCCACACCATCGAGCAGTACAACAAGTACGCCTTCGACTACCCCTACCCGACCGCGATTTCCGTGAACGGCCCGGTGGGCGGCATGGAATACCCGATGATCTCGTTTAACGGCCCGCGTCCGACCAAGGACAAGAAGACCGGCGAGATCACCTATTCGAAGGCGACCAAGTATGGCTTGATCAGCGTGATCATCCACGAGGTCGGCCACAACTACTACCCAATGATCGTCAACTCCGACGAGCGCCAGTGGACCTGGATGGACGAGGGCCTGAACTCCTTCCTCCAGTTCCTGGCCGAACAGGCCTGGGAAGAGGGCTACCCGGCCAAGCGTGGCGAGCCGCGCAACATCGTCGACTACATGCGCAGCAAGAACCAGGTGCCGATCATGACCAATGCGGAGTCGACGCTCCAGCGCGGCGCCAACGCCTACGCGAAGCCGGCGACCGCGCTGAACATCCTGCGCGAGACAGTGCTGGGCCGCGAGCTGTTCGATTTCGCCTTCCGCGAATACGGCCGCCGCTGGAAGTTCAAGCGCCCCACCCCGGCAGACCTGTTCCGTACCATGGAAGACGCCTCGGGCACCGACCTCGACTGGTTCTGGCGTGGCTGGTTCTACACCACCGACGCGGTCGACGTGAGCGTGGACGGCATCAGCGAGTACACGATCAGCAGCCAGGACCCGGAAGTCGAGAAGGCGTGGCGCCGCAAGGCCAAGGAAGCCGAGCCGGTCTCGCTGACCGACCAGCGCAACAAGGGCATGGCGCGCCGCGTCGACGCGCATCCCGAGCTGAAAGACTTCTACAACGAGCACGACGACTTCACCGTCACGAATGCCGACCGCAACAAATTCAAGGAGGCGCAGTCCAAGCTGGAAGACTGGGAAAAGGCGCTGCTGAAGGAAGGCAAGCACCTGTACCTGGTCGACTTCTCCAACCTCGGTGGCCTGGTGACGCCGCTGGTGCTGGAAATCGAGCTCAAGAGCGGCAAGAAGTACGTCGAGCGCATCCCGGCCGAAGTCTGGCGCTACTCGCCGAAGAAGATCACCAAGCTGATCGTCACCGACGAGCCGATGGTCTCGCTGGTCCAGGACCCGTACTGGGAGACCGCCGACATCGACACCAGCAACAACGCCTGGCCGAGGAAGGTCACGCCGTCGCGCCTGGAGCTGTTCAAGACCCAGAACCGGCAGAGCGACATGATGAAGGACTTCAATACGAAACTGAAGACGCCTGAAGCGAAGGCTGTGGAGGCCGCAGCACCGAAGGCGGCGCAATGATGCGCTGGATGAAGCTGCTGTTTGCCACCCTGCTGCTGTGCGCGAGCACGGCGGCATGGGCGCACCGCTTCCACGCGGGGATCACGGACATCTCCTTCAATGCCCGCACCGGCAGCACCGAGATCGTCCACACCTACATGGCGCACGACATCGATGGCCTGCTGGCCAATATGTACGGGCGCCAGTTCGACCTGTCCGATCCGGAAGACCAGGACGTGCTGCGCAAGTACATCGACCAGCGCTTCTGGCTGTACGGCCAGGACAAGACCCGCCTGAACGTGCGCTGGGTCGGCATGACGGTCAACGCCGACTACGTGACGATCTACCAGGAAGTCGAGCAGACCCCGCTGTGGAAGGCGGGCACGGTCCACCAGGAGGTGCTGACCGACTTCCTGCCCGACCAGGTCAACACCGTCAACCTCAACGAGGGCAATGCCGTGCGCACCCTCACCTTTGACCGCAACAACGTCGAACAGCCGACGCGCCCCACACCATGATCCAGCTTCGCCCCCTGCCCTGCGCGCTGTTCTGCGCCCTCCCTGCTTTATTCCTCCACTGCGCCGCGCAGGCGGACGACCTCGTGCTGCAGCGCGTGCTGGTCGAAGGTTCGCGCATGAGCCAGCTCGGCATCGCCGATTCCGCCAACGCCGGCACCGTCGGCCAGAAGGAGCTGGCCGCGCGCACCGCCTACCGCCCCGGCGAAATGCTGGAAGCCATGCCGGGCCTGATCGCCAGCCAGCACAGCGGCGAAGGCAAGGCCAACCAGTTTTACCTGCGCGGTTTCAACCTCGACCACGGCACGGATCTCGCGACCTGGGTCGACGGCATGCCGGTCAACCAGCGCAGCCACGCCCACGGCCAGGGCTGGACCGACGTCAACTTCCTGATCCCGGAACTGGTCGGCCGCCTCGACTACCGCAAGGGTCCGTACTCGGCGCGCAGCGGCGACTTTTCCTCGGCCGGCAGCGCCGAAGTCACCTACGCCAACCGCCTGGTGAAGGACCTCGCCAGCCTCACGCTGGGCCAGGACGGCTTCGCGCGCGGCGTGGTTGCCGGCGCGCCGGAAGTGGCCGGTGGCGTCCTGCTGTATGCCTTGGAAGGGATGAAGAACGACGGTCCGTGGACGCGCCCGGACGACTACCGCAAGACGAATGCCGTGCTGCGCTACAGCCGCGGCTTCGCCAACAACGGCTGGAGCGTGACGGCGATGGCCTACCGCGGCCGTTGGAATGCCACCGACCAGATCCCGCTGCGCGCGGTGCAGGACGGTTCGATCGGCCGCTTCGACGCCATCGACGAGACCGACGGCGGCAACGCACGCCGCTACAGCCTGTCGGGCATCTGGCGCCAGACCGACGCCGACTCGGCCTCCAGGCTGAGCGCCTACGTGATCCGCAACCAGCTCGATTTGTTCTCGAACTTCACCTACTTTCTCAACGACCCGGTCAACGGCGACCAGTTCGCCCAGCCGGACCGGCGCGTGACCAGCGGCCTGGACGCCACCCAGACCTGGCACGTGCACCGCAGCGACACCATGGCCTCGGACCTGACGGTCGGCGCGCGCCTGCAGAACGACAACATCTTCAATGGGCTCTACAACACGCGGGCGCGCCAGGTGCTCTCGACCACGCGCGCGGACCACATCGTCGAAACCAGCGGCGGCCTGTTCGTCGAGAGCGCCACGCGCTGGAACGCCGTGGTGCGCACGGTGGCCGGCGTGCGCGCCGACCGCTACCGCTTCGACGTGCGCAGCGACCGCCTGGAGAACAGCGGGCGCGCCAGCGACACCCAGCTCAGCCCCTCGCTGAGCCTGATCCTGGCGCCGCTCGATTCGACCGAGTTCTACCTGAACTATGGCCACGGCTTCCACAGCAACGATGCGCGCGGCACGGTCGCCGGCATCGACCCGGCGACCTTGGAAAGCGTCGAGCGCACGCCGGGCCTGGTGCGTTCGCGCGGCACGGAGCTGGGCCTGCGCACGGAAGCAATACCCAAGATGCAGACCGCCGTGTCGCTGTACAAGCTCGACTTCGACTCCGAACTGACCTATATCGGCGACGCCGGCATGACGGAAGCGGGCGACGCCAGCCGCCGTATTGGTGTCGAGTTCTCGAACTACTGGCGGCCCCTGAAGTGGCTGGCGGTCGACTTCGACGCCGCCTTTGCGCGCGCCCGCTCGCGCGGCGGCAACCCGGCGGGAGACAGGATTCCCGGCGCGGTCGAAGGCGTGGGCCAGCTGGCCCTCACCGTCGACAAGGTCGGTCCGTGGTCGGGCGCGCTGCGCCTGCGCTACTTCGGTCCGCGTCCGCTCATCGAGGACAACAGCGTGCGTTCGCACGCCAGCACCACGCTCAACGGACGGATCGGCTACCGCATCGGCAAGGACATGCAGCTCGAACTCGAAGGCTTCAACCTCGCCAACCGGCGTGACTCGGCGATCGACTACTTCTATGCCTCTCAGCTGGCCGGCGAGCCTGAAGCGCGCGAGGACATCCACTTCCATCCGATCGAGCCGCGCTCGTTCCGTGTCACGCTCACCAAAACTTGGTGAAGTTGACGAAGCGCGTTGACGTAGCGAGTTGACGTAGCGCAAGAGGCGGCCGGCCGCCTCTTCCACCGCTCCATGGGAAAAGTGCTACGCTACCGGGATGATCACTTCCGAACCACCTTATACCGATCCTTCCCGCCTCGTCGACGCCCTGCGTATCGAAGGCTATGCGCTGCTGCGTCCGCGCGACGTCGCCGCGCTGTCCGGCTGCACGCTTGAAGAACTGCAGGCGCTGGCGCCGAGCTGGGACCGTCTCGAACTCGACAACTACCTGAAGGACGGCGGCCGCTACCGGCGCCGCCGCCATTCCTGCTTCGTCGACAGCGGCGAGGCGCTCGCGCAGACGCCGCACCGCGCGCACTGGCAGCCGGTCGAGTACAACGCCTTGCACGGCGGCATGCACCGCCTGTTCGAGCCAATCGAGGACGCGACCATCGCCCAGCCGGCCTGGCAGCGCCTGCTGCGCGCGCTCGGCGCGGTCTGCTCGAAGGTGAAGGGCGAGCAGCCCTGGTACGTGGAAGCCCACCAGTTCCGCATCGATACCGCCGACGGCATCGGCCGCCCGACGCCGGAAGGCGCCCACCGCGACGGCGTCGATTTCGTCGCCGTGATCCTGATCGGCCGCGCCGGCATCAAGGGCGGCGAGACCCGCGTCTTCGAAGCCAACGGTCCGCGCGGCCAGCGCTTCACCATGACCGAGCCGTGGACCATGCTGCTGCTCGACGACGCCGCCGTCATCCACGAATCGACGCCGATCCAGCCGCTGGAAGAGCACGGGCACCGCGATACGCTGGTGCTGACCTGGCGCGCCGGGGCGTTCCAGGGCGAGGACGCTTAAGCAAACGCTGACCGTAGGGTGGGCACCCCGTGCCCACGCGTTACGTGCGCATCCTTGCCCCGTTGGCCATGCCATGTCGCTCGCAAACGCCGAACGCA
>DEKZ01000366.1:15754-15979 GCA_002354135.1 Massilia sp. UBA2709 | reverse complement strand
GCTGACCCTGACCGAGGGCGACCTGCCCGGGCGTGTGGGCCGTCCCTTGCACGGCGACGCCGAACTGGCGGCCGCCTGCCACGAACTGCAGGCGCAGGGAGCCGAGGACGTGATCGTCACGCTGGGCGCGCGCGGCGTCCTGTTCACCGTGCCGGGCGGCGGCGCCGAACGCCTCGACGCACCGCCGGCCGAGGTGGTCGACGTCACCGGCGCCGGCGACGCCTT
>DEKZ01000366.1:0-15571 GCA_002354135.1 Massilia sp. UBA2709 | reverse complement strand
CCGGCGCCGGCGACGCCTTTGCCGCCGCGGTCGTACTATCGCTGCATAGCGGCGGCGCCGACCTGGCCCTCGCCTGCCGCCGCGGCCTGCAACTGTCGGCCATGACGGTCGAGTGCCGCCAGACCGTCTGCCCGCAACTGGCGCCCGACACTTTCGGCGCCCTGATACAAGAATGAGGTAGTCAAATCATGCAATCCTTCCTGCTGTTCTCCCCCGAAGTGGCCGCCGCGAAGAGCGCCGGCCGCCCCATCGTCGCCCTCGAGTCGACCATCATCTCGCACGGCATGCCCTACCCGCAGAACGTGCAGACCGCGCGCGAAGTCGAGCAGATCATCCGCGACGCCGGCGCCGTGCCGGCCACCATCGCCATCATCGACGGCAAGATCTGCGTCGGCCTGAACGACGAGCAGCTCGAGCGCCTCGGCACCGCCCAGGACGCGATCAAGGTCAGCCGCCGCGACCTGGCCTACGTGCTGTCCCAGAAGCTGCTGGGCGCGACGACTGTCGCCGCGACCATGATCTGCGCCGAGCTGGCCGGCATCGAGGTGTTCGTCACCGGCGGCATCGGCGGCGTGCACCGCGGCGCCGAGACCAGCTTCGACATCTCGGCCGACCTGCAGGAACTGGCCGCGACCAATGTCGCCGTGGTCTGCGCCGGCNNCCTGACCCTGGAATACCTCGAAACCCATGGCGTGCCGGTGGTAAGCGTCGGCCAGCCGGGCTTCCCGGCCTTCTTCACGCGCGAATCCGGCTTCAAGGCCGACTTCCAGCTCGACGCGCCCGAAGAGCAAGCGGCGTTCATCCGCACCAAGTGGCAGCTCGGCCTGGAGGGCGGCGTGGTGGTCAGCAATCCGGTCCCAAGCGAATCGGCCATGCCGAAAGAGGAAATCGACCGCATCACCGAACAGGCCCTGCAAGAAGCCGAACAGCAGGGTGTGACGGGCAAGGCGGTCACGCCTTTCCTGCTGGCGCGCATCAAGGAGCTGACCGAAGGACGCAGCCTGGCCACCAATATCGCGCTGGTCAAGCACAACGCCCTGGTCGGCGCCCGCCTGGCCGTCGCCCTGAACGGCAAGGCCTGAACCGAAAGACCCCATGTCGATCGACCTGAAACAGCTGAAGTACTTCCTTGCCGTGGCCGAGGAAAAAAGCTTCAGCCGCGCCGCCGAGCGGCTGCACATCTCGCAGCCGCCGCTGTCCCAGCAGATCATGAAGCTGGAATCCGAGCTCGGCGTGCGACTGTTCGCGCGCACCACGCGCAGCTTCGAGCTGACCATGGCCGGCAAGGCGCTGATGCAGGAAGCGACCGAACTGCTGGGCCGCATGCGCATGACGATCGACACCATCCGCCAGATCGACCGCGGCGAAGTCGGCCGCCTGCGCGTGGGCATCGTCGGCTCTGCGATGTGGGGCCCGATCCCCAGCCTGCTGGAGCGCTTCCAGACCGAGTTCCCGCGCGTGACCTGGACCCTGCACGAACTGGGCCCGGACCAGCAGCTCGAGGCGCTGCGCTCGAAGCAGATCGACGTCGGCTTCTGGCGCGAGCCGCGCCTGGACGAGGAGGAACTGAAGCAATCGAACCTGCGCCAGGACTTGTGCTTCCGCGAGAATTTCTGCGTCGCGGTGCACAAGGAGCACCCGCTGGCGCGCCAGGAAGCGATCGAGCTGACGGACATTGCGAACGAGCCGATGCTGACCCTGCACCTGAACCAGTCGGCCGAGCCGCGCTACCTGATCCAGTGCTGCGTGAACGCGGGCTTCCAGCCGGCGATCTTCCAGGAAGCGGCCGAGCCCCAGACCCTGCTGGCGATGGTCGGCGCCCGGCTCGGCGTGGCCCTGATGCCACAGACCACCAGCCGCATCGGCTGGCCGGGCGTGGCCTTCCTGCCGATCCGGACCAATGCGCCGTCGGCCAACCTCTACATCACCACCACCAGCCAGGACGACGCGCCGGTGGTGCGCGCCTTCCTCAAGATCCTCGAGCGCGACACCGAACAGGAATAGGCCGGAGAGCCGGGAAAGCGTGCCCGGAGACTGCGCGCACGGGTGCCCGCGGGCGCGCGGTTCCGGCGGGCGCTTCTGCTACAGTGGCAGGACGGGCGCCTGACCAGCCGGTTGTCGGCGGCGGCCCGCCAGCCAACAGGAATGCCGTTTTCATGCCCGCAGCACCCCTGCCGCCCGACGAAGCCCGACGCCAGGCCCTGCTCGATTCGCTCGGCCTGCTCGACACTGCCCCCGAGCCGGTGTTCGACCAGATCACCCGCCTGGCCAGCCGCCTGCTCGGCTTTCCCATCACCCTGTTCACGCTGATCGACCGCGACCGCCAGTGGTTCAAGTCGCGCGTCGGCCTGGCTTTCGGGGAAACCCCGCGCGAGCTGGCCTTCTGCAGCCACGCGATCGAACGCGACGAGCCGATGCTGGTGTTCGACGCCCGCCAGGACCTGCGCTTTCGCGACAATCCGCTGGTGACGGGCGCGCCGCACATCCGCTTCTATGCGGGCGTGCCGCTGGTCGACGCCCAGGGTTACCGGCTCGGGACGCTGTGCGTGCTCGACCGCGAGCCGCGCCGTCTGCGCGAACGCGAGCTGCGCGCCCTGTGCGAGCTGGCGGAAATTGCGATGGAGGAGATCAGGCGCCGCCGGCTGCCTGCTGCTTCTTGACGGCGGCGATGACGGTGTTGCGGATGGTCTTGAGGACGGCGTCGGCCTTGAAGGGCTTGACGATGAAGCCGTGCACGCCGCGCGCCAGGGCGGCCTGGATGGTGGGTGCGTCGAGGGTGCCGGAGACCATGAAGATGAAGGTCTTGGGCAGCGCGGCGCGCAGCTGCTCGACGATGTCGCCCTCCTCGATCTGCTCGCGCGCGATGCACATCAGTTGCGGACGGAACTTCGTCGCCAGCAGCAGCGCCCCGTGCGCGGTGTGGGTCTGGCCGACGACCTCGTAGCTGCCGTCGGTCAGCACCGTATTCAACAGTCCGCGCGAGATCGCGTTCGAATCCACCAGTACAGCCTTCAGCATTCCTTGTCCTTGTATGTCAGGTCGCGTCGTAGGCCAGCATCTTCCACGTGACGCCCAGGCGCACGTCGGTCTTGAGCTGCACCAGCTGGCGCGACAAATAAAGTATCTCGCGTTCGGCGCGCAGGCGCTCGCCCAGCGGCGTCTTGAGGATGCCGGCGCCGGCCATCACGGCGTCCAGGCCGCCGTAGGCGTTGAGCAGGCGCGCGGCGGTCTTCATGCCGACCTTCGACACGCCCGGCACGCCGTCGGTGGCGTCGCCCATCAGCGCCAATAAATCGTGCAGCAGCTCGGGCGCGACGCCGAACTTGTTGCGCACCCAGGCGTCGTCGTGCCACTCGTTCTTGAAATGATCCCACACCAGGGCGCCGTGCGCGATCAGGGCGTGCAGGTCCTTGTCGGTGGTGGCGACGATGGCTTGGCCGCGATTCTCCTGCAGCCAGCGCATCACGCAGGTCGCGACCACGTCGTCGGCCTCGACCTCGGGCAGCATCACGACGTGCACGCCGGCCCTGGCCAGCCTTTCCTGGAATTCCGGCAGGGCCTCGCGCAGCACCGAGGGCATCGGCGCGCGGTGCTCGCGGTAGCGCGGGTACAGCGCGTGGCGCCAGGTCTGGCCGCCGTAGTCGAAGGCGGCCAGCACGTGGGTGGGCGCGTGCGCCTCGAGCACGTTGCGAAATGACGAAAACGCGTGGCGCAGCGCGATGCTGGCCTTCAGGTCGGAGTCGGGCTCCGGGCTGGCTTCGTAGACCCGGCGCACGATGTTCAGTCCGTCGATCGCGAGCAGCTTTCCCATCGATTTACCTTGCGTAGTCGTACTTGCCGCCGCGCGCCAGGGCGCGCTGGTAGGCCGGTCGCGCATGGATGCGCTGCACGAAGCCCAGCAGCTTCGGGTAGCGCCCATCCAGGCCGCCGCGCGCGGTGGCCGCCTCCAGCGGAAAACTCATCTGGATGTCGGCGGCGGAAAATTCCTGCCCCGCGAACCAGGGACGCGCCGCCAGCTCCGCTTCCAGGTAGTCGAGCTGGGCCTGGATGTTCGGGTTGATGAAGCCATCCTTCACCTTGCGCGCGATGGCGCGCGCGATCGGCTTGACGAAGAAAGGCATGGGGCCGTTCTCGACACGGTCGAACACCAGCTTCATCAACAGCGGCGACATGGCCGAGCCTTCCGCGAAATGCAGGAAATACGTGTACTTCAGCTTCTCCGGCGTGCCGGTCGCGGGCGCCAGGCGGCCATTGCCGTAGCGCTCGACCAGGTACTCGACGATGGCGCCGGATTCGGCCACCACGGTGTCGCCGTCGCTGATCACCGGCGACTTGCCCAGCGGATGCACGGCCTTCAGCTCCGGCGGCGCCAGCATTGTCTTCGGGTCGCGCTGGTATTTTTTGATCTCGTATTCCAGGCCCAGTTCCTCCAGCAGCCAGAGGATGCGCTGCGAGCGCGAATTGTTCAGGTGATGGACGGTGATCATGGCGGTGACCCGGTGTGAAGGGACCGCTAGCTTAGCACTGTTGCGCCAGTACAAAAAGACATCGGCCTGTTTGCCGCGGCCGCGCAACGCCGCAGCCTGCCCCGCCGCGTTCGGCAACGCACCGAGCGCGGCAGCGGAAGAACCCTATGATCGCTCCATGGCGATCTACATTGGCATCTCCGGCTGGTGCTACGTGCCCTGGCGCGGCGTGTTCTATCCCAAGGGGCTGGCGCAGGCGCGCGAGCTCGACTATGCCTCGCGCCAGCTGCCGACCATCGAGATCAACGGCTCCTTCTACTCGCTGCAGCGTCCGGAAAGCTACGCCGCCTGGTACGCGGCCACGCCGCCGGGCTTCGTGTTCGCGGTCAAGGGGAACCGCTTCCTGACCCACATGTTGAAACTCAAGGACATCGAGGGGCCGCTGGCCAACGTGCTGGCGTCGGGCGTGTTCGAGCTGCGCGAGAAGCTCGGCCCCTTCCTGTGGCAGTTCCCCGAGATGGTCAGGTTCGATCACGCGCGCTTCGAGCACTTCCTCAGCCTGCTGCCGCACGACACGGAAGCGGCGCTGGAACGCGCCCGCCAGTACCAGCCGCGCATGGAAGGAAAAATCTCCCTGGCGCTGGATGCGAAGCGCACCATGCGCCACGCGGTCGAAGTGCGCCACGAGAGCTTCCGCGACGAGCGCTTCATCGCCCTGCTGCGCAAGTACAACATCGCCCTGGTCGTGGCCGACACCGCCGGCAAGTGGCCGTATATCGAGGACGTGACCGCCGACTTCATGTACCTGCGCCTGCACGGCGACACGGAACTGTACGCCAGCGGCTACGACGACGAGGCGATCGAACGCTGGGCCGAGCGGATACGCGCCTGGAGCAGCGGCGGGGAACCGGACGAATGCCGGCGCGTGTCATCGCAACCGCCGCCGAAGCGGGCGAGCCGGGATGTGTACTGCTACTTCGATAACGATATCAAGGTGCATGCCCCGTATGATGCGAAGCGGCTGATTGCGGCCTTGGGGCTGGATGTGCCATCACCCAACGTATGATCATGTGTACCGTCGTAGGGTGGGCACTCGTGCCCACGCGGTCGTACTCTCGCACACCCGAACGTCTACTCGATCAACATCTCGCGGATATCCGGCGCCCCGACCCAATCCGGCGGATACACACCTTCGGCCACATACCGATGAAACGTCGAATACGTCCAGTCACTCACTCTCGGCACATACCCGTGCTTGAGGGGGTTGAAATGGATGTAATCCATATGCCGCTCGAAATCGGTTTCGTCACGGATCTGGTGTTCCCAGAACCGGCGCTGCCAGATGGTCAATTCACGCTTTTTTTGCTGTGACTGCGTCGACAAGCGAGGATCGTGCAAGGCTCGGCCGTAATTTGTGGAGACGAAACGTTTGATAGCAGACCAGCGTGTCGAATAGTCGGAATCATTCTCCGGCAGCGTCCAGATGCAATGCATGTGATCGGGCAGAATAACCCATGCGTCGATGACGAACGGCCGCGTTGTACGAACGGCGTGAATCGCTTTCCGGAGACTTGCCCGGAGCTCAGGAGCACAAAAGATCGGGCGGCGTCGATAGGCAACGACCGTGAAGAAAAAGGTGGAACCGGTGACGATGCGGCGGTAGCGGGACATGGTGCGGCATCGTAAGCCGCTGGTCACGTCCGTTTCGTGTGCTCGGTCAATGGTGTGCGATCGCCGCGTGTCGTACCGGGAACGGCGACCTATGCCGAAGGTGAGACCGCGTGGGCACGCGTGCCCACCCTACGAAACCCCTAGCGTTTCTCGTGCAGCTTGATCACCCGATGCTTGCTGCCCGCCGGCGGCGTCGGCTCCGCAGGGGTCTCACAGGTATTACAGCTATTGCACCCGCTCCCGCAGCTCCCGCCGGTATCGAGCCAGCGCACCAGCTTCGAGTCGGCGCCGCCGCGCGAGAGGCGGTTGACGATCCTGATGCGCCAGGCGGCCGGCAGGTACTTGGCGCCGACGTACACCGCCGCCAGCACGACGAACAGGCCGACCACCAGTTCCTGCCACATGGTCAGCCTCCGCCCAGCGCCAGCGCGACGCGGTAGGTGATGAACGACGCCACGTAGGCCAGGGCAAACATGTAGCCCGCCATCATCCAGGCATATTTTGCGCTGCCGGTCTCGCGGCGCACCACGGACAGGGTCGACAGGCACTGCGGCGCGTAGACGTACCAGGCCAGCAGCGACAGCGCGGTGGCCATCGACCAGGAGCCGGCGATCAGCGGGCCGAGGGTGTTGGCGACGTCGTCGCCCGAGCCGGCCAAGGCGTACACGGTGCCCAGCGCGCCGACGGCCACTTCGCGCGCCGCCATGCCCGGCACCAGTGCGATGCAGATCTGCCAGCCGAAGCCGATCGGCTCGAAGATCACCGACAGGGCGCGGCCCAGCATGCCGGCCACGCTGTAGTAGATCGGCGGTTGCGTTGCGCCTTCGGGCGCGCCCGGGAAGCTCGACAGGAACCAGACCAGCACCATCAGCGTGAGGATCAGGGTGCCGACACGGCGCAGGAAGATCACGGCGCGTTCCCACAGGCCGATCGCCAGCGTGCGCAGCTGGGGCCAGTGGTAGGCGGGCAGTTCCATCATGAGCGGATGCTGGCCGCTGCCGCTGCGGCGCTTCATGTACCAGGCCACGCCCATCGCGCTGACGATGCCCAGCGCGTACAGCGCGAACAGCACCAGGCCCTGCAGGTTGAAGATGCCGACCGCGCGGTCGGGGATGAAGGCGGCAATGATCAGCGCGTACACCGGCAGGCGCGCCGAGCAGGTCATCAGCGGTGCGATCATGATCGTCACCAGGCGGTCGCGCGGGTTCTGGATGGTGCGCGCCGCCATCACACCGGGAATCGCGCAGGCGAACGAGGACAAGAGCGGAATGAAGGCGCGGCCCGACAGGCCGACGCCGCCCATCATGCGGTCGAGCAGGAAGGCCGCGCGCGGCAGGTAGCCGATGTCCTCCAAAATGAGGATGAAGAAGAACAGGATCAGAATCTGCGGCAGGAACACCAGCACCCCGCCGACACCCGCGATGATGCCGTCCACCAGCAGGCTGCGCAGCGGGCCTTCGGCCATGCCGGCGCCGATCCATTGGCCGAGACCCTCGACCGTGCTGGTGATGAAGTCCATCGGCGCTTCGGCCCAGCTGAACACGGCCTGGAAGATCACGAACATCATCGCCGCCAGGATCACCGGGCCGGCGACAGGATGCAGCACCACGTTGTCGATCTGCTCGGACAGGTTGCCCTTGTCGTGGGCATAGCTGGCGCAGGCGTCGACGATGCGGCGCACTTCGCGCTGGGTCTGTTCGACCGGGACGGCGTCGATCGCGGCCAGCGGCTGCGGCTTGACGCCGGCGTCGAGGTCGATGCGGTCGAGCACGTCGAGCAGGGCGCGTTCGCCGCCGGCCTGGATGGCGACCGTTTCCACCACCGGCATGCCGAGTTCTGTCGACAAGCGCGCGGTGTCGATCTCGATGCCGCGCTTTTTCGCGACGTCGACCATGTTCAGGGCCAGCACCATCGGCAGGCCGAGGCGCTGGATCTCCAGCACCAGGCGCAGGTTCAGGCGCAAATTGGTCGCGTTGACCACACAGACGATGGCGTCGGGCGCGCTTTCGCCCTTGCGCAGGCCGGCCACCACGTCGCGCGTGATCGCCTCGTCCGGCGTCTGGGCCGACAGGCTGTAGGCGCCCGGCAGGTCGAGCACGCGCAGGGCGCGCCCGGCGGGCGAGGTGAAGCTGCCTTCCTTGCGTTCGATGGTGACGCCGGCGTAGTTCGCGACCTTCTGGCGCGAGCCGGTGAGACGGTTGAACAGTGCGGTCTTGCCGCAGTTCGGATTACCCAGCAATGCGATCAGGGGCGCGCGCGTCGCCACCTGTTGTTCCATGACACCCATCGATTATTCCGGCTGAATTGATACGAGTGCGGCCTCGAACTTGCGCAGCGCGAAGGTCGACTCGCCGACCTTCACCGCCACCGGGCCGCCCGGCAGCCCGCGCTTGAGCATGCGGATGCGTTCGCCCGGCACGAAGCCCAGTTCCATCAGGCGGCGCGGCACGTCGGCGCCGCCCTGCGCGGTCGGCGCGAGGTGGATCACGGTGGCACTCTGCCCGACCTTCAGGGCATCGAGTGTGATCAGAGTGGGAGCAAGAGTCATGGCGGGTCCGTTGATGTAGCGCACTATATGTAGCGCTGATGAGACAGATACTAGCATCATAAACCTAAATGCGAATTATTTCTATTTGCAGGGCCGATACACAACAAATCTGCTTGCGTTCCCGGCCGAGTTTCATCAAAATAGAACACGAATGAGAACGATTCTCATTATTAGACAAGCAAGCTTAATACGGTACCAAGGAACTTCGATGATCGTCTGTGTCTGCAACAACATCTCCGACCGTGAAATCCGCCAGGCGGTCGACCTCGGCATTACCTCGGTAGCCGAGCTGCGCAAGGAACTGGGCCTGGGCACCTGCTGCGGCAAATGCGTCAGCTACGCCCGCGAAGTACTGCACGAAGCCATCGACAGCAAGACGACCGTTACCGAATTGAGCTTCCGCTCGACCCAGCTCGCCTGAGCTGGCCCTTCCTTGCCGGGCCGGCATCGCGCCGGCTTTCCGGCACGCCTTGACGCGCCCTTTGCTATGATTGCGTCAACCCCACCACAACAAGGTAAACAATCATGAAGGGCGATCCCAACGTCATCCGGCTGCTCAACGCGCAGCTGACCAACGAACTCACCGCGATCAACCAGTACTTCCTGCACGCGCGCATGTACCGCCACTGGGGCTTCGAGAAGCTCGGCAAGAAGGAATACGACGAATCGATCGGCGAAATGAAGCACGCCGACAAGCTGATCGACCGCATCCTGATGCTCGACGGCCTGCCGAACCTGCAGGCGCTGCACAAGATCCTGATCGGCGAATCGACCCAGGAAATGCTGGAATGCGACCTGAAGCTCGAGCGCGCCGCCCAGCTGACCGTCAAGGAAGGCATCGCCGCCTGCGAAACCGCCGCCGACTACGTCTCGCGCGACCTGCTGCTGGAAATCCTCGAAGACACCGAAGAGCACATCGAGTGGCTCGAGACCCAGCTCGACCTGATCGTCAAGGTCGGCATCCAGAATTACCTGCAGAGCCAGATGGGCGAATAAGCCCGCCGGGTTTGCCGAAGCGGCGGGCGATGAGCCCGCCGTTTTTGTTTGCGCATCCAATACATCATCGTAGGGTGGGCGCCCCGTGCCCACCAGAATGATGAGCAGACGCGGCGCATGAATTTGGTGGGCACGGGGCGCCCCCCCTACGGTGCCTCCACCTGCGTCACCCACACCGGCGCCGACCACAGCACGTTCCCGTCGGCCTGGGTCACCTTCGCATAATAGAAATGCGCCCCCGGCGCCGGCGTGAAGGTGGTGGTCGCTTCGCTCGACAACTGCGTCACCACGCCGCCCCGCCCCGGCACGCCTTCCATGATCGCCACCGCCGCCACCTGCTTGCCGGCCGTGCTGGCGAAATTCGCCACCAGGGTCAAGGGACCGCTGTTGGTGAAGCGCTCGCCCATCAGGCGGCCGTTGGCGGTCAGGACCAGTTGCGAGCCCTTGTCCATGGTCGCGAACACGCGCCGCGCTTTCACGGCTTCGACAAAGCTGTCGCGGTTCAGGGGTGCGCCATTCGGGATCAGGATGCCGGTGCGGTTGGTATACGCCGTGCCCCAGTTGGCGCAGTGGTTGTCCTGGTTGGTGCTGAAGGCCACGTGAAAACCCGCTTCCAGCAGCTTGTTGCAGGCCGCCTCGTAGTTGCTGCGCCGGGTTTCGCTCTCGCGGTCGTTGGTCGAGAAGGCCGTGCTGTTGGCCACCTCGCACAGCGCCATCGCCTCGTCCCCATCCGCGGTATAGCCGAGCGCCTGGCCATCGACCGCGAACTGGCCGCTGGTGGACGGATGGTTGAACTGCCCGATCCAGCCGCGTTCGCGCATCAGGGTGTACAAGGCCGCGTAGTCGCTGCGCGGCGTGGCGATGTCGGCCAGCAGCTCGCCCTTGCCGTTCTTCTCCCAGCCCAGCAACTGGTCGCTGTTGAAGATGTTGACGTGCCCGCCCTTGTTGATGACGCCCCACTCCATCCCGTACAGCGCCAGGAAGCCCGGGTTGGCGGCATTGTAGGCGGCCGCGGTCTCCAGGCCCTTGCGGTAGAGGGCGGTCGGCACGGCGGGGTCGGCGTTCACGTTGGTGCCGTCCGAGCCGTCGTACATGTGGTTGTGCTCCGAGGCGACCAGGATGTCCAGCCCGTGCTTGTGGGCGTAGGCGAAGGCAGCGTCCGGGCCGTACTTCGCGGTCAAGGGGTCCTGCGCGCCCTTGCAGTTGTCGAGCTCGGCGCCGCCGTCGCTGTGGTTGGTCTGGCTGTGCAGGTTGCCCAGGTAGACGGTGTAGGGCAAACCGTCCGGCGCCGGCGCCGCTTGCGCCGTCCCGCGCGCAGTCCCATGTCCTACGGGCAGCGGCGCGAAACGCGGTGTGGCGGGACGTTGCGCCGGGCCGATCTCGATCTGCCAGCTTTGCTCGTGCACGTCGTTGGAAGGCGCCAGCGCCTCGGCGTCGCGGCTGCCGGCGCGCAGGCGCGCCTGGTAGACGCCGGCCGCCAGCGGGCCTGCGTCCAGGCCCGACCAGGCGACGGGCACCGAGACCGGACCACGGTCCATGCGCGTACTGCCCTGCCAGCGCCGCACCACGCGCCCGCCAGGGTGGATGAGTTCCAGTTGCCAGTCGACCAACTGGGCGCGGCGCGCGTTCGGGTAGTCGAAGGTCAGGGTGAAAGTACGCGCATCGGGGCGCGCGGGATCTTGGGCCCGGTAAGGCGCGTGCAGGGTGGCTTCGAACTCGCTGTGTTCATCGACCGCAGCCGGCGCCGAAGCGCAGCCCGACAGAAGAATGAGAGCGAGCAGGGATGGGGGGAGGAGTGAGGTTTTCATGATGCAATTTTTGCAATTGCATCACTTCTCCCCTTGCGCCAGCAACAATAAGCAGCGCTACTTATTGCAGATTTTTTGACAAAAAGACAATCTCGATACTTCAGGCAACAGTCAGGCCGCGCTCATCCACCGGTCCACCTGCTTGAGCGGCAAATTGATCCGCGCGCAGCCGATCTGGTCCGGCCGCACGTTCAGCTCGATCATGCGCGGGCCGTCGACGCCGATCGCCACGTCCACCCCGGCCACGTTCACGTGCGGGAAGGCCTGCAGCGCGCGCATGGCGACTTCCTGGCATTCGCGCCAGTAAGGCAACTGCACGCCGCTGATGCGCCCGCCCGTGTCCGGGTGCGCGTCCATGGTGTCGAGCGGATTCTTGGCGTTGGCCGCGTGGGTCAGGGTGCCGGTCTCCAGGTCCACCGGGCAGAAGATGCCGCCGCTGCTGGTGTTGTCGACCAGGCTGCCCTTGCGGCCCACGCGCAGGAAAGCGCCGGCGATGCGGCACTCGCCGCGCGCCTGGTAGAGCCAGATGCGCAGGGTGTTCAGGGAATTCGGGTGGATCGCCGCCAGCACCGGGTGCTGCGGCAGGTAGTGCTCGACGATGTAGCCGTCGCGGTTGTTGCCGCCCTTGTCCCACCATTCGGCCAGGGTGGTCACCGCGCCGCTGAAGGGATGGACGAAGACCGGCTGGCCGTTTCTCTCTTCTACCTGGAACGCGAAGAAGCCGGCGCCGCCATAGCCTTCCACCAGCTTGAAGCAGATTTTCTTGCCGACCAGCTCGCGGCTCAGGGCCTCGAGGTCGGCCAGGCTGCGCAAGGCGCGGCCGTCGGCGCGTGCGCCGCGCTGGGGATGGATGAAACCGATGAATTCCGGGGTCGGCACGCCGACCAGTTGCAGGATCGCCTTTTCGATCACCTTGTGCTGGGAACTCTTCTGGTAGGGACGGCGGTTCCAGCGGTCGATGAATTCGTTGTATTCCTTCTTGTTGACGTGGGCCCACTTGTCGGCGAAGGGCACCGATGCGCGCCACCAGCGCGCCTGCAGGTAGTAGCCGGGGCCGATGCGGCGCACCAGGAACAGGGCGCTCATCTCGGCGAGCTGGCGCCAGAACGGCAGGTAAGGCTGGTCCGCCTTACCGGCGCGCAGTTGCGCCCAGGCGCGCTGTATGTCTTTGATGACTTGCATTCACAATCCAGTGTTCGTCTACGTCGGCGTCAGGAGCTGGCCGCATCGCTCGCCAATTCGCGGTCGCAAAATTGCCAATATATTATTCGATTCCGGCATGCAAGTAGCGTACGGTTCGCATAGCCAGAAAAAAACACGCTGCCGGGCCGGCAAGCCCCTGCAGCGTGTTCCCTCATCCTGGCTGCGGATCAGCAGCGGATCAGAAGTGGTATTCCGCGCGCACCATCGGCGTGCTGGCGCGCTGGCCCTGCCCGCCCGTGGTCTTGCGGGTGTTGCCGAACTTGTTGTTCCAGAACTGGTACTCGAGGCCGAGGCGGAAGCGGTTCTTCGGCTGGCCGAAGTGGGAACCGATGTCGTACATCAGCGCCATGTCGAGGTTGGTTTCGGCGCCGGTGCCGTTGCCGACCTCGTCGCGGCCCTTGGCGGCGATGAAGTTCAGGTAGCCTTCGAAGGACAGGCGCTCGGCCACCGGAATGCCCCAGGTCGCCGACAGCATGGCGTGGGTGTCGTAGGTGTAGCGGCCGTTGACGGTCGAGATCGGCGGGAAGGCGCCGCTCGGGGCGTTCGATTCGCGCAGCAGCAGGATGCTGGTGTTCAGGAAGCCCGGCACGTCCCACATCAGGGTGGGACCGGCGACCAGCATGCGCTTGCGCGAGTTGTAGCCGACGTCGTTCTTGGTGTTCCAGTCGAAGCCGAAGGTCACGCCCACGCCCTTGACCGGGCCGTAGCGCATCTCGGTGCCGCGCAGCGCGCCGATGTCGAGCGTGTGGCGGTAGACGATGTAGGCTTCCTGGGCGCCCTCGGACTGGGTCAGCGAGGCCGGGTCGTTCTTGTCGGACTGCAGGAGGTCGACGTTGAAGAAGTTGCTGCCGTACTTGTAGCCGCTGGCGTGGGTCAGGGCAAAGATGTGCTTCTTGATGTGTTCCGGATTGTAGGGCTCGGCGAAGCGGGTGCCGTAGCGCCAGCTGATCGAGGTATCGCTCCAGTCGGCAGCCTGTGCGGCGCCGCAGGACAGCAACAAGGCGGCACTGGCCGCCAGCGTGATTTTCTTCATGTAATGGACTTCGACTGAGGTTCTTCGCTCGCCGCCGCAATGGCGGTCCCATGCCGGCGCGCGACCAGCAGCTCGACCCGGTGGCGCTGGCCGTCGTCGACCAGGTCCACCAGGTTGCCCTCCACGGCCCGGCCGTCGACCAGCAGCGCGCCCGCCTCGGCGAAGCGCACCTCGATCTCGTACAGGGTGCTGCGGTAGCGGTACTCCAGGCGAAAGCCCGGCCACCCGCAGGGCAGCTGCGGCGACAGCACCAGGCGCTCGCCCTGCCGCTCGATGCCGAGCAGCGTTTCGACGATCAGCCGGTACATCCAGCCAGCCGAGCCAGTGTACCAGCTCCCGCCGCCGCGACCAACGTACGGATGAGCTGCATGTAGCGCTTCCGCCATCACGTAGGGCTCGACCCCGTAGCGCGCGCAGGCCTCCGGGGTGAGCGCGCGGCGCACCGGGTTGACCAGGTCCAGCAGCTCCCAGGCGCGTTCGCCCTGCCCCAGGCGCGCATGCGCCATGGCGGCCCAGATCGCGGCCTGCACGTCCAGGCCCGCGCTGTCGGACATGTCCACCGCCGCCATCGCAGCGGCGGCGCGTTCGGGATCGGCCACGCCGGACAGGACGCTCCAGCTTTGCGTGACGGGGTCTGCCCGGCAGGCGTCGCCGCCGAAATCCTGGCGATACGCTTCGCCATCCCAGGCGTGTTCGTCGAGCTGGGCCGCGAGCACCTGGGCCGTCGCGCGGCAGGTGGTGGCGAAGCCGAAGTCGGCGCGGCGCTCGGCCAGGCCGGCAAAGCGCTCCAGCACCCCGGCCATGAAAAAGCCCAGGCGCGCGCTCTCGCGGCCGGCTTCGCCGCCGGCCAGCGGCAGGCCGTGGGCGCCGAAACGCATGGCATGGCGCAGCGCGCGCACGCAGTGTTCGTACAGGTCGCCGCGCTCAGCCGCTTCGGCCGGCTGGTCGACGCAGGACGCCTCGCCGGGTTCGAGCGCACGCCCTTCCAGGTAAGGCAGGGACTCGCCCAGCACGCCCAGGTCGCCGCTCGCCGCGATGTAGCGGCAGACGGCGAGCGGCAGCCACAGCAGGGCGGAGAAGCCGAGAACGGCGCCGCCCTTGACGAATGCGTAGATCAGCAGGCCCAGGCCAGCCAGGCTGCCGAACACCGCGAACTGCACCGCCATGGGACGAAGTACCTGCAGCAGGCCGGGAGCGGTGCGCTCGGCGCCGATCACCACGCGGCCGGGGGAGGTCTGGGTGGAGCGGGCGTTGAGCGCGGACGCAATCGTCAGCAGCCCCACCACGAACAGCACGGGGAACAGCAGGCCGCCCACGGCCGTGATGCGCACACGCACATCCGTGTAGTAGATGGAGGTGTTGGTCTGCAGCGAGGTGAGCGCGGTGACGATCAGGGCCACGAGGCCCCAGCTGATGCCGCCCAGTGCGGCCATGAGCCATTGCACCACACGGTTCTCCNNGAAGTACTGCGGGACAGCGATGCCCCCGGACAGGCGATCGTCCTCCGAGGACATGATCAGCCGCAGGGGGGTCAGGGCAGCCATGGCCGCGAGCTGGAAGGGGGCAAAGAAGATCCATTTCCAGCTGGACGCTCCGGGGTCCACACCACTGAGGTCGTCCACCTGGTCGTTGAGCTGGTCCGCGAAACTGCCGTTGGAGTCTCCGGAGATGGCCGCACCCAGCATGCTCAGCACCAGGNCGATGGCAGCTCCGACGACCGTGCCCACGTAGCCGCCGAGACCCGCCACCAGGGGAACCCACCAGTGTCGGGAGGTCATGCTCGCCAGTGCGGCGGGGGGTGTGTAGGCGGGGGCGCCGGGCTGACCGGCGGTTGCGGTGGTGGCGG
>DEKZ01000110.1 GCA_002354135.1 Massilia sp. UBA2709 | reverse complement strand
GAGCCGACCGAAGGCCTGGACGGCGCCACCGCCGCCGACGTGCTGGCGCGCCTTACGCACCAGGCGCAGGGGCGCACGCTGCTGATCGCGACCCACTTGCGGCGCGAGGCCGAACTGGCCGGGCGCCTGCTCGTCATGGAGCAGGGACGCATCGCGGCCGACCTGCGGCGCGGCGACCCCGGCTACTACACGGCGCTCTCCAGGCTGCGCCAGGACTGAACCCCACCGTAATCTCAACAATAAAAGAAAGGATCTCACCATGGATCTCGATGTCGTCGGGCTCTCCCGACTACAGTTTGCCCTCACGGCGCTGTACCACTTCCTGTTCGTTCCCCTGACCCTGGGGCTGTCGATGCTGGTCGCCATCATGGAGACGGTCTATGTGATGACCGATCGCCCGATCTGGCGCCAGATGACCAAGTTCTGGGGCGTCCTGTTCGGCATCAACTTCGCGATCGGCGTCTCGACCGGCCTCGTGATCGAGTTCCAGTTCGGGATGAACTGGAGCTACTACAGCCACTACGTCGGCGACGTCTTCGGCGCCCCGCTGGCGCTCGAAGGCCTGATGGCCTTCTTCCTGGAGGCGACTTTCGTGGGCCTGTTCTTTTTCGGCTGGGACCGCCTCTCGAAGCGCGCCCACCTGGTCGTCACCTGGCTGACCGCCATCGGCACCAACTTCTCGGCGCTGTGGATCCTGATCGCCAACGGCTGGATGCAGAATCCGGTCGGCGCCGCCCTCAATCCGCAGACCATGCGCATGGAGGTGACCGACTTCTTCGCCGTGCTGACGAATCCGGTGGCCCAGGCCAAGTTCGTGCACACGGTGTCGGCCGGCTACGTGATCGCCGCCTTCTTCGTGCTCGGCATCTCGGCCTGGTTCCTGCTCAAGGGGCGCCACGCCGACCTGGCCAAGCGTTCGATGACGGTGGCAGCTTCCTTCGGCCTGGCCGCATCGCTGTCGGTGGTGGTGCTGGGCGACGAGAGCGGCTACCTGTCGACCGAACACCAGAAGATGAAGCTGGCCGCGATCGAAGCCATGTGGCATACCGAGCCGGCGCCGGCCGCCTTCACCGCCTTCGGCTTCCCCGACCAGGAAGCGCGCGAGACCCATTACGCAATCCACATCCCCTGGGTCATGGGCCTGATCGGCACCCGTTCGCTGGACACCGAAATTCCCGGCATCCACGAACTGGTGAAGCTGGCCGAGGTGCGCATCCGCGAAGGCATCCTGGCCTATGACGCCCTCGAAAAGATCCGCGCCCTGGGCGGCAAGGGACCGGTCCCGGCCGACCTGCAGGCCAGGTTCGAGGAGCACGGCCAGAAGCTGGGCTATGCGCTGCTCCTGAAGCGCTACGTCGACGATCCGCGCCAGGCAAGCGCGGCGCAGATCGCCCAGGCCGCCAACGACACCGTGCCGCAGGTGGCGCCGCTGTTCTGGTCCTTCCGCGTGATGGTCGCGCTGGGCATCTATTTCATCGTCTTGAGCGCCACCTTCTTCATCCTGTCGGCGCGCCGCCGCCTGGACGCCTATCCCTGGCTGCTGAAGCTGGCCGTGTGGTCGCTGCCGCTGCCCTGGGTGGCCGCCGAAGCCGGCTGGATCGTGGCCGAACTGGGCCGCCAGCCCTGGGCCATCGAAGGCGTGCTGCCGACCGCCGTCGCGGTGTCGAACCTCGGCATCTCGACCGTCCTCGGCACGCTGCTCGGCTTCGTCGTGCTGTACACCATCCTGATCGTGGTCGAGATGAAGCTGATGCTCAAAGCCATCCGCAAGGGGCCCGAGCCTGACGACCTTACCGGCCATGGCGCGGTCAAGCCGCTCGCCACCCCGCACAACGTCAATCTCATCACCGCGGAGTAAACAATCATGATTCTTCATACACTGCTCGACTACGACGTGTTGCGCGTCATCTGGTGGGTGCTGCTGGGCGTGCTGCTGATCGCCTTCGCGGTCACCGACGGCTTCGACCTCGGCACCGGCACGCTGCTGCCTTTCGTCGCCAAAAACGATCTCGAACGCCGGGTCGTCATCAACTCCATCGGCCCGGTCTGGGAAGGCAACCAGGTCTGGCTGGTGCTGGGCGGCGGCGCCATCTTCGCCGCCTGGCCGCAGCTCTACGCGGTCTCGTTCTCGGGTTTCTATCTCGCCATGTTCGCGGTGCTGCTGGCGCTGATCCTGCGCCCGGTCGGCTTCAAGTACCGCAGCAAGCGCGACGACCCGCGCTGGCGCGCGACCTGGGACTGGCTGCTGTTCGTGGGCGGCTTCGTGCCTTCGCTGATCTTCGGCGTCGCCATGGGCAATGTGCTGCAGGGTGTGCCGTTCCGACTGGCGCCCGACATGCAGATCTTCTATGAGGGCAGCTTCTTCGGCCTGCTCAACCCCTTCGCGCTGCTGTGCGGGCTGGTCTCGGTGGCGATGCTGGTGATGCATGGCGCCAGCTGGCTGGCGCTGAAGACCGACGGCGCCATCGCCTGGCGCGCCCGCAACTGGGGCATGCGCGCCGCCGTCGCCGTCGTGGTGCTGTACGCGCTGGCCGGCTGGGCCCTGTGGAGCTTTGTCGACGGCTACCGCATCACCAGCGAGATCGTCACCACGGGCGCCTCGAACCCGCTGTTCAAGACCGTGCAAGAGGAGGGCGGCGCCTGGTTCGCCAACTACGCGGCGCATCCGTGGACCCTGGCTGCCCCGGTCCTGGGCTTTGCCGGCGCCTTGCTGGCCCTGCTCGGCCTGGCGCGCCGCTGGGAAGGCCTGACCATGGTGTTCAGCAGCCTGTCGATCGCCGGCATCATCCTCAGCGTGGGCGCCTCGATGTTCCCCTTCATCCTGCCGTCCTCGATCCAGGCCGCGGCGAGCCTGACGGTATGGGATTCGTCGTCCAGCCACCTGACGCTGTTCATCATGCTGGTCGGCAGCTGCATCTTCTTGCCGCTCATCATCGGCTACACCAGCTGGGTCTACAAGGTCTTGTGGGGCAAGGTCGACGCAGCCGGCATCCGCGACGGCAAGGGCCACGCTTATTAATCAACGAGACAAAGGAGTCTGATCATGTGGTATTTCGCCTGGATCCTCGGCCTGCCGCTGGCGGCCGCTTTCGCGGTGCTGAACGCGATGTGGTTCGAGCTGGTGGATGAGGACAAGCGCAAAATGAAGGCCTGATCGCGCGGACTACGCCGCCGCTCAGGCGGCATGAAGCCTGTCCGGTTGCATAAGCAAAGCTGATGTGTCATCGGCTTGAAGAAGAAAATCTTATGAGACCGATCCTCAAGGCACCTGCAGTGTGAATGCAGGTGCCTTTTTCTTTTTCACTGCTCCCTTACGGGTACGCGTGCGCGTGGAGCACCGGCCTGAACCAATCACCCTGGCGCCTGCCGGCCCATCCGCGCCAGCACGCTGGCGACGAGGTAGCGCAGCGTCGCCAGCGGATGGCGCTTGTCGTAGCCATTCTTGGCCATGCGCTGCGGCAGGAAGAAGCGGCTGAAGCTCGACGCGGCGCCCGGCTGGCCGACCCGGAAGCGGCCGTTCACCATGGTGGTGTCGAAGCCGTATTCGTTCTTGAACAGGAAAATGGCGTTCCCCGAGCTCATGGACACGTGCCAGGGGGCGTTGGCGTCGAGCCTGGTGAGGCCTTTGCGATACGAGCACTTCACCGTCTGCTGCAGGTCGGACAAGTGAATTACGAGCGGCACGATGCGGCCCGTCGTTTCGAGCAGGCCCGGCAGCCCGTGCAGGCTGGCCGCGAGCGTTTCCCGGTACTTCACGAACGCCGCCTCGACCTCGTCCAGCGCCGCGACCGGCGGGGCGGGCAACAGCGCATGGCCCTTTTCCTTCAGCGTCATCCAGTGCGCCAGGGCGCGTTCGTGCTCGCCTGCGAGACTGGCGGGCGTGTCCTTGTCGAGGTCGACCACGCTGCCCGGCTGGAGGAAGCGTATCAGCGAGGCGTGGCGCGCCAGGCGCGGCGCGTCGGCAATGGCGCGCGGCGAATTCTGCCCCTCGTTCAGGTAGGCGTTCTCGGGATGGCTGAAATACACGAACGAGGCGAAGGGCACCACCAGCGCCGGCTGCAGATGGTCGATCTGCAGCGCGATGCGTTCGATCTTGTCGGCAGCGGCGGCCTGGTGCTTCGCCAGCTCTTCGGGATTGCCGACCCAGCTGGCGTAGCCGAATTGGGTCAGCATCAGGTCCACGCGTGGGGAAACCGTGTCGAGTTTTGCCTTGACCGCCTGGCAGCGGGCCGCCGAGTTGACCACGCAATCGTTGAGGTTGAGGATGGTGCGCCCGCCCGACTCGATCACGCACCAGGAATCGCCCTCGCTGTAGGGAAACACGGTGATGCGCATGTCGCTGCCCAGCGCCACCGGCTTGCCTTCCTCGCACTCCTTCACCTCGAGCCCGTTGCGGCGCAGGAAGTCGACCACGCGCTTGTCGAGCGTGTGCCGGTACAGGAAGGTGGCGATGCCGTGGAAGGCTTCCTTGAATTTCTTGATGAAGGAAATCGAGAAATGGTCCGGGTGCTCGTGGGAGAACCAGATGTAGACGGGCACGCCGGCACGGTTGAGCTCTTCGACCGTCGCGGCATTGCTGGTCGACTGGTCGACCAGGCTCCAGCCGTTGTTGAAGACGGGACCTTCCAGCCAGGGATCGACCAGCAGCAGCGCGCTGTCGCTGCGCACCTGGAAACATGCGTGGTTTACGAACGTCAGGGTATTGCGGCTCATAGTGACTCCCCCGGTTGGATGGCAAGGAAGCGGCCGCCAAGGAAACCGAGCATGCGGCTCGGTTTCATCTGGCAACGCTCGACCTGGCCGACAAAGATGACGTGGTCGCCTTCCTGGTAGCGGCTGCGGTTCTGGCATTCGAACCAGGCGGCGGCGCCGTCCAGGATGGGCAGGCCGGTGCGCGAGGTCTCGAAGGCGAGGGCCTCGAAACGGTTCTCGGCCTGGCGCGAGAAGCGCAGGGCCAGGTCGACCTGGTGCTCGGCCAGCACGTTGATGATGTAATGCGAGCATTCCTGGAAGGCCGGCATGCTGCGCGCCTTGTTGGCCAGGCTCCACAGCACCAGCGGCGGCTCCAGCGAGACCGAACTGAACGAATTGACCGTCAGGCCGTGGAGCGCGCCGTCCGCGTCACGGGTGATGACGACCGTGACGCCGGTGGCGAATTGCGAGAGTGCGCTGCGGAAATAGGTGGAGTCGAAATCCGGGGGGAGGGCGCAAAGTGCGGACATAGGCGTGGCCGGCTTGGTGGACTTGACGACCAGCGTAGCCCATCCGCTCAGGCCAGCGCTGATTCGCCACAAGCGGACGAGGATATGAAATGCTGCTGAGCACTTCCTGGCCGTGGTGCCAGTGACAGCGCGTGAGGACGAGGTACAAACAAAAACAGCGGACAATTGTCCGCTGTTGATGGTGTTGGATAACACGAATTCTGTGGTCGGGGTGAGAGGATTCGAACCTCCGGCCTCTACGTCCCGAACGTAGCGCTCTACCGGGCTAAGCTACACCCCGACGTGTTTGAGATCTCGGAAACCGAAATCTCGGGAAGGCATTACTATAGTTGCCTTAATGGTTCCTGTCAACAGCGAAGCTGCACAATTGCAGCAGGCTCTGCTTGTAGACGCTCTCCGGCAGGTCGGAGATGGCCTCGGCGGCGCGGCGGGCCGCGGTCTCGGCTTCGCGGCGGGTGTAATCCAGCGCGCCGCTCGAGGTCACGGCGGCGAGCACCGCGTCGAAATGCTGTTCGTCGCCCTGTTCGATGCAGGTGCGCACCAGTTCGCGCTGCTCCGGGGTGCCGTGTTCCATCAGGTAGATCAGCGGCAGGGTAGGCTTGCCTTCGCGCAGGTCGTCGCCGACGTTCTTGCCGATCTCGGTGGCGTCGCCGGCGTAGTCGAGTACATCGTCGATCAGCTGGAACGCGGTGCCCAGCGAGCGGCCGTATTCGCCGGCGGCTTCGATCTGGGTGTCGTTGGCGCCGGCGATCAGGGCGCCGAGCTCGGCGGCGGCCTCGAACAGCTTGGCGGTCTTCGAGCGGATCACGGTGAGATAGCTCTCGTGGGTCACGTCCGGGTCGTGCATGTTCAGCAGTTGCAGCACTTCGCCTTCCGCGATGACGGTGGTGGCGCGCGACAGGATCTGCATCACGCGCATGTTGTCCAGGCTGGTCATCATCTCGAACGAGCGCGAGTACAGGTAGTCGCCGACCAGCACCGAGGCCGCATTGCCGAACAGCGCGTTGGCGGTCTGGCGGCCGCGGCGCATCGAGGATTCGTCGACGACGTCGTCGTGCAGCAGGGTGGCGGTGTGGATGAATTCGACCACCGCCGCCAGTTCGTGGTGCGCCGTGCCGCAGTAACCGTAGGCGTTCGCCAGCAGCAGCACCAGCACGGGGCGGATGCGCTTGCCGCCGGCGCCGATGATGTATTCGGAGATCTGGTTGACCAGGCTGACGTCGGACTGCAGGCGCTGGCGGATCACCGTGTTCACCGCCGCCATGTCGTCGGCGATCGTCTGGGTAAATGGATTCTGTTGGGCGTGTTGGGTAGCGGCGGACAAGGCGAACCTGCAATAAGTGTGCGTTGAGTGCGGCGATTATACGACAAGCATGCATGAGCCGTGCCATTTGCCCAACTGTAAGGAAAAGCCAGCGTTTTTCCGTCCCGACGATGCCTCCCGTAGGGTGTCGTTGCCGGGGTGCCACACTCCGGCTTCTGCTCTTCAAGCGCCGACCCCGGCTTTTGACGGGTTCCGGCGATCCATGTATAATCCTCTGTTCCCCGGCATCAGACCAGCCCAGCGCAAGTCGCCGGCGGGAATTCTTTAAACATTTGATGAGGTTTCAATCATGTACGCGGTCATAAAAACCGGTGGCAAGCAATACAAAGTTGTCGCTGGCGAAAAACTCAAAGTAGAACAGATACCGGCAGACATTGGTTCCGAACTCACGATCGATCAGGTCCTCGCCGTTGGCGCGGGCGAAAGCATCAAGTTTGGTGCTCCGCTGGTCGAAGGTGCTACGGTTCTGGTGAAGGTCGTTTCCCACGGTCGCCACGACAAGGTTCGTATCTTCAAGATGCGCCGTCGTAAGCACTACCAGAAGCGTCAAGGCCACCGCCAGAACTTCACCGAAATCCAAGTGGTTTCGATCAACGGCTAATTGCCCGGTCTAATTTTCAAAGTCATCAAGGAGTACATCCATGGCACACAAAAAAGGCGGCGGCACTACCCGTAACGGCCGTGATTCAGAAAGCAAGCGCCTCGGCGTGAAAGTGTACGGCGGCCAGGCGATCAACGCCGGCGGCATCATCGTGCGTCAGCGTGGCACCCAGGTTCGTCCGGGCGTCAACGTCGGCCTCGGCAAGGACCACACCCTGTTCGCCCTGGTGAACGGCACGGTCAAGTTCGTCAAGCAAGGCGTCGGTTCGAAGCAGTACGTCACCGTCGTCGCTAACGAAGCAGTCGCAGCTTAATCAAGCATGCAAGCGCCGCCCCGAGCGGCGCATCTTGTAAGGCGCAAGCCTTCCATCAAGAGGCTCTGCCCACGGTAGGGCCTTTTTAGCGCCTAACAAAGCACTCATGGCGGCGTCGCATGATCTCGCCGCAGCGTACTGTCTTCGACAATGCGCCTTGCCCCGAGCGCTTTGTTAGGCGCTATCGTTTTTTGGCGGTCATCATGAAGTTTATCGACGAAGCAAGAATTGAAGTCATCGCCGGCGACGGCGGCAACGGGTGCGCCTCGTTCCGTCGCGAGAAGTTCCGCCCATTCGGCGGACCCGACGGCGGCGACGGCGGCAAGGGCGGCTCGATCTGGGCGGTTGCCGATCGCAACATCAACACCCTGGTCGACTTTCGTTATTCGAAAGTGCACACCGCGCGCAACGGCGAAGCCGGCCGCGGCTCGGACTGCTACGGCAAGGGCGCGGAAGACGTGGTCCTGCGCATGCCGGTCGGTACACTGATCGTCGATAACGTGAACGGCGAAATCATCGCCGACCTGACCGAGCACGGCCAGACCGAACTGCTCGCCAAGGGCGGCGAGGGCGGCTGGGGCAACATCCACTTCAAGACCTCGACCAACCGCGCGCCGCGCCAGAAGACCGACGGTAAACCAGGCGAACGCCGCGAGCTGCGCCTGGAACTGAAGGTGCTGGCCGACGTAGGCCTGCTGGGTATGCCGAACGCCGGCAAGTCGACCTTCATCACCGCCGTCTCGAACGCCAAGCCGAAGATCGCCGACTACCCGTTCACGACCCTGCATCCGAACCTCGGCGTGGTGCGCGTCTCGCACGCGAAGAGCTTCGTGATCGCCGACATTCCGGGCCTGATCGAGGGCGCGGCCGAAGGCGCGGGCCTGGGCCACCAGTTCCTGCGCCACCTGTCGCGCACCGGCCTGCTGCTGCACATCGTCGACCTGGCGCCGTTCGAAGCGACGGTCGATCCGGTGAAGGAAGCCAAGGCCCTGATCAAGGAGCTCGAGAAGTACGACGAAGAGCTGCTGAACAAGCCGCGCTGGCTCGTGCTGAACAAGCTCGACATGCTGCCGGAAGAAGAGCGCAAGAAGAAGGTCAAGGATTTCATCAAGAAGATGGCCTGGAAGGGCCCGGTCTTCGAGATCTCGGCTTTGAGTCGCGAAGGCTGCCAGGAGCTGATCAATGCGATCTACCTGCACCTGGAAGAGAAGCGCGCGACTGAAGTACGCGTGGACGAAACGACCCAGATGACCGAGGAAGCGCGCGGCATCAATTCGATCGATCCGGACGATCCCCGCTTCAAGATCCTTGAAGACTAAGGATCCGATCATCGGCAAGCGACACGGCTTCACACGCGCCTGGGCCCGTGCCCAGTTGCTGCAATTGATCGCTACCGCCAGTTCGCTGGCGGCGCTCGTGGCCATGCTCGACCCCGACCGGGTCGCGACCGCCATGGGCCTGTTTCTCGTTGGCGTGAACGGCTACAGCCAGTTCTACGCCATCTATGTCGGAGTGCGTCTCGCCACCGCGGGGCTGGCTCTGCTGGCGGCAAGGCGGGGCGACCAGCCCATCCTCGGCGACCTCGTTGCATTGTTCCTGCTGGCCCAACCGGCCGGGCGCCTGGTCGCGGCATTCGCGATCGGCCTGCCGCATGGGTCCTTGTTCATCGTAAGCGGGATCGAGTTGCTGGCGGGCCTGGCCCTGCTGGCCTTGCGTCCCCGGGAAAAGAGGCTTTCGCCATGAGTTCCGTGCATTCCGCGCATTCCGTGATTCAGCAAGCCGGCCGCATCATCGTCAAGGTCGGCTCCTCCCTTGTCACCAACGAAGGCCGCGGCCTCGACCACGGCGCGATCGCGCGCTGGGCCGCGCAGATCGCCGCCTTGCGCAGCCTCGGCAAGGAAGTGGTCCTGGTCAGCTCCGGCGCGATCGCCGAAGGCATGCTGCGCCTGGGCATGGCCGCCCGGCCGCACGACATCCACGAACTGCAGGCCTGCGCCGCCGTCGGCCAGATGGGCCTGGCCCAGATCTACGAAACCAGCTTCGCCGCCCACGGCGTGAAGACCGCCCAGGTGCTGCTGACCCACGCCGACCTGGCCGACCGCGAACGCTACCTGAACGCGCGCGCCACCCTCACGACCCTGCTGCGCCTGGGCGTGGTCCCGATCATCAACGAGAACGACACCGTCGTCACCGACGAGATCAAGTTCGGCGACA
>DEKZ01000116.1:18793-18946 GCA_002354135.1 Massilia sp. UBA2709 | reverse complement strand
GCCGCCGGCCCCGACTCCGGCGCCCGCCCCGGTCCAGCAAGGCCCGAGCTACGTCGGCGTGGCCACCGGCGCCGTGATCGGCGGCCTGATCGGCAACCAGGTCGGCGGCGGCAACGGCAAGAAACTGGCGACCCTCGCCGGCGTCATCGGCGG
>DEKZ01000116.1:3614-18684 GCA_002354135.1 Massilia sp. UBA2709 | reverse complement strand
CCTCGCCGGCGTCATCGGCGGCGGCTACCTCGGCAACGAGATCGCCAAGCGTAACGGCCAATAAATGGAACGAACCGCGGTTGAAAAACCGCGGTTCTACCCCCAGCTAGGCTTTGTCGCACCGATGGCACAAGCGTTTGAAACAGATCGTCACGCCACGGGGCAAAGGGTGCATCAGACCGTACTCCCGGGTGCACTTGACACGAGTTTGGAGTACAATGAAGGTTCTTTCGTTGGGGGCGACCTGGTTTCGACGTGGGTTGCAAAGCAGCGCAGGGCATACCGAGGGCTGGTTACCTCGTAAATACACCCAGAAATCAATAACTGCAAACGATAACTCGTACGCACTCGCAGCCTAATCGCTGCTAGCTCTACACTACCTCGCCTCTGGGGTGGGCCGCAAGGCAAGTAGAGTCATTTACAGAGGCTAGGAATCACTTGGGTCACTTGGGTGCTTCCGAAATTTAAGGTGACTCGCTTGTACAAAGGGTGCACATCCCCGTTGTCCAGGTTAAATTAATTGATAGTGCTAAGTATGTAGAACTGTCTGTAGAGTGCTTGCGGACGAGGGTTCGATTCCCTCCGCCTCCACCAGTATTCAAANNGATGAGGGAATAGAGCTCTCGGACGGTACGGACGAGGGGCGAGCAGGGGTTTCGAGCTGCGCAGCAGCGAGCCTGCGAGCGACCTTGCGCCTCCGGGCGCAAGGGCTCTCCGATTCGGCTGACTAGAGGGAAATCGCGCAGCGATTTCTTGCCTTTCCCGCCTCCACCAGTATTCAAAAACAAAGCCCCGCCGGCGCAAGCCGGTGGGGCTTTGTTTTTGAATACTTCGTTGCAGATGAGGGAATAGAGCTCTCGAACGGTACGGACGAGGGGCGAGCAGGGGTTTCGAGCTGCGCAGCAGCGAGCCTGCGAGCGACCTTGCGCATGCAGACACACGACGTTGCACGATAGCGACGCGATCCCTCCCCATACCGCCAAATTTCCTTCTCACCTAGCCTGTTGTGACAATTCAATAGATTCCTTGCGGCAACTCTGCATATACTCCTGCCGAACTTGGTCGTTGTTGGCCGCGCATAACAAGGAATCTTATGTTTTGTACCAATTGTAAAGTCCTGATGGGAGATGCCCATACTTGCCCGGACTGTGGCATCCCTTCCCCCAATGGCAAATTCCACGTCGGCAGCCAAGCCTCGGACAATAGGCTCGACGCTGCGCCCGTCGACGATATCCCACCTGGCGTACGAGGATGGAGCTGGGGTGCTTTCCTGTTCAACTGGGTCTGGGCAGTTGGGAACCGAACCTGGATTGGCCTGCTTGCACTGGTTCCCTACCTGGGCTTCCTGGTTGCAATCTGGCTCGGCTTCAAAGGCCGTGAGATGGCGTGGAAGAATAAAAAGTGGGACAGCGTCGAGCACTTCAACAAGGTGCAAAGGCTGTGGTCGATAACGGCAATTGGCCTCATCCTGGCCACGATCGCTCTCACAGTTGCCAGCGGAATGACGGAATAGACGGGCTACGCGCAGCGCTTGCGCGCGTCGAAATCATGCAAAGAACAGCAGCCGCACGCTGCGGCTGCTCCATATGCCTACGCTACCGCACAAGGGCAGCGTCGAGCGCTACATGAAGATGGACGTCGCAGGATGATTGCCTTCACGAACTCGGCCCCATATCCGCCCCCTGCGGATCCACCCTCAGCGCCTTGAACAGCGCATCATTAAACGCCGGAATATCATCCGGCTTGCGGCTCGTGATCAGCTTCTCGTCGATCACCACTTCCTGGTCGACCCACTCCGCCCCGGCTGCACGCATGTCGTCCTGGATCTCGGGATAGCTGGTCAGGTTTTTCGACTCGGCAATGCCCGCATCGATCAGCACCCAGGGGCCATGGCAGATCGCGGCGATCGGCTTGTCCGCCGCATAGAACTCACGCACGAATGCCACCGAAGCCTCGTCCTTGCGCAACTGCTTCGGATTCTCTTCCCCGCCCGGCAGCAGCAGCGCATCGAAGTCGGCAAGCTGCGCATCCTTGATGTTCATCTCGACCTTGAATTTGTCGCCTGGGGTGTCGTGGTTCACGCCCTGCACCTCTTCGCCCACGGCCTTCGGCGAGATCAGGATCACTTGCGCGCCCTGCTGTTCCAGGAAGCTGCGCGGCCCGGTGTATTCGACCTGTTCCACGCCATCCGTCATCAAGACGGCGACGCGCTTTCCCTGCAGCGTACGCGAGACATCGACGCCTTCGTCCGGCAAATCGACGCCCCCATGAATGTTCTGCTCCATACAACCTCCGCTATAAAAAAGTGTGAATCATTTGCTATCGATTGTAGGAGGACGCATGCACACACGGCGCGCGCTTCGGACTTTATTCCAGGCCGAGTGCGCGCAGCCGGGCGCGCAGGCGTCTCACCTCGTCGGCGAGGTCGATGACGAGCGCGGCCAGTTCTTCGTCGGCGTCGAAATGGCGCTCCAGTTCGAGCAGCCGGCGCGCCCGCGCCAGGTCGCCGCTGCGGAAGCGCCATTGGGTCACTTCCAGCGCAGGCGCCGTGCCCAGCACGCCCGCCTGCACGTGGCGCACCACCCAGTCCGGCTCGACGCTGCAGGCTCGCGCGAGCTCGTCCAGGTCCAGCGCCACCTCATCGATCAACACCCCGGTCAGCGTGTCGTTCGCAAACATCGTTCACCTCCTCAAGCGGATCTCGGATTGAAAGCCAGGTCGCGCGCCATCGCCTGGTAGATCGCGCGCGCCTTGTCGCTGTTCGCCGGCGGCAGCACGACGTCGAGGATGAGGTAGAGGTCGCCCGGCGGATTGCCGGGGATGCCCCTGCCCTTCAGGCGCAGCTTGCGCCCGCTCTGCGAGCCCGGCGGCACCGACACCTCGACCGTGCCCGAGGGCGTGGGCACCGCCACCTTCTCGCCGAGCGCGGCTTCCCACGGCGTCACCGGTACATTCTCGTAGACGTGGGTGCCCTCGACGCGGTAGCGCGGGTCGGGTGCGAACTGGATTTCCAGGTAGAGGTCGCCCGGCGGGCCGCCGCCGTGTCCTTCGTGCCCCTGCCCGGCGAGCCGGAGCTGCTGGCCCGGGGTAACGCCGCGCGGGATGGTGACGTTGAGCTTCTTTTCCTGCATGGTCGCGCGCCCCGGGCCTTCCTGGCGCGGCACGCGCAGGCTCACCGTGCGCGTCGCGCCCTGGTAGGCATCAAGCAGGTCGATCGTGATCGCGGCGTGGATGTCGTCGCCGCGCATCTGGAAGCTGCCGCCGCGGCGCGTACGGCCGACGTGGGCGAACAGGTCGGCGAAGAAGTCGTCCGCGCCGGCGCCTGCGAAGTCGTACTGCTCGCCCCAGTCCGGCGGCGGACGGAACTGCTCGCCGGCATGGTAGCCGCGGCCGAGCTGGTCGTAGGCCGCGCGCTTTTCCGCGTTGCCGAGCACCTCGTAGGCTTCGTTGATTTCCTTGGTCTTCTGGTCCGCATCCTTGTGCTTGCCCACATCGGGATGGTACTTGCGCACCATCTTGCGGTACGCCTTCTTGATGTCGTCCGCGGATGCATTCCTGTCGACGCCAAGGGTCTGGTAATAGTCCTTGTATTCCACAATGCACTCCCGCAATTGGCGAAGTTGCTCTTCATGGTCGCAACGCACCCGTGTCGAACGATGCCCACGGCGCACGCTGCCGTCTGCCTGCCAGATGGGGGCGCGGTCGAGAAATTAAAGTTCGTCACCACCCTGCAAGATCGCGGCGCACGCCAGACATGGACGGCCACGGCCTTGGCACTTAGACAGTAAAATCAGGGGTTTCAAGAACAAGAATCCTGCCCATGACCACAAGCACCACGCTCAGCACCACGTCCTCCCCGGTCCGCACCGAAATCGCCACGCTCTGGAAGCTGTCGTGGCCGATGCTGGTCGGGCAACTGGCGACCGTGGGCATGGGCGTGGCCGACGTGGCGATGACGGGCCACGTCAGCGCCGACGAGCTGGCCGCCGTCTCGCTCGGCACCTCGGTATGGTCGATCGTGCTGGTCACCGTGATGGGCACGATGATGTCGATTAACACCGTCGTCGCCCACGAGATCGGCGCCGGACGCTACGACAAGATCCCGCACTCGGTGCGCCAGTCGCTGTGGAAGGGCCTGATCGTCGGCCTGGTCGCCTGCCTGCTGGCCAACCTGTGCACCCTGCTGTTCGATCATATCGGCCTGGGCCAGGCCGTGGCCGACCGGGCTTCGCTGTTCCTGCACGTGATCAGCATCGGCATGCCGGCCTTTGCCTGCTACCGGGCGCTGTACGGCTACACGACCAGCATCAACCAGACCAAGCCGATCATGGTCATCGCGATTCTGGGTCTGCTGTTCAACGTCGCCAGCAACTGGCTGCTGGTGTTCGGCAACTGGGGCTTCCCGAAGCTGGGCGCGGTCGGCTGCGCGGTCTCGACCGCGGTCGGCATGTGGCTGATGCTGTTCGCCATGGTCGCGTGGACAAAATTGTCCAGCGCCTACCGCATGACTTATCCGTTCACGCAATGGGAAGGCCCGGACTGGGCCGAGCTCAGGAACATGTTCCGCCTCGGCCTGCCGATCGGCGTCACGTATTTCGCCGAGGTCAGCGCCTTCGGCCTGATCAGCCTGCTGGTGGCCCGTTTCGGCGTGGTGCAGGTGTCGGCGCACCAGATCGCGCTGAACTTCGCTTCCCTGGTCTTCATGGTGCCGCTGAGCTTCGGCATCGGCCTGCTCACCCGCGTCGGCCAAGCCATGGGCGAAGGCAATCCGCAGCGGGCGCGCTTCGTCGCCTGGGTCGGCGTGGGCATGTCGGTGACTTTCGGCGTGCTGTCGGCCGCCTTCATCGCGATCTTCCGCTGGGAAATTGCGCGCGCCTACACCTCGGACCCGGCGGTGCAGGAAGCCTGCGTCCACCTGCTGCTGTTCGCGGCCCTGTTCCAGTTGTCGGACGCAACCCAGGTCGCCACCGCTTCGGCCATCCGCGGCTACCAGGTGACGCGCCCGCCGATGATCATCCAGCTGGTCGCTTTCTGGGGCTTCTCGCTGCCGCTCGGCTATATCCTGGGCATCGCACCGTCCTGGTTCGGCCTGGCGCCCGCAGCGCCGATGGAAACCACCGGCTTCTGGATCGGCCTGGTGCTGGGGCTGACGATTGCCGCGGTGCTGCTGACCTGGTCCTTCGACCGCCTGTCGCGGCAGAAGGTGCGCGCGGCGCACGGCTGAGGGAGGCGGCCACCGGCCGGGCCGGTCCATGCTAAGCTGGCGACATTATCAAAAAGTTATCCGACATGATGGCGCCGAGCTTTCTTCGATGGCCGCTGCTCGCGGCCGGCCTGCTGGCCATGGCTTCCAGTTCCGCCGGCGATATCCAATCCGGGGCGAAGGAGAACAGCGCCGGGGCGCCCGACCGCGCGGCCATCCTCCACGAACTCGAGTTTTACGCCGCCAAGACCATGGCCCTCGCCAGCGCCGGCAAGCCTTACCGGGAAGTCATCGCCCACATCGGCAAGCCGCCGCCGAACCACCAGGCAGGACTGGACGACGGCGATCGCGTTGCCAGCCTGTACCCGGCATCGCGCCTGTTCAGCGAGATGACCTTCCGCCTGGGCAGCGACGACCAGGCCAACCAGGTCGTGGCCATGGACTTCATCGCGAAGCCCGGCAGCTTCACGATGGACGACATGCAGGCGGTTTTCGGCCCATGGCACCGCACGCCCGAGGAAGACGAAGGCACCCTGTTCGTGCTGGCCTGGTTCCCCCGCTACGACAAGTCGAGCGGCGCGCACATGTTCCTGTATGCGGACGATGCCGGCCAGGACAGCGTGACGATCGCCCCCGGCCGTACGCCCGGCCGTGTCTTTTTCACGACCAGCTACGAACGCGACGACTAGCGATCGCGGCTCCCGTCGGCGCCATATAGTTTGCCCGGCTGTTTCGTCGGGTACATACTGCTTTTAGGGTGCCACTCTGGTATTGTCTCGTCCGTTGCATTCAGCCAAAACTAACGAGACACACATGCGCCTCCTCCTCTGCCTCCTGGCCGCGCTTGCGGCCGCGCCCGCGTCCGCCGAACGCCTCACGCTCGACCGTATCCACGGCGAAACCTCGCTCGCCGGACCCGGCGTGAAAACCCTGAAAGTGTCGCCCGACGGCGAGCGCGTGACCTTCCTGCGCGGCCGTGACGACAACCAGTTCCAGCAGGACCTGTGGGAATACAACATGAAGGACAAGACCACGCGCCGCCTGGTCGACTCCAAGAAGCTGGTCCCGAACGAGGAACTGTCGCTCGAGGAAAAGGCGCGCCGCGAACGCGCGCGTACCGCCAGCCTGTCCGGCATCATCACCTATAGCTGGTCGCCCGACGGCAAGCAGCTGCTGGTGCCGATCGCCGGCGACCTCTACCTGGTCGACGTCGCCAAGCCGGATGCCGCGCGCAAGGTGGCGTCGGGCAATGTGCTCGATCCAAAGATTTCGCCGAAGGGCCGCTACGTCTCGTTCGTCCGCAACCAGAACCTGGTCGTGATCGACCTGAAGACCGGCGCCGAGCGCCAGCTCACCACCGACGGCAAGGGCACCGTGCACAACGGCGAGGCCGAGTTTATCGCGCAGGAAGAGATGGACCAGACCACCGGCTACTACTGGGCGCCGGACGATTCGGCGATTGCCTACAAGCGCTACGACGAAGCGCCGGTGCCGGTGGCGCGCCGCTTCGAGATCTTCGCCGACCGCACCGAGGTGATCGACCAGCACTACCCTGCCGCGGGCGACCCGAACGTACTGGTCGACCTGTTCATCGTGTCGCCGGAAACGGGCGTGTCGCGCAAGGTGGACCTGGGCCCGGACAAGGACATCTACCTGGTGCGCGCGGACTGGAGCGCGGACGGCAAGACCCTGGCCTACCAGCGCCAGACGCGCGACCAGAAGCGCCTGGACCTGGTCGCGGTCGACGCCGCCACCCTGCAGCAGCGTCCGCTGCTGAGCGAAACCTCGGCCACCTGGGTCAGCATCCACAACGACCTGCGCTTCCTGAAGAACCGCCCGGCCTTCATCTGGGCTTCGGAGCGCAGCGGCCGCAACCACCTCTACCTGTATGACCTGAACGGCAAGCTGCTGCACCCGATCTCGCGCGGCGAATGGGGCATCGACAACGTGCTGGCCGTGGACGAGAAGGCCGGCAAGGTCTACGTGTCGTCGAACCGCGACGCCGTCATCGACAAGCAGACCTACGCGCTGGCCCTGGACGGCAGCACGGCCAACAAGCCGGCTCGCATCACCAGGGGCGACGGCTGGCACGAGGCCAGTTTTGCCAGCAACGGCAAGATTTTCGTGGACACCTATTCCGACCCGCGCACCCCGCCGCAGGTGTCGATTCGCCGCGCCGACGGCGCCATGGTCGAATGGCTCGCGCACAACGAACTGAACGCGAACCACCCGTACGCGAAATACCTGCCGGACCACCTGCCGACCGAATACGGCACCATCAAGGCCAAGGATGGCCAGACCCTGTACTACTCGATGATCAAGCCGGCCGGCTTCGATGCGACGAAAAAGTATCCAGTCTTCCTGTTCACCTACGGCGGCCCGCACTCGCAGCGCGTGACCCGCACCTGGGGCAATTATTTTGACCAGTACATGGCCCAGCAGGGCTTCGTGGTGTTCCGCCTGGATAACCGCGGCTCGAGCCGCCGCGAACGCCAGTTCACCGACGTCATCTACAACAACCTCGGCAAGAACGAAGTCGAAGACCAGGTCACCGGCATCGACTGGCTGGCCCAGCAGAGCTTTGTCGATCCGAAACGCGTGGGCGTGTTCGGCTGGAGCTATGGCGGCTTCATGACGCTGCGCCTGCTGGCGGCTGCATCCGACAAGATCGCGATGGGCGTGTCGGTCGCCCCGGTCACCGACTGGGCGCTGTACGACACCCACTATACCGAGCAGTTCGTCGGCGCCACGCCGAAGTCCGATCCGGCAGCCTACGAGCGCAGCAGCGTGTTCGCCCACCTGGACGGCCTGAAGTCGCCGCTGCTGCTGGTGCACGGCATGGCCGACGATAACGTGCTGTTCACCAACAGCACCCGCCTGATCGACGAACTCGTCAAGCGCAACGTGCAGTTCGACCTGATGACCTACCCGGGCGCCAAGCACGGCATCTCGGGTCGCACCAGCCAGCGCCACGTGTATGGACTGATCGAAGCCTTCTTCAAGAAGAACCTGGGCGGCACTGCGCCGAACTGATCGGCGGTCCAGCACCGCTTCCGTGTTGCAAAAAGGGCCGGAAAGCCGCTTGCCCAGCGGTTTTCCGGCCCTTTAAATTTTCCATGTGGAAAAAAAGTCTTTCCGAGTAGGAATGAAATGTTCTGTCATTACGCAAAAAGTCAACAGATACTGTCTCGTATACGCCACGCTGCTCAAATTTTTTTTGCACCCTTTTTGCATGCCAATAGGCACGTTTTTTCCTATGGGAATGTGTCTTTTTTGAACTCGGCTGTTTAGGTTTCCAGACACAAATTATGTCCCCACGGAATTAATTCCTCGCGGTATTCTGCGTGTTCCTGATCTCACAGACGCTCTTCACAAGCGCGCAATACACGAGGAACACCATGCAATCGATCCGCATCAACGCCACCAACCGCATCGCTGTCGCCGTCTCCGCCCTGGTTGTTGGCGCCGCTGTTGCAGCACCCGCCTCGGCCGCCACCCTCAGCGTCGGCTCAGGCAAGACTTACGCTACCCCATGCAAGGCGTTCGCCGCCGCCAAGACCGGCGACATCGTCGAAATCCAGGCCGCCACCTATTCGGGCGACGTGTGCGCCGTTACGGCCAGCAACCTGATCATCCGTGGCGTGAACGGCCGTCCGAAGATCGACGCCGCCGGCAAGGCTGCGCTGTCGAAAGGCACCTGGGTCATCCAGGGCAACAACGTCACCGTCGACAACGTCGAAATGGTCGGCGCCAAAGTCGCCGACCGCAACGGCGCCGCCCTGCGCCTGGAAGGCACCAACTTCACGCTGCGTAACTCCTTCCTGCACGATAACGAAAACGGCATCCTGAGCGGCGTGAACACCGCCAGCACCGTGACCATCGAGCGCAACGAGTTCGGCCACAACGGCTACGGCGACGGCTACAGCCACAACCTCTACATCGGCAAGGTTGCCAAGCTCTACTTCCGCTACAACTTCTCGCACGACGCCAACGTCGGCCACAACCTGAAGTCGCGCGCCCTGTACAACATGATCGCCTACAACCGTTTCTCGAGCCTGCGTTCGGGCGAGACCGGCACCACCGCAGCCGGCAAGCCGAGCTACGAGATCAATGTGCCGAACGGCGGCACCACCTACATCATCGGCAACGTGATCATGCAGCCGGCCTCGAACAACAACCCGGCCCTGGTTTCCTACGGTGAAGAAGGCGTGGGCGACCGCAAGACCGACCTGTACGTGATCAACAATACGTTCATCAACGACGAAAGCTCGCGCGGCACGTTCATCACGATCCGGAATGCGGCAACCCCGGCCAAGCTGATCAACAACATTTTCAGCGGCGGCGGCACGGTGACCGGCCAGGCCTCTGCGGTGCAGAAGACCAATTACCGCTCGGTCTCGGGCGACTTCGTCAACAAGGCGGCCTACGACCTGCGTCCGGCTTCCGGCGCGCAGATCGTCAATGCCGGCTCCAACCCGGGCACTTCGTCCGGCGGCCTGTCGCTGAAGGCCACCGCCAGCTATCAGCACACCGCGGCCTACACCACGCGTTCGACGCTGGGCACCCAGATCGACATCGGCGCCTACGAAATCCAGTAAGCGTCACGCCGGGCTGATCGAAGCCGCGAGCTGTCGGCAGCACTAAAAAGGAAGGGCCCCGGCGTGCAAACGCCGGGGCCCTTGTTCCATTGCAGGCCGGTGCAGACTGATGCCATCGGCCGGCATGCGCTTTATGCCCGATCGATGCCGTCCTTCAGCACTTCCTTCGCATCGCCATATTTTTCCTGGGTCTTGCCCTCGACCTGGTTCTTCAGGCCCTTGGCTTCCTGCTCACGATTGCCGACCAGCTTGCCGGCTTCTTCCTGAATCTTGCCGCCGATGTCTTGCAGTTTGCCTTCGACTTGGTCCTTGTTCATGATGGTTCTCCTTACAGGTTAGTCAAATAAGGCGCGGTCGACATGCCGCGCGATGGGTCCAGAGTACGCCCGCACCGCCTGCCCATCTGTACGGCCACACACATAGCTCGTCAATACGTCAAGCCACGCTTCCTTGGCGACCTTGCTGCTCATCCATGCGCCGGTTGTACTGACGTGGTGGTAGTGTTGACTTATCCTTTTGATAATTCGACACGATTATGAGCGAACAATCCTACTCCCCATCGCAGGCTGTCGAGGCGGACGCCGCGCCCAAGCGCAAGCTGATGCAACGTACGGCCATCATCAACGGCATCGCCGTGCTCTTCATCCTCGGACTGGCCGCCGCCTGGCTCGCCGCCGACGCCCTGCTGCTGGTCTTCGCCTGCATCCTGTGCGCGGTGCTGCTGTACAAGCTGAGCGACATGCTGGCGCGGCGCACGAAGATGAAGCGCCAGATCGCACTGGCGGCCGTGGTGCTGCTGCTGTTCGCCGTCATCGGCCTGGGCGGCTGGGCCATGGCGCCGCAGATTTCCGAGCAGTCGACCAAGCTGGCCGAAACCGTGCCGCAGTCGATCGAGAAACTCCAGCAGCTCGTCAACGCGCATCCGATACTCAAGCGCGTGATGTCCGAACTACCGCCGCCCGAGCAGGTGGTCAAGCAGATGTCCTCGCTGGTGCCGAACGCCGGGCTGTTCTTCGGCGGCGTGATCGGGGCGCTGGGCAACGTGGTGATCATCCTGTTCGTCGGCATTTATTTCGCCGCTTCGCCCCACCTGTATACAAGCGGCTTCATCAAACTGATCCCGCCCTCGAAGCGCCCGCGTGCGCGCCAGGTGATGGAGAAGATCGGCCAGACGCTGGCCAGCTGGCTGCTCGGCAAATCCATCTCGATGCTGATCGTCGGCGTCGTCACCTCGATCGGCCTGTCGATGCTGGGCGTGCCGCTCGCCCTGATCCTCGGCATCATCGCCGGGCTGCTGGACTTCATTCCCTACCTCGGACCGATCATGGCGGGCGTGCCGGCCGTGCTGATCGCCTTCTCGATGAGCCCGGACCTGGCGCTCTACACCATCCTGCTGTTCACGGGCGTGCAGCTGGTCGAGGGTTACCTGCTGCAGCCGCTGATCGAGTCGCGCGCCGTCGACCTGCCGCCAGCCCTGACCATCGTCATGCAGCTGGTGTTCGGCACCCTGTTCGGCTTTGCCGGCGTGGCGCTGGCCACGCCGCTGGCGGCGGCGCTCAAGGTGCTGGTGCAGATGCTGTATGTGGAGGATGTGCTGGGGGACAAGGTGGAGGAGTCGTAAGACGTGTAGTAGATGCCGGCACGTTCAGGGCTGCGCGAGCGCCAACCATCGACGCGTGGACGGCGGAGCCGTCCACCCTACGTCCTATGCATGGGGCGTAGGGTGGACGGGTTTCCCGTCCACGCGTCGATGGTTATCATCCGATCGATCGCACACGCACCGGCCACACGCTCCCAAAACAAAACAGCCGCGACGCATCGCGGCTGCTGCTACCGGAAACGGGCGAGAATCACTTGTTGCCCTTGAAGATGTCCTTCACATCGCCCACTTTTTCCTGGACCTTGCCTTCAGCCTGGTTCGACAGGCCTTCGGACTGCTGCTGGCGGCTGCCGACGGCTTCGCCGACCTTTTCCTGGATCTTGCCGCCGATGTCCTTGGCCTTGCCTTTGATTTGGTCGTCGTTCATGTCATGCCTCTTCGGTTGAGTGAAACGAAGCTCCACCTTAGGACGGATTGTCGCTGCCCTCTGTACGTTCGTTAACATTGGCTTTGCGCCACAGGCTGGCCAGCCAGGGCTGCTGTTCGCGCGGCAGGCCTTCCGGACGGTAGTAATGCCGGATCGGCAGGAAGCCCGCGGCGACCAGGTGGCGTTCCCAGGTCGGATAGTCGTACCAGCTGCCGTAGCGCGGCCCGCTCCAGCCTTCCTCGTTGTGCCCCCGCGGGTTGGAACTGAACAGCACCCCGCCCGGCTTGAGGGTATCGTGCAGCGCCGCCAGCACTCCCGGCAGCGCCACGCTGGGAACGTGGAACAGCGAAGCATTCGCATACACGCCGTCGAACATTTTCTTCGGCAAGTCCAGGTGCAGGAAGTCCTGCCGCCAGACTTCGCAGCCGCTCCAGGCCCGCGCCATCGCGACGAATTCGCTCGAGCCATCCAGGCCGATGGCGCGGTGGCCGAGGGCGCTGAAGGTCTTGAGGTCGCGTCCCGGCCCGCAGCCCAGGTCGAGCAGCGTGAACGGACCTGGGCCTGCGATCGCTTCCAGCAGGGCCGCGACGTTCTGGCTGACGTCGTGGTCGATGGTGCCGGCAAAGAATTGCTGGGCATGACGGTCGTAATGGTCGAGCGTGCGGCGGCTGATGTCGTCGAGACTGTCGTCGGAATGCTTGTTCATGGCTGTCCAGGAAAGCGGCGGCGCCGGCCTCGTGCCGGCGCCGCCCTCGCCTCGAGCTTACCAGATGCGCACGCGCTCCTGCGGCGCCAGGTAGAGCGCCTGGCCCGGCTTGACGTCGAAGGCCTTGTACCAGGCGTCCAGGTTGCGCACGATGTGGGTGCGGTACTGGGCCGGCGCGTGGCCGTCGGTCAGGACGATGCGGCGCAGCGAGGCTTCGCGCATCTTGGTGCGCCAGCCCTGGGCGAAGCCGGTGAAGAAGCGGCGCTCGCCCTCGATACCCGCACTCTTGCCCTCCGGCGAAGCCTTGTAGGCGTCGAAAGCCGCCTCCAGGCCGGCCAGGTCGGCCAAGTTCTCGCTCAGGGTCAGCTGGCCGTTGACCGCCAGGTCCGGGAAAGGTTTATAGGTGTTGTACTGCGCCACCAGCTTGGCCGATGCATTCTTGAAATGCGCGAGGTCTTCCTTGGTCCACCAGTCGCGCAGGCGGCCCTGGGCGTCGAACTGGGCGCCCTGGTCGTCGAAGCTGTGGCTGATCTCGTGGCCGATGATGGAGCCGATCGCGCCGTAGTTGACCGCATCCGGCGCCTTCGGGTCGAAGAACGGCGGCTGCAGGATCGCGGCCGGGAAGTTCAGCGCGTTCTGCAGCGGCAAATTCACCGCGTTGACGAGCTGCGGCGGCATCGCCCAGTCGGTGCGCTCGGGCTTGCGTCCCAGCTTGGCCAGCTCCTGCTGGTAGTAGAAGTCTTCGGCGCGCACCGCGTTGCCGAAGGCGTCGTCGCGCTTGACCGCCAGGCCGTCGTAGGATTTCCAGCGGTCCGGGTAGCCCACGCCCACGTACAGCGACTTCACCTTGGCCTGGGCCTGGGCGCGCGTGGCCGGCGCCATCCATTCGAGCTTGTCGATGCGGTGGCTGAAGGCGTCGATGATGTTGGCGACCATCTTCTGCACGCGCGCCTTGTCCTCGGCCGGGAAGTAGCGGCCGACGTAGATCTTGCCGACCGCCTCGTCCATCGCCTCGTTGGTGGCGGCCAGCGCGCGCTTCCAGCGCACCGACTGCTGGGGCGTGCCGGTCAGGGCCTTGCCGTTGAACTCGAAGCGCTGGTCGGCGAAGGCCTTCGGCAGCAGGCTGGCATACTGGTTCAGCTTGTGGAAGGCCAGGTAATCGCGCCAGGTGGCGACGTCGGCATCGGCCAGCAGGCGCGCCGCGCCCGTCACCGCGCTCGGGTGGTAGACCTGGAAGCGCTCCTGGCCAGACAGCTTAGCAGCCTTGAAGAAGGCATTCCAGTCCACGCCCGGCGCCTTGCTGGCGAAGTCCTTCAGCGTCCAGACGTTGTTCGACCTCTGGATGTCCGCTGACTCCTCGCGCGTGGCGTGGGTCTGCGCCAGGGCCAGTTCGAGCTCGAACACGCGTGCGGCGCGCTCCTCGGGTTTGTCGAAACCGGCCAGTTTCAGCATGGCGGCGATGTGCTGCTGGTACTTGGTGCGCAGCTCGGCCATGCGGGCATTGTTTTCGAGGTAGTAGGCGCGGTCGGGCATGCCCAGGCCGCCCTGCAGCAGGTAAGGCAGGTTGCGCGACGGGTCGCTCAGGCCCTGGGCGATCCAGACGCCGAACAAATTTTCGGTGAAGAAATCGGTGGCGTTGAGCGGGTCGACGTCGGCGCGCACCGAGGCGCCCAGCGCCCGCACCAGGGCTGCCTTGTCCTTGATCGCGGCAATCTGCGCCAGCATGGGCTTGATCGGCGCCAGGCCGCGCTTCTCGATCGCCGCCTCGTCCATGTAGGCGGCGTAGAAGTCGGCCACCTTGCGCGCTTCGCCGGCCGTGCCCTTGGCCGCGCCCAGCTCCTCGATCATCTTCGCGATGCGGGTATTGGTTTCCTCGGCCAGCGCGCCCATTGCACTCCATGAGCCGCGGTCGGCCGGGATCTCGGTCCTGGCCAGCCAGTCGCCGTTGGTATAGGCGAAGAAGTCGTCGCCCGGCAGCACGGTCATGCTGGCGGACTTGTCGGCCGCTTTGTCGGCAGGCTGGTCGGCCGGCTTTTCAGCCGGCTTGTCAGCCGATTTGGCGGCGGCCGGCGCGGTGGCGGCCTGGCCGGCGGCGAAGGCCGGCGCGGCCATGGCGCCGCACAGGGCCAGGGCGATGGCGGTCCGGGTCAGGGTTGGGCTTTTTTTCATGGGTTTCCTCATTGTCGTTTCCAGTTACTGTTGCGGCGCCAGCGCGGCGCGCACCTGGGGCAGGAGGCGCGCCTTCTGCGCGGCGCGGATGCGGATGCCGTTGCCCACGCGCTGGGCTTCGACCCGGGCATCCTGGCCGAAGTTCTTGGCTACATAGTCTTCCATCATATCCGCATGGCGCGCATCAAAGGAGCCGCCGACGATGTCGGCGAACACCCGGTTGCGCTCGACGGCGTCGGCATTGCTCAGCAGGGCCTCGCGGTTGGCCACGGCAAAGGCCCACACCTGGTCCGGGTGCTCGCGCGCGGCGCCGATGATCATCAGGTAGGCGATGGTGGGCGTGACCTGCGGCGACAGGGCCATGCGC
>DEKZ01000116.1:611-3562 GCA_002354135.1 Massilia sp. UBA2709 | reverse complement strand
GACAGGGCCATGCGCAGCGCGGAGCCGGCGAGCGCGGGATCGCGCACCGCGACCAGGGCGCGCGCCAGGCGGTTGCGTTCCTCGTCGTTTTCGGCCGCGGCGAGCGCCTTCGCCAGGGCGTCGAAGGTGGCGGCGTCGGCATGCATGCCGACCGTGCCGAGCACGAAGTCGAGCATCTCCGGACTGGTCGACGCCGGGTTCTGCAGGTAACGGGCGAAACGCGTGCGCGCCTCCTTGAGCGCCGCCTCGTCGCCACTGCGAGCCAGGGCGCCGGCCAGCAACGCGCGCAGCCGGCGCTCCTCGCTGGACTCGCCCGGTTTCTCGTTCCAGCCGAGCTGGGCGAATTTCGGCGCCGCGAACTGGCGGGTGAAACGGCGGATCAGCGCCTGTTCCGGTTCGCCGCGCGCCAGGGTGTCGAGGCTGCCGAGATTGGCCAGGGTTGCCGACCACACGGCCAGGCGCGGCTCGCTTCCGAGTTGCGAGACCAGTTTCAGGTAGTCGCCCAGCGGCGTGCGCCCGGCCGAGACCAGGCTCCAGGTATCGGCCAGCAGTTTCAGGCGGGTGGTGTCGGGCAGGCGCGCGAGGTCCTTCGCCAGGGCGTCGAAGCTGGCGCGGTCGTACTGGATGCGGTAGTAACCCACGCTCTGCGGGTCGACCACCAGGGTGCCGTTGCAGCTGCCCTGGGTGAAGGTGGTGCTGCGGCTGGACAGCAAGGTGGTCCAGGCCCGGCCATCCACGGTGCCGACCTGCAGCGGCACCTGCCACAGGCGTTGTTCGGTGGCGGGCTCGTCCAGGCGGTACTGTTCCTGGGACAGCGTCACCTTGCGCTTGCCGTTCTCGCAGGCCTGGGTCACCGAGATCAGCGGATAGCCGGGCTGCAGGGTCCAGTCCGAGGCGACCTTGCCGACCGGCTTGCCCGACGCTTTCTCGAGCGCCGTCCACAGGTCGCTCGAGGTGGTGTTCGAGTACTTGTGCGCCGCCATGTAGGCGCGCAGGCCCTTGCGGAAGCGCTCCTCGCCCACGTAGGCCTCGAGCATGCGCAGGAAGGCCTTGCTCTTGATGTAGGTGATGGCGTCGAAGGCGTTGGCGGCCTGGTCCTCGTTCTCGATCGGAGTCTGGATCGGATGGGTGCTCTTGCGCGCATCGAGGTCCAGCACCTTCTCGCGCTGGGCGATGTCGTCCAGGTGGGGCCGCCATTCGGGATGGAAGTGTTCGGTGGCCTTGGCCGCCATCCAGGAAGCGAAGCCCTCGTTGAGCCAGAGATTGTCCCACCAGGCCATGGTCACCAGGTTGCCGAACCACTGGTGCGCCAGTTCGTGGGCGTTGGCCTCGAAGGCGAGCTTCCTCGTGCCTTCCGGACTCTTCTTCGGGTCGACCAGCAGCAGCGCCTCGTTGTAGATGATGCCGCCCCAGCTTTCCATCGCGCCATAGAAGCCGCCGGGAATGGCGATCTGGTCGACCTTGGGCAGGGCATAGGGAATGTCGAAGTAGTTGTTGTAGTAGCGCAGCAGGTCGCCGGTGGCCGCCAGCGAAAAGGCGGCGGAACCGAGCTTGCCTTCGGTCGTGACCACGCCGATGTCGACGCCGGCCTGACGTGCCTGGGCACGATCGAGCTCGCCTACCACCAGCGCCATCAGGTAGCTCGGCATGTTCGGCGTGGGGGCGAAGGAGATGCGCTGCCGGCCGCCGGGCAGCGGCGCCTGTTTCGCGATCGGGGTGTTCGAATAGGCCTTGAGGCTCGCGGGCAGGTCGACCGTCAGCTTGAAGCGGGCGCGAAAGGCGGGCTCGTCCCAGGTCGGCAGCAGGCGCCGCGCATCCGCCGGCGCCAGCAGCGTGGCGACCAGCTTCTTGTCGACGCCGCCTGCCTTGTAGGCAACCCCGACCAGGCCCCTGCCCTCGCGGTTGATCTGGCCGCGGAAGGCCATGGACAGCGCATAGCGCCCTGGCGCCAGCGGTGCGTCCAGCTCAAAAACGACGGTTTGTTGGGCCTCGTCGATCCGCGGCTCCAGGGTTTGCGTCGCCATGCCCTTGCCTGCGAGCGTGGCGCGCTCGATGGCGAGATTGGCGGCATTCATGACAATGCGCGACGTCGGGCGCAGCACCTCGATCTCGACGGTCTGCGAACCGCTGAAGCTGTCGCCGGCGATGTCGGGCGCCAGGTGGGCGTCGTACAGCAGCGGGATCACGTCCTTGGGCAGTTTGCCGGGGGTGGCGGCAAAGGAAAACGGGGCTTCGGCCTGGGCCGCAAAGGCAGCCAGGGCCAACGCGACGGCGGCGGCGCCGCGCGATGGTCGATATTGTCTCATCGTTCCTCTCTTGTTCTTGTTGGCGGGGGCGCTCTTGGCGGCGCAAGGACCCAGCACGCACTCTACGAAACCCCGGCATCGTGCATTGGCGAAATGCGACAGACTGCAGAAAACGGGTCTGGACTGCACAAACCCGGCAATACGCGTGCCCTGTTCATACCCCTGCCCGGCTGCTGTTAGACCATGAAAAGCCGAGTCCGCTCCCTTGCCAAAAACTTTTTCAAATTTTTTTAGCAAAAAGGGCTAAAGTTTTCGACACCGCCGCCGTAAAAGGAGGACAACCGGTCATCCGACCGGAGAAAAATTGTCGCGGTGCTAACATGACCCAGAACGAAGTCCTCGCTATGTACGAAAATATTGCCGGCCTGACGGGCAAGATGGCCGCCGCGGCGACCGCAGGGGACTGGAACGGCTTCGACAGCCTGCAGGGCCAGTGCGCCGCGCAAGCCGGCGCCGCCGCGACCGGCGTGCCGGCGCTCGAGGGCGCGCGCCGCCTGCGCAAGATCGACCTGCTCAAGCAGATCATGGCCAACGACCGCGCCATCCGCGACGTGACCGAACCGTGGATGGGCCAGCTCGACCGCGCGATGTGCGCGCACTGAGCGTCCCCCTCCAGATAGAAAGAAAGCGCCTGCGGGCGCTTTT
>DEKZ01000116.1:0-552 GCA_002354135.1 Massilia sp. UBA2709 | reverse complement strand
AGCGCCTGCGGGCGCTTTTTTGTTTCTGGATGTCGGCGTGTGACGATGCCCCAAGGGTGGGCTGCGCAGGAACGACGGCGCCAGGCCGAAGAATAAAAACAAAAAAGCGCCCGTAGGCGCCTTCTTGCTGCAGAGGGATGCTCCCGCCACATGAATTCGGAGAGCGAACACCAGGCTAGTCCCGGTGGTCGCCTCTTTGCCGGTTGCATCCGGCGTCCCCTGCCGCTGTTGGCAGCGAGACCGCTTCCGGAGACAGGCGTCTTGCGACGTACATCCGGTTTCCCGCGCCACGCTATCGGTGGTGGCTGCGCCGGACCCTGGGCCGTTTTTTGTGGTTTTGTTAACCAACGAGTCCAGTATAACCGAATTTTTCAGCTTGTGTAGACATTCGTGCGCGCCCTCACTCCGGCTGGATAATTGTTTTTTCGTCCATGGTTTCCGGCGCTGCGGCGGATGCCTGCTTGCCCCGGCGCAGCGCCATCAAGCGCGCCTTCACGGCGGCCGTGAAGGGCGGTGCGGCGGCAGGTGCGTTGGCGCCGTCCTGCGGAAGGA
>DEKZ01000327.1 GCA_002354135.1 Massilia sp. UBA2709 | reverse complement strand
GCATTCGATTCGAGCACGCGGCCGTTCGCATCGGTCATGACGGTGCCGACCGGCGCGGCCTGCAGCACGGCGCCCAGGCGCACCCTGCCCGCCTCCGCCTCGCCCGCGGCGGCCAGCGCTTCGCGCCGGCTCAGGCGCAAGGCTTCCTCCGCCCGCTTCTGTTCGGTCACCTCGATCGTCGCATGATAGATGCAGAGCAGCTTGCCGGCGGCGTCGAAGATGGGCGTATTGGTGGCGTTCCAGAAGCGTTCGACGAACTGCTCCATGCCATCCGGCCCCTGCGCGCGCACCGGATAACGCTGGGTCGGCAGTGCATGCGGCTTGCCGCTTGCGATCACCTGGGCCAGCGACCTGCGCAGCGCCATCACGCCGCTGCTGCCGGGATTGCCGGCATCGTCCGGCGCGTCCGGGAAGACGTCGAACAGGGCCTGTCCGACCACCTGCGCGCGCTCCCGTCCGACGTGGCGCAGGAAGGACTCGTTGCCGTCGAGAATGGTCGGGGTCTCGCTGGGAGAGAGAATGCAGGCGCCGATCGGGGATCCGGCAAAGATCGACTGGTAAACGAGGGTGTCGAGCATGGGGCACTTTCGATATTGACAAGCTAGCGGTTTAGGCTAGCCCAGCAATTCCAAAGTGCCCGTGCGGTAATTAACGGTAAGCCATACATGCTTACCGGAAACAAGCGTTGATGACGCGGCGCGCTGCGCTCAATCGCGGCGGCGGCGCGCCATCAGTCCCGCCAGTCCCAGCAGCGGCAGCGTCAAGGCCAGCGAGGACGGCTCCGGCACCGTCGCCACGATCGCGAAGCGGTCGCCCGCGCTCAGGCCGCGGGTGTCGAGCCACCAGTCGCCGGCGCCCGCCACCAGCAGCGGATTACCGAAGTGGAACTCGGCCCATTCCGGCTTGCTGAAGCCGACATGGGCGTAGTCCGGCGTTTCGCTGACCTGGCCGAGGGCGCCGAAGGTCGGCGTCACGCTGCCGTAGGAGGCGAAGCGGATGCCTTGCAGCTTGAACACGAACTGGTTCAGCGCGGCGCCGCTCAGGTTGCGCACGATGGCGTTCAGGCTCAGCGGGCCGAGCAGGTCTTCTTCCTCGATCACGAAGCTGAGCTGGCTGGTGCCCAGCGTCTCCAGGTCGAGGTCGAAGGAGATGCTGCCGGCGCCGCTGTAGTCGGTGACGGTGCTGCCGGTCGAAGTCACGAGCATGGCGGCCTGGCTCGATGCGGCCAGCGTCATCGCGGCGGCGAAGGCAAGAATGGATTTGGTGATGGTCATGTTGCTCCCCTAGATGGTTTGTAGTCGTTACAGCGGACCCTTGGCCCACGGACCGGAAATCGCGAAGGTGATGCCCGGCGTCTGGATGTTCACGAACAGGTAGCGGCCGGTCGGATCGAAGCAGGCGCCGGCGAACTCGTTGCCGCGGTGGTCGCCCGCGAGCGTGGCCAGTTTGTCCGCGCCCTGCAGTTGGGCCGCGCTGAGCACCACGTTGTTCTTGGCGAAAATGTAGGCGTCGCCGTCGCCGGTGATGCCCATCAGGCGCTGGCCGAAACCGAAAGGATCGGTGGCGGCGGTCGAGGCGTCCTCGCAGACCAGGATCGCATTGCGCGGGCTGACCGTCAGGTTGTCGCCCATGTTGCCGACCAGCGGGCTCGGGCTCGAATAGATGCATTTCAGGACCTGGCTGGCCAGGTCGAGCTCCCAGATCGCGCCGCGCGAGACGGCGCCGCCCGAGGTATCCATCACGTACATCTTGCCCTGCGCATACCAGATGCCTTCGCCGCGGTTCATGCGCAGCGCGCCCTGCACCCAGCCCTGGACGAAGGGGCCCGCGGCGTTCGCGATGGCGATGCCGGTCGGTCCGAGCGCGTCGCCGCGGTTGCGGTCCGGGTCGGCGATCGTCACCCATTCGAGCTCGTAGGTGGCGTTCACCGCCGCCGTGGCCAGGTTGACGTTGGGGCTGCCCTTCACTTTCGCCATCTGCAGCACGCCGCCCATCGCCAGCGAACCCGGCGCGCCGCTGCGCACGTCCGGCACATAGCGGTAGAAGCCGGATTTGCCCGAGGAATCCTCGGTCTGGTAGACCATGCCGGTGACCGGATCGACGGCGGCAGCCTCGTGCGCGAAGCGGCCCATGCCGACGATGGGCAGGCCGGTGGTCAGCTTCGGATCGGCATGCACCTCGAAGACATAGCCGTGCTTCTTGCCGGCCGGGCTGACGGCGTCCGAGCCGACTTCCTCGCAGCTGAGCCAGGTGCCCCAGGGCGTGATGCCGCCGGCGCAGTTGGTCTGGGTGCCGCCCAGGCTCGGGGTCATGCTGACCCAGTTGCCGTCGCGGAAGATCAGGTTGGTGGTGCCGCCGCCGAAGCGGTTGCCCGAGCCGGCGCTGCTGGCGCCGCTGTCGTAGACACCGCTGGCGTTCAGGAAGTTGCCCGGGGCGGTAGAGCCGATCTCGTGGTTACGCACCAGCACCAGTTCACTGCTGCGGCCGACCTTGCGCGACACCACCACGCCCATGCCGTCGTGGCCGCCCGGGCAGGCCTTGCCGTCGGTCATGAGGTCGCCGCGCCAGCCGAAGCTTTTATAGGTAAAACCCGGCGGCAGTTGCAGCAGCGGCAGGCCGGTCGTCATGTCCTTTGCCGGGGTGATCGGGCCATAGGGGCTGGGAATCAGGGTCGTGGCGCCGTTGGCGGCGCGTGCCTGTTGGGTCTGCATTGCGGCAAAGGCGCCGACGAAAGGCAGCGCCGACGCACTGGCCATGCCCTTGAGCAGGTTGCGCCGCGACGGCGAGAGGTCCTTGTTTGTCATGCTGTGCATTCTCCAAAGTGGGATCGGCCGGGATGTGCCGGCGATGGATTGGAGGGCTGGTGACGCGGTCATGTGGCGTCACGCCGGCCCGGCCTGTGCTTCGAGCAGCAGGCCGATGCATTTAAACAAACAAAAATGTCAGGCGAATGACAGCAAAATGACAAGACCGGGAACACCCGATCCTGCGCGTCGTGGGCGGCGCCCGAAGGCGCCGATCAGCTGCCGAAGTGGAAGAAGATGCCGACGGCGAGCTCGGCCCAGACGTAGACGAAAGCCAGCGCAATCGCGGCCACCCACAGCAGGCGCTGCTTCATGTCCGCGAACCTGCTCACGGCCAGCTCCAGGGCAAAACCGGTGCCTGCCAGGAGGATGGCGGCGACGACGAAGTCGAAGCCGGTCCAGTTGACTTCCCTGGTGAACTGCATCGCCAGCAGCGGCGCCAGCAGGATCGCGCCGGTCCCGAGCAGGACGCGCAGCACGCTGCGTTTGCCGATGCCGGATGGGTTACCGCCATGGCCACTAGTCAATGTGCTCATCGTCATCCTCCGGCCGCCGAAATGGTCTGTGGATGACCAGTTTGCCATCATTGGCGGCTGCGCTCAACATGTATTGACAGCCACGCGGATCGACAGGCGCACGGATTGGCAGGCATACGGATCGGCAAGGATGTAAAAAAGCGGGCAGCGCCCGCCTTTTTTTCCCTGACCCGGAGCCGGTTCAGGCCCTGGTGCGGCGGCGCACTGCCACGCCGGCGCCCAGCATGGCGATGCCGAACAGCGCCAGCGAGCCCGGTTCCGGCACTTCGGCGCCTTCGGCCAGTTTGAACTGACCGTTGCCGCCGATGAAGAAGTACTGGCCCGGACGGTTGCGATAGCTCGTGCCGTTGCAGCCGGCGCCGTTGAAGCCGGCGAACTGGCACGCCACTTCGCTCACGAGACGGCCGGTCGGACGGCCGACCGTGTTCGCGTTCGTGAAGGCAAACGAGAGGACCGACTCCTTCGACAGGTCCTTGCCGTTGCTGCGGAAGAAGTAGCCGCTGTCGAGCATGCCCGGCTCGGCGCTGGCGAAGACGCTGACCTGGCCGTTGTTGACCGGGCTGCCGTTGGCGTCGACGAGGCCGCCGCCGCCAACCAGCACGTTGAACGTGGCGATCACCTTGCCCAGGTCCGCGCCGTAGTGGCCGGCGGTGCTGCCGTACTGGCCGTTGGTCGGGTTCTGGTACATCTTGATGGTGCCGCCGGTGAAGCTGAAGGCGCCGCCGAAGGTGCCGGTGCCGACCGCTTCGAAGGTCGCGGTGATGTTGCCGCCGGCGTAGGTCAGCGGGAACAGCTTGCCGTTGCTGTCGGCCTGGGTGATGTTGAAGACCGCCGTCTCCTTGAAGGAGAAGCTGCCGTTCCCGGTCGAGGTCAGCTGGATGAAGCCGTTGCCGTTGATGTCCAGGTATTCGTTGATGACCTGGCCGCCATCGAAGCCGCCGCCGCTTGGGTTGAAGACCCAGTTGTTCAGGACCGGACCCGCATGCGCGGCGCCGGTCGTCGCGATTGCGACAGCCGCGGCGCAGATGAGTTTCTTGAAGAGTTTCATTGTCGGTTTTCCGTTATGTATGGTTGTTGGTAACAACCTGTTCCTCAAAGTAGCAAGCCGCATGCCAGAACCCCTACTTCTCATAAAATCAAGCACTTGCTTCAACCCGGGTGCATACGCGTAAATACATGTAAGATTTTTCGACGCGCTGCAGCATGCTGAAACTCAACAGTAATGTCCTGCAGGTTAGTCTGTCCTGTGATCTGTGTGCGTTGTAAAGGGTGGACAAAATGTCCACCACTGGGACATGGACGGCTCCGGGGCCTGTCCTATAATGGCCGCATGGTCAGGATGACGAGACAGTGGATCGCGTACGCCTGGATTGCCAGCCTGGCCGTCCTGTTCAATGCGCTCGCCCCGGTCGTTTCGCATACGCTGAGCCTGTCTTCCCCGGCCACGCGCCAGGTCGAGATCTGTACGGCGATGGGCATCGAGATGCTGCCGATGCCGGCCGAGCCGGATGCCTCCTCCTCCTCCGACAAGTTCCTCAAAGGGCTCATGCACTGCGCCTACTGCGCGCCGCATGCCGGATCCTTTGCCCTGCTGCCGCCGGCGGCCTTCCTGGTCGCCGCGCTTGGGGGCCATGACCTCTACCCTCCGCTTTTCCATCGTGCGCCGCGCCCGCTGTTCGCGTGGTCCTTCGCACAGCCGCGCGGCCCGCCTGCGCTGGCCTGAGCCTTGCCCTTTCCCCAGCAGCGCTCCGCGCCGTCACTGAAGTGAAGGCGCCGGCCTGACGCGTGCATGTGCCGGGTCCTGCCCGCCGCGTGCGCATGCGTCGCCGCTGCCGTTTCGCCGACCTGCCTGTACACCGCGGGCCGGCATCGCACACGCCCCAGGCTGTCCCACGACCAGAAAAACATGAAAAAGCACGCTCCCAGCGCAGCGGCGCCGCAGCGCCGCCCAAGCCGCACGCCCCTCCATTTCGCCTGCCTGCTCGCCATCGGCGGCGCGGCGGCGCCGGCCCTTGCCGAGGAACCCGCCATCCCGACCGTGCTCGTCACCGGCACGCCTGACACCGGCAAGCTCAGGGACGACACCGCCACCGGCTCGAACCTGGGCTTGTCGCGCCTGGAAACGCCGGCCAGCGTCGACGTCATCACCCGCAGGCAGCTCGAGGAACGCGGCGACGTCAACCTGGTCGAGGCGATCGCACGCGCGCCCGGCATCAGCGCCATGCCCCACCCCGGCAACGGCGGCTCCTCGCTCGCCGCGCGCGGCTTCACCGACACGGTCTCCGTCATGCGCCTCTACGACGGCATGCGCCAGTACGGCGGCGCCGGCATCACCTTCCCCTTCAGCACCTGGGCGGTCGAACGCATCGAAGTGCTGCGCGGGCCGGCCGCAGTCATCTACGGCGAAGGCGCGATCGGCGGCGTGGTCAACGTGATCCCCAAGCAGCCGACCCGCGGCGCCGTGCAGAACGAGGTACAGGCCGCGCTCGGCAGCGAAGGCACGCGCCGGCTCGCTGTCGGCAGCGGCGGCGCGCTGGACGAACGCTGGTCCTACCGGTTCGACGCCAGCGGCGAGCGTTCCGACGGCTGGGTCGACATGGGCGACACCAGCAGCCGCTCGGTATCGGGCGCGCTGCGCTTCGACGTAACGCCCGAACTGGACCTGCGGCTCAGCGCCGCCCAGGGCCGCCAGAAACCGATGCGCTATTTCGGCACGCCCCTGGTCGAGGGCCGGCAACTGGAGGCCCTGCGCAGGAAGAACTACAACGTCGCCGACAGCACCATCGCCTACAAGGACACCTGGCTCGACGTGCTCGCCAACTGGCGCCCGAACGAGCGCACGACGGTGCGCAGCCGCCTGTACCACATCGACAGCAACCGGCACTGGCGCAACGCCGAGGCCTATGTCTACAACCCTGCGAGCCGCCTGATCGACCGCTCGGACAATACCGAGATCCTGCACGACCAGAAGCAGACCGGGAATACGACCACGGCGACGACCAGGGGCAGCCTGTTCGGCCTGGACAACCAGGTATCAGGCGGCTTCGACGTCAACCGCGCCTCGTTCACGCACACGAACAACACCTATGTCGGCTCCTCGGGTTCGGTCGATCCCTACGATCCGATACCCGGCCTGTTTACCAGTCCGGCGCCGACCATTCCGCGCTACCGTACCGAGGCGAAGCAGTATTCGCTGTTCTTCGAAGACCGGCTGGCGTTGACGGCGCAATGGTCGGTGCTGGGCGGACTGCGCTACGACCATGCGGACCTTGAGCGCCGGAACCTGGTCGCAGGCAGCCTCGCTTTCGACAAGACCTTCGCCGACGTCGGCTGGCGTTTGGGAAGCGTCTACGCCCTGGCGCCGGACTTCACCGTCTACGGCCAGGTAGCAAAAGCGGCCGATCCGGTCAGTTCGCTGCTCTTCCTGTCGCCGGCGAACAGCCGGTTCGACAACGCCACCGGGCGCCAGCTCGAAGTGGGCCTGAAACGCGCGTTCTGGAACCGGCAAGGCGAATGGACGCTGGCCGTCTACGACATCAGGAAGGACAACCTGCTGACGCGCGACCCGGCCAATCCGGCGCAGAGCATCCAGGTCGGCGAACGTTCTTCGCGCGGCGTCGAGGGCACGCTCAGCATGAGCGTGGCGCGCGACTGGACGCTGGATGCCAACGCGTCGATCCTGCGTGCGCGCTTCGACGACTTCGTGGAACTGGTCGGCGGCCTACCCGTCTCGCGCGCCGGCAATCGCCCGCCCGACGTGCCGAAGCACACCGCCAACCTCTGGCTGCGATGGGACTTCGAGCCCGGCTGGAGCGCGGGCGCCGGCCTGCGCCACGTCGGCGCGCGCTTTGCCGACAACGCCAACACGCTGCGCATGCCTTCCTACACCACGGTCGATGCCTCGCTGCGCTGGAAGGCATCGCCCCGTACCAGCCTCACCCTGCGCGGATTCAACGTCTTCGACAAGCGCTACTTCGCCACGGCCTATTACACGCCGACGCAGTGGCTCGCCGGCCCGGACCGCCGCGTCGAGCTGGTGCTGGATCACCGCTTCTGACGGGAGGGCAGCATGAGCTTCGCATCGCGGGCCAGGCGCATGACCTTCCTCGTCCACCGCTGGACGGGGGTCCTGATGTGCGTGCTGATGGCGTTGTGGTTCCTCAGCGGGATGGTGATGCTGTTTGTCGGGTATCCCAAGCTGACGCCCTGGGAGAGGCTGGGTGGCTTGCCGGCCCTGCCTTCTGCCGGGTGCTGCATCGGCGTCGAGGCGGCGCTGGCGCAGAGCCAGGCGCCGGGTGAGGTCAAGGGGATCGCGCTGACCTCGATTGACGGCCGGCCGCATTACGTTCTATCCGAAGGCGATGGCAGGCGGATCGCGGTCGATGCCGTGAGCGGCGCCCGCCTTGTCGCCGGTCCGGCGCAGGCGCTGGCGGCGGCGCGCGCCTTCATGCATGGCGCCGGCGGCGAGTACGCCGGCCTCGTCGACGAGGACCGCTGGACGCATTCGCGCTCGCTCAATCCGCACCGGCCGCTGCACGTGGTCGACATGCGGGACGAGGCAGCAACCCGGCTCTACGTGTCGTCGGCGACCGGCCAGGTGGTGCTCGACGCGCCGCGGGCCGAGCGGCTGTGGAACTTCGCCGGGGCCTGGCTGCACTGGCTGTACATGTTCCGGGACCGGCCGACGGACCCGGTGTGGAGCTGGACGGTGATCGTCCTGTCCGGCATCGGCGTGATCGCGGCCTTCACGGGCGCCCTCAACGGCATCTGGCGCTGGCGCTTTGCGGGCGCGTACAAGAGCGGCTCGAAGTCGCCGTTTCGGGAAGCCTGGCTGCGCTGGCATCACATCCTCGGGCTGGTGTTCGGGACGGTGCTGCTGACCTGGATCTTCAGTGGCCTGATGTCGATGAATCCGCTGGGAGTGTTCGATGCCAGGGGAGAGCGGCCGGATGTCGCGGCCTTCGAAGGCGGGAGCGTGGCGGCGCAAAGGCTCGACGTGCGTTTGCCGCAGGTGTTCGCCATGCTGGATGCGGCCGGCTTTCGGGCCAGTGAGCTGGAATGGCGCGTGCTGGGCGGGCAGCCCTTCCTTCTCGCACGGAACAGTGCCGGGGAAACCATGCTGATCGTCGCAAAGGATGGCGGCTTTACTTTGCTCGACCGCTGGCCGCAGCAGATCCTGCTCGAAGCGGCGCGGCGCCTGTCCCCTGCCCCGATCGCAGGACACGCCGTGCTGCGGGAATATGACGCCTACTATGTCAAGCGGGGGCTGGCATCGATGTATGGCGCGGACGAACGCCGTCTCCCCGTCCTGCGGGTCGCCTACGGAGACGACAGCAATACCTGGGCGCATCTGGATGTCCACACGGGCCAGCTTGTGTCGAGCCTCGACCGTTCCCAGCGCGCAGGCAGGTGGCTCTTCAATTTCCTGCACAGCTGGGATTTACCGTCGATGCTGGACACGCATTGGATGCGCGACGCCGCCCTGCTCCTGCTGGGAAGCGGCGGCGTGTTGTTGAGTGCGACGGCAACGGTGCTTGGGGTCAGGCGGCTGCGCAAACGGGCGGCGGCGGCGTCCCGGAACATGTAGAAGCGCACGCGCTTCATCGGCGCAACGGCTTATTCTTGGAACACCATAATTTCCTTGCGGAAATACTTTCCGGTTCTTAGAATGCTTCCCATCGGCGAGAAGCAACGGCAGCTCCACCTGGGCTGCCGGACTTCCGCTTTTCACTCACTTCCCACCGTAGCCAAGAAAACATGTTTGATCCCCTCACCCTCCTCAATGGATTGTTCCTCGTCGGCATTGCAGCGTCCGACATCACGCTGTATTCGGATGCGGATTACATCCAGGCGGATCCAAAGAATCGCGAGTCCGTCACGGTCGTCAGCATGCACAGGGAGTGGTGGCGCGACGACAGCAAGTGCAAGTTCACCGGCCTCATGGTGCCTTTCGTGCGCGATTGGCCGGAAACCACCCAGCTCGGCGAATTCGAACACGTGAACCCGCCCGAGCCCGACAAAACCGCCGGCCAGGCTTTCATCATCAACCGCAAGTCCTGCCCCGGCAAACCCGACGAAGCGATCTTCCGCGTGGCGGACAAATGGCGCAACAACGGCAAGCTGCTCGAGAAGCATCATTTTGCCGCGAGCGATTTGAGTGGCATGCGGGAAGAACACCGTCCGAAGTGGCTGCCGCAGGTGCTGGCGCGGATCGAACGGGTTGCGCAGCAGGATGAGCGCGCGAAGGCGTTTCTGGATTTTAGTGCGGCGGCGAGTGCGGCGAAGGTGGCTGAGGCGGCGGCTGGTACCGACACGGCCAAGTGAGAAGGACGTAAAGGTGGCGTGATCGCGCGTCCTCGATGAACGTCCAGAGTGCACAGGCGAGCATCGGCCCCCGGAGCGGCGTCGTTTCGTTTTTCAGGATCCACGGTGCCGAGCTGGGCGGCGGTGGACATATCGACCTGCTCTGGCCAGCTGCCGGCGGGTTCTATCAATGTGCTCGGCGCTGCTACTTCAGCGCGGCGGAAATATGGTTCTGGCCATTGAGGTAGCGAACCCGCTAGCCATCCCCTTCCGAGCGCGGGACGCCGGCAAGGAGAACACGGTTCATCGCTTTACCCCGAGCGCAGCCAGGCGCGCTTCGCTTTCGCGCACGGCGAGATCGGCCTGCCGCTGCTCGCGTGCGTCCTTGCGATGCATGTAGATGGCGTTCAGGCAGAAGGTCAGGATGGCCGTCACGATACCGACGAGCACGCCGATCTCGGTCAAGGTCAGCGAAGCGCCGATTGCGCTGATGGCGCCGGCGTAGCTCGTCAACTCCGGTACTGTTATTTTCGTCATGTTTCTGCCTTTCAATCTGGGCAAATATGTCTCGCCACGACACGCGCTTCACGAAAATGACGGTGCTGCGCTCACAGGGCCTGCGCGAGGTGAAGCGGGTAACGCGGCTCCGCGGGCTCTTCACCATGGACGTGAGCTGGCCTGCTACGGAACATGTAGTTTTTTCGTCTCTTGAGGAGTATATTAGTCTGACTAATGAGCTTGGTCAACAGTCCGACTAATTGTACAATGTAGTTTTCCTTACACCCTGCGAGCATGCCTGCCCTTCCCCTTACCCAAGAGCAACTCGACGATGCCGCGCGCCTGAAGTTGCGTTTCGCTGAATGGCAGAAGCGTCAGAAGGAAGCTGGCCGGCCTGCTTCCCAGGAGGCGGCCGGCGAAATGCTGGGCTTCAATCAAAGCGCCCTGAGCCAGTACCTGAACGGGCGCATTCCGCTGAACGTCGATGCGGCCACACGCTTCGCATCGGTCCTTGGCTGCCCTGTTGCCGACTTCAGCCCCCGCCTGCAGGCGCAATTGAGCGAATACGTTTCCGCGCTCCTGGCCGATGCAAACGCAGCAGACGGCAGGCATGGCCCCTTGTCCGGCGCAAGGCGTGTCGCCGCCGGGGAGGATCCGGACACGGTCGACATCAAGCTCGTCAAGCTCAAGTTGCGCGCCGGTGTTTCCCGGTTCGAAACCGAACCGCTTGTGGAAGATGGCGGAAGCTTGAAGGTTCCGAAAAACGACATCGTCCGAAGCAAACTCAACCCGGATGCCCTGATTGCGATCCAGGTGAGAGGCCAGAGCATGGAGCCACTCATGTTCGAAGACGATGTGATCGTCATCGATCCTACCGACAAGACGCTCATCCACAGGGAGCTGTACGCGCTGAACTTCGACGGCGATTGCTGCGTAAAACAAATGATCAAACGTAATGGAGAGTGGTACCTCCATTCGATCAATCCGGATTTTGGACCGATCAATGCGCGTAGCGGCGACATCAGCGTCATCGGCCGGGTGGTTTATCAGCCGGGGCGCTCGCTGACGGGGAGATTGTAGGGATGGTGCGGGAGGCAGCTGCTCGGTGCGAAGAGAAGGCGGGAAAAGGTCACCGGAGGGCGGTGGCATTTGCCGGGCCTGGTCTGGCAGGCCTGTCGCGATTCCTGTTCTGATAGAAGGATTCGCCCACGTCCCGCGGGCCGCCCTTGCGCGAATACGCGCAAGGCTTCGAACCTGCCGCCTTGGCGACCACGCAAGGCGCGCAGGCGCCTTGCTTCTCTCCGCCAGAAAACAAAAAAATAGGCCACCCGAGGGTGGCCTATTTTTTTGTGTCCTGGCGGAGAGAGGGGGATTCGAACCCCCGATAGGCTATTAACCTATACACGCTTTCCAGGCGTGCGACTTAAACCACTCATCCATCTCTCCTGATGGTTTTTTCGCGCGCTATGTCGCGAAGCCGCCCATTATAACAAGGTTTCTCGGCTGTACAAGAGCATCCTGGCAATCAGTAGGCCCTTCGCTCGTTTTCGTGTCCCTGACTTCCCCTCTTCCCGCCTCCCAGCCGGCTGCCAATGCTGCAGCTGCGCTGCCGTTCAGATCATGCGATCATCTGCAGCGACACGCATCACCCGACAGGAGCCCACGATGGACATGAAGAGAATCAACGCCGGCAAGCTGCGCGCCATCGGCTACGACGCGCACGAGCGCGTGCTGCGCGTGGAGTTCGACGACGGCAGCGCAATCGACTATTCCTCGGTCGGCGCCGAAACCTGGCGCAAGCTCTCCACCTCGGCCTCGCCCTGGAGCTATTACCGCGACAACATCGAGGAAGAATTCACCGGCCGCCGTGGGCGTGCCGGCGTCGATGCGGGGAAGAAGACCATCGACCGCGAAGCCCTGATGAAAGCCTTCGGCGGCGAGCCGGACGGCGCATGAAAGACAACGCCGCCCCATCGAAACGGGGCGGCGTCAACACTGCGATGATAAGGGCGCCCGCTGACTCAGCCGGGCGCCCCAACCATCAGGCCTTTTCCTTCAACTGCTCCAGGATCGCCGGATTTTCCAGCGTCGACACGTCCTGGGTGATGGTCTCGCCCTTGGCCAGTACGCGCAGCAGGCGGCGCATGATCTTGCCGGAGCGGGTCTTCGGCAGGTTGTCGCCGAAGCGGATCTCCTTCGGCTTGGCGATCGGGCCGATCTCCTTGCCGACCCAGTTGCGCAACTCAGTCGCCAGCTTCTTCGCGTCCTCGCCGGTCGGGCGCGGGCCCTTCAGCACCACGAAGGCGCAGATGGCCTCACCCGTGGTGTCGTCGGGCTTGCCGACGACGGCCGCCTCGGCCACGTGCGGGTTCGCCACCAGGGCCGACTCGATTTCCATCGTGCCCATGCGGTGGCCCGAGACGTTCAGCACGTCGTCGATGCGGCCAGTGATGGTGAAGTAGGCGGTGTCCTTGTTGCGAATGGCGCCGTCGCCGGCCAGGTAGTACTTGCCGCCCAGCTCTTCAGGGAAGTAGCTGGTCTTGAAGCGCTCCGGGTTGTTCCAGATGGTGCGGATCATCGACGGCCATGGGCGCTTCACCACCAGGATGCCGCCCTGCCCGTTCGGCACGTCGGCGCCGGCTTCGTCGACGATCGCGGCCATGATGCCCGGCAGCGGCAGCGTGCAGGAACCCGGCACCATCGGCGTGGCGCCCGGCAGCGGGGTGATCATGTGGCCGCCGGTCTCGGTCTGCCAGAAGGTGTCGACGATCGGGCAGCGTTCCTGGCCGACGTTCTTGTAGTACCACATCCAGGCTTCCGGGTTGATCGGCTCGCCTACCGAGCCCAGCAGGCGCAGGCTCGACAGGTCGTAGTTCTTCGGATGCACCTTCTCGTCCACGTCCGAGGCCTTGATCAGCGAGCGGATCGCGGTTGGCGCCGTGTAGAAGATCGAGACCTTGTGCTTGGCGATGGTTTCCCAGAAGCGGCCGGCATTCGGGTAGGTCGGCACGCCTTCGAACACGATCTGGGTGCCGCCCACGGCCAGCGGGCCGTAGGTGATGTAGGTGTGGCCGGTGACCCAGCCGATGTCGGCGGTGCACCAGAACACGTCGTCGGGCTTGATGTCGAAGGTCCACTTCATCGTCAGCGCGGCCCACAGCAGGTAGCCGCCGGTCGCGTGCTGCACGCCCTTCGGGGTGCCGGTCGAGCCCGAGGTGTAGAGGATGAAGAGCGGGTGCTCGGCGTCGACCCATTCCGGTTCGCACTCGGCGCTCTGGTTGTCGACCAGCTCGGACAGCCACATGTCGCGGCCCTCGGTCCAGGCGATGTTGCCGCCGGTGCGCTTGTAGACGATGACGTCCTTCACGGTGTCGCAGCCGCCCAGGGCCAGCGCCTCGTCGACGATGGCTTTCAAGGGCAGCGACTTGCCGCCGCGCTGCTGCTCGTCGGCGGTGATGATGGCGACGGCGCCGGCGTCGATGATGCGTTCCTGCAGCGACTTCGCCGAGAAGCCGCCGAACACCACCGAGTGGGTGGCGCCGATGCGGGCGCAGGCCTGCATCGCGGTCACGCCTTCGATCGACATCGACATGTAGATGACGACGCGGTCGCCCTTCTTGATGCCGCGCGACTTGAGGCCGTTGGCAAATTTGCAGACGCGTTCGTGCAGTTCGCGGTAGGTGACGCGGGTGACCGTGCCGTCGTCGGCCTCGAAGATGATGGCGGTCTTCTCGGCGTTGCCGTTCTGCAGATTACGGTCGAGGCAGTTGTACGACGCGTTCAGCTGGCCATCGCCGAACCATTTGTAGAAAGGCGCGTTCGATTCGTCCAGCGTACTGGTGAAGTCCTTGTGCCAGTCGAGGTTCTCGCGCGCCAGGCGCGCCCAGAAGCCTTCGTAGTCGGCTTCGGCTTCGGCACACAGCTTGTTATAGGCATCCATGCCGGAAATGGCGGCATTGGCTACGAACCCGGCCGGCGGCGGAAACACGCGGTGTTCCTGCAAGCCATGGTTTTCCTGATTGCTCTCGTTCTCGGCCATGCTAGTCTCCATAGGTAGTAGTAGTTTTGCCAGACACCTTAGGCTTTGACGCTTACCCGACCCTTACATGAGCAGAGCGCGCCAGGCCTTCCCTTATGAGTGCGATTTTACCAACCATAGCGCAAACCGATGCGGCCTGCTGCAACGCGGCACGAGAGGTGTAAAATGATGGGCTGTATTTTGTCGGAATCCTGGAGCCGCACCCGATGTCGCAAAACCCGCCCACACTCGAACAACGCAAGCTCACCCCTCTCAATAACCTGATCTTTGCCAGCCGCTGGTTGCAGCTGCCGCTCTACCTGGGCCTGATCCTGGCGCAGTGCGTCTATGTGTTCCATTTCTGGGTCGAACTGAAGGACCTGATCGGCGCCGCCTTCGGCAATGCCGACTCGCTGGCCCACATCCTCGAAGCCGTGGGCATGACGAACGGCCCGAAAAAGCTGACGGAAACGACCATCATGCTGGTTGTGCTGGGGCTGATCGACGTGGTCATGATCTCGAACCTGCTAATCATGGTGATCGTCGGCGGCTACGAAACCTTCGTGTCGCGCATGAACCTGGAAGGCCATCCGGACCAGCCGGAATGGCTGTCGCACGTGAACGCCTCGGTCCTGAAGACCAAGCTGGCGATGGCCATCATCGGCATCTCCTCGATCCACTTGCTGAAAACCTTCATCAACGCAGCGAATTACCACGACCGGGTACTGATTGCCCAGACCGTGATCCACTGCGCGTTCCTGCTCTCGGCCCTGGCCATTTCCTGGACCGACCGCATCACTACCGCAACGCACCACCAGCCCAAGCATCACTAACATCACAAGAGAATTGTCATGACAGTCATCAAACAGGAAGACCTGATCGAATCGGTCGCCGCTGCGCTCCAGTACATCAGCTACTACCACCCGGCTGACTACATCCAGCACCTGGCGCGCGCCTACGAGGCCGAGCAGAGCCCGGCGGCCAAGGATGCGATCGCGCAGATCCTGACCAACTCGCGCATGTGCGCCGAAGGCAAGCGCCCGATCTGCCAGGACACCGGCATCGTCAACGTGTTCCTGAAGGTCGGCATGAATGTGCGCTTCGAAGGCTTCGGCAGCGGCTCGATCACCGACGCCGTCAACGAAGGCGTGCGCCGCGCGTACAACTTCCCGGACAACAAGCTGCGCGCATCGATCGTGGCCGACCCGCACTTCGAGCGCAAGAACACCAAGGACAACACCCCGGCCGTCGTGCACATGGAACTGGTGCCGGGCGACACCGTCGACGTAAAAGTCGCTGCAAAAGGCGGCGGCTCCGAGAACAAGACCAAGTTCGTCATGCTGAACCCGTCGGACTCGCTGGTCGACTGGGTGCTGAAGACCGTGCCGCTGATGGGCGCCGGCTGGTGCCCGCCGGGCATGCTGGGCATCGGCATCGGCGGCTCGGCCGAGAAGGCGATGCTGATGGCTAAAGAGTCGCTGATGGAAGACATCGACATGTACGAGCTCAAGCAGCGCGGCCCGCAGAACAAGCTGGAAGAGCTGCGTATCGAACTGTGCGACAAGATCAACGCGCTGGGCATCGGCGCCCAGGGCCTGGGCGGCCTGACCACCGTGCTGGACGTGAAGATCAACATGTACCCGACCCACGCGGCATCCAAGCCGGTGGCGATGATCCCGAACTGCGCCGCCACCCGCCACGCCCACTTCGTGCTGGACGGCTCGGGCCCGTCCTACATCGAACCGCCGGCGCTGTCGACCTGGCCGGAAGTGCACTGGACCCCGGACACCCAGAAATCCAAGCGCGTCGACCTGAATACGCTGACGAAAGAGGAAGTCGCTTCCTGGCAGCCGGGCCAGACCCTGCTGCTCAATGGCAAGATGCTGACCGGCCGCGATGCCGCCCACAAGCGCATCCAGGACATGCTGGCAAAAGGTGAAAAACTGCCGGTGGACTTCACCAACCGCGTGATCTATTACGTCGGCCCGGTCGATCCGGTGCGCGAGGAAGTGGTGGGCCCGGCCGGTCCGACCACCGCGACCCGCATGGACAAATTCACCGACATGATGCTGGAGCAGACCGGCCTGATCGCCATGATCGGCAAGGCCGAGCGCGGCCCGGTGGCGATCGAATCGATCCAGAAGCACAAGTCGGCCTACCTGATGGCGGTCGGCGGCTCGGCCTACCTGGTCTCGAAGGCGATCAAGTCGGCCAAGGTGCTGGGCTTCGAAGACTTGGGCATGGAAGCAATCTACGAGTTCGAGGTGCAGGACATGCCTGTCACCGTGGCCGTCGATTCGACCGGCACCTCGGTGCACCAGACCGGTCCGAAGGAATGGGCAGCGAAGATCGAATCGCTGAAGAACATTCCCGTCACCGTCGCTTAAGTGACGTAGGGTGGACGGCTCTGCCGTCCACGCGTTCAACGCACGTTCGCATCACCTCACATCCATGACCCCTGCCCCGCTTCGCGACGCCCCCATCGGCATCTTCGACTCCGGGGTAGGCGGCCTGTCGGTCCTGCGCCACATCCGCGCGCAGCTGCCGCACGAACACCTGATGTATTTCGCCGACTCCGGCTTCGCCCCCTACGGCGACAAGCCGGAAGCCGTCGTGGTCGAGCGCGTGCTCGCGATCGGCAGCTTCCTGGTCGAACAGAAGGCCAAAGCCATCGTCGTCGCCTGCAATACTGCGACTGTCGCCGCGATCGCGCGCCTGCGCGAGCGCTTCCCCGGCATGCCCATCGTCGGCGTCGAGCCCGGCCTGAAGCCCGCGGCGGCGGCCACGCGC
>DEKZ01000325.1 GCA_002354135.1 Massilia sp. UBA2709 | reverse complement strand
CGCCGAGGTCGGGCATGCCGGCGCGCGCCGCCACGTCGTCGGAACGGGCCGGCAGCGAGGCGGCCAGGCCGACGTCGAGCTCGGCGGCATCGCTGCGGAACAGGCGCGCGCCGATACCGGACTGGTCGGCCCGCAGGATCTTGCCCCGGTAGATGATGGCCGGGATTGCCAGCACCCGCGTTTCGCGGTCGTCTGCGCCCGGATAGGACGGCGTGCTGATGACGCCCGCCCCCAGGCCGAGCTCCCACAAGGGATGGCCGGGCGGCTCGGCTGGCGCTACTTCCGAGGCGGCATGCGCGTTGGCGCTCAGCAGGCAGGCGAGGCTGGCAATCGCGGGCAGGATTTTATTCATGGGAACAAGCTTAAGAGGCGCGCTGCGCGGTCTTGCCATTTTAGCAGCCTCCCGTAGGGTGGGCGGCTTCACCCATGTGTGCGAACAGTGGGCGCAAGCGCCGCCCACGCGTTCAGGCGGCTTCGTGAAAACACTGCGGAGTATCAACCGTCGGTTGAACGCGTCAATAAAAAAGGGCTGCGGTACAGCCGCAGCCCTTCACTTTCATGCCAGCGGCGCCGGCGATCAGCCGTAGATCGCCTTGAGCACCTCGGCCAGCTTGTAGCCGCCCTTGATCAGCTGTTCCTTGGCCAGCTGCGAGCTCGGCACCGGGTAGTTCTGCGGCACTTCCAGCGTGAAGGTGTAGTAGGTCTCGCCCTTCTTGCTCACCTGCGGCACCAGCTTGCCCGGCGTGACGCCGTCATGCGCGGTCTTGGCGCCGACCAGGCTGTCGTCGGCCCACTGGTAGGGCCAGGTGGCCAGGTCGCCGGTGTTGGCCTTGATGGCCGGATTCGAGGCGATCACGGCCTCGGCGAACTGGTCCAGGGTCTTGGTGCGGATGCGGCGGAACGCGTAGTCGACCGTGGTGCTGTCCCAGTACGAGTGGAAGGGTTTCGTCAACGCTTTCGGCACGCCTTCCTTGACCGGCTTCGGGTCGCCCGGCGGGATCAGGCCCTGGCTCAGCTGGGTCAGCTTCTCGTCGTCCAGCAGCAGGTTGTTGCCGCCGCGCGAAGCGAAGATCGCGGCTTCGTCGACCTCGACCTTGGTCTTCGGCACCACGAACTTGCCATCCTTGCTGACGTAAGCAGCGCCGACGTGCAGCGGCTGGTGGATGTCGCCGACCATGTGGGTCAGCAGGATCAGGGCCTGGCGCTTGGTGAACTTGTGCGGGTTCAGGGCCGGATCGGTTTTACCTTGCAGGACGGCGATGGCCTGCTTCAGGGTCTGCACGATGTCGTGTTCGCTGGTGCCGACGCCGTGCTCATGGTAGTGCTCGAGCTGGAACGGCACGTTGGTGTAGTGATACTCGTCGTGCTTCGGGTTGGCGGTGGTGTAGTCGACCATTTCCGGCGTCTGCGGGCCGCACCAGGTACCCTTCACGCAGTCCGGCCAGCTGGCGATAGACTGCAGCGACTCGCCCGGCAGCAGCAGCGCGGCGATCTGCTTCTCGGCGTTCGTGCCCTTGAGCAGGCGGTCGGCGATCGCGCCCACCGCGCGGTGGCCGTCGCCGCCCCAGGCGGCCGCGTCGACCGAAACGAAGGCGCTCGTCAGCGCAAGTACACAAGCTAGTTTTTTCATGATGGTTCCTTGGTTGTTGCTTCTTGTTTCGGTTCCGGCTGCCTTACTGGAGCTCCGACAGCAGCAGCGACATGACGGCCATGATGCCGGCTGCCAGCGCCCCCAGCAGCAGGAAGCGCTGCCCCGCAGGCCGGGACGACTTCAGCATCAGGTGCTTGACGACGGTGACGCCGACCACGGCCAGCGCGCAGGCGGCGAGGATGACGATCGAGTTCTGGTCCATGATGGTCTCTCGCTTAACGTACTTTGTCGATACGCACCGAGGATGCCATACCGGTCTGCGGCGCGCCGACGCCCGGATTCTTCGCGATGTAGTCGCTCAGCGCGTCGAGGTCGACCAGCTGGGTATCGACACGGTTCGTGCCCTTGGCAAATTCAGGGATATTGTCGCCGCCTTCGGCCAGGAAGTTGTTCGCGACCACGCGGTAGGTCTTCGCATCGTCCACCGGCGCGCCCATGAACTTCAGGCTGCCCGGCACGATGCGGCTGCCCAGCGGACGCTTCTCGTCCCACTGGTAAGAGAGGCCTTGCGAGACCTGCAGGATGGTCGGGCTGGACGCTGCCGGGCGGTCCCACTGCTGTTCCAGCACGCGGCGCAGCTGGGCGCCGGTCAGGTCCATCACCACCAGCGTGTTACCGAAGGGGAGCACGGCCTGGGCATGGCCGAAGGTGGCCACCATGCCCTCCCCCGTGTCCAGGTCCTTGCGGATGCCGCCGGTGTTCATGAAGCCGATCTGGACGCCCTGGTCGCGGGTCGCGGCCACGATCGCATCGGCGATCAGGTTGCCGAGCGGCGACTCGCCGGCCTCGTTGCCCTTCCTCGCGACGGTCGCCACGCCGAGCTTGCCCAGCGGCCGCGCCAGCGCCGCGCGGCTGCGTTCCTTGACGCTGGCGAGATAAGCCGCCACTTTCGGGTCGGCCGGGAATTTCGCCGGGTCCATGACGACGTTTTTCACGTCGATGCCGGCGAGTGCGCCGCTGGCCGGATCGACCGTCAGGGCGATGCGCGACAGCAGGTGGCCGGCGGCATCGGCCTGGGTGACGACGCGGCCGTCGACCTGGCACAGGTAGCCCTGGTGCGAATGGCCGGTGATGACCAGGCGGATCGCCGGATCGAGCTGCTTGACGATGTCGACCACGGCGCCGGTCAGGCCCTTGCAAGCCGGCTGCTGCGGCGCCTCGTCGGTGCGGCCGCCCTCGTGCACCAGGGCGACGATGACCTGGGCGCCCTCGGCGCGCATCTGCGGCAGGGTGCGGTTGATGGCCTCGGCCTCGCCGATGAAGTCCAGGCCGGCGATGGCCGAGCTGACCGCGACCGAGGCGGTATCCTGCAGCACCACGCCGACGACGCCGACCTTGACGCCCTTGACGGTCTCGATGCGGTAGGCCGGCATGAAGGGCTTGCCGGTGGCCTTGTCGAGGACGTTCGCGGCCAGGTAGGTGAAGCGGGCGCCCTTGAATTCCGGCGCCAGCTTGCAGGCCTTCTTCGGGCGCGGCGAATCGCAGCCGCCGTTCTGCTGGCGCAGCAGTTCCTTGCGGCCCTGGTCGAACTCGTGGTTGCCCACCGAGCTCACCTGCAGGCCCATCAGGTTCATCGCCTCGATGCTCGGCTCGTCGGCCCACATCGAGGACAGCGCCGGGCTGGCGCCGATCAGGTCGCCGGCGCCGATGAACAGCAGGTCCTTGTCCTCCTTGCGCCAGGCGGCCAGCGCCCCGCTCAGGGCTTCGATGCCGCCGGCGCGCAGGGTTTCGCTCTTGCCGGTTGCGGCGTCGGTATAGGTGTACTTGCTCGGTTCGAGGTTGCCGTGGAAGTCGTTGATCGCGACCAGGTTCAGGGTGATCGGCTCACGTGGCGCGGTAGCGCAGCCAGCCGCGGCAAGCGCCAGGACCAGGGTGGAAAGAACGGCGCGGGCGCGCGGGGAAACGATCATGGCATACCTTTCTTGATGAAGACAGGCGCCCCTCTGTGGGCGACCCGGATTATTGCACGTAGGCCGGCGCGAAGCCATCCTTACAAGGCCGCTTACCCACTCACGTAAACGAAAAAACGGCCGGTGTTTCCACCGGCCGTTTTGATCCATCTTTACAAATTCAGGAACTTAGAATTCGTACTTGACGGTCGCCTGGATTGCCCACTGAGATTCGTTCTTCGACTGCTTGACGATCACGTCGTCTGCTTTGCTGCGCACGAAGTAAACGTAACGGCCTTGTGCATCCAAGCCGGCATAGTCCACGAAGCCGCGGTTGAAGCCGACGGACGAGGACGAAGGCTCTTCGATATGGCCCCACTTCTTGTTCAGCAGGTTGCCGACGTTGAAGAAGTCCAGCGTGAACACCGCCTTGTTGCGAGCGAAGATGCCCGGGATTTCCTGGCTGATGCGCATGTCGACCACATTAATGTAGCGCGAGAAGCTCTCGTTACGGCCAACGACGCCGCCGGCTGCGTCACGCAGAGCCTTGTTGCCATTGACGATGTCCCAGAAACGCTGCTCGTTGCTGTGGTCGGTAGCGGTGTCGCCAAGGAACGCCACTTCACCCGAACCGAAGGCTTTCGGGATGTACATCAGGTCGTTGCCCGAGATGCCGTCGCCGTTCATGTCGTTCTTGTAGGTCCAGCTGTAAGGCTTACCCGAACGAACTTCGTAGAACACGCCGAGACGGGTGTTGTACGCACCGAAGAACTTCTTCTGGAAGTTGGCCAGTGCGTTCAGGCGGTGCTTCACCAAGGTGTTCGAGTTCGCCGCCACGTCTTCGTTCGGGTTGAACACCCCACGGGCCTGCCAGTTCGAATTTGCGACCGAGTTCGACAACGGCGAGACTTCCGTCGCGTCCGTGTTGGTGTAGGCTACCGACCAGCCGAAGCCCTTGGTCAGCGGTTGCGACAGCGACAAGGTGATCAGCTTGCCGTCGCCCTTGCCGGTCTTCTTGGCCAGGATGACGCGGTCGTAGAGCGTGTTGCTCAGGGCCTTGTTCTGCACGCTGCAGCTAGGCGAGGTGCTGAGCGTACCGTTGCTGCCCGCGGTGTAGCAAGTGTCGCGCAGGCCGGCAGCATTGTAGAACAGCTCGCGGCCGTCAGGACCGATACGGGTAGGTGCGCCCAGATTCAGGTGCTGGTAAAGGATCGCATCCTTGTTGTTGGTGTACAGGAACTCAGCACCAAAGACCACGCCGTTCCATGGCAGTTCGGTGTCGAACGCCAGGTTGGCTTTCCAGATCGACGGCTGACGCAGGCCCGGATCCAGGATGTCGACGTTGATCTTCGGTGGATTTGCGGTACCCGCGCTGACGACTCTCGGCTGGTTATCCGGATCCGCGCTGAAGATGCCGGGACCCGTGGTCAGGCAACGGGTCGAGCCGGTACCCGAGCAGCTGATGTTACGAGTGGCAATGCCCGGGTTCGAGAACGGGTTCGACATCCAGACCGATGCCGCAGCGCCCTGGAACAGGCCGACGCCGCCGCGGATCTGAGTTCGACGTGCGGTGTCGAACTTGTAGTTGAAGCCGGCGCGCGGCTGCCACAGTTTGGCACCATCGAGGGTCACGGTGTTGTCGTAGCCGAAGCCGCCGGTCTGGCGGCCGCCGCTGGCGGGAGTTCCCGCGATGACAGGCTGCGCAGCTCTCTCGTTCGCGGCCGGTTTGCTGCCGACGCCGGTTTCATCAACGCGCACGCCGTAGGTCACGGTCAGGTTCTTGTTGACGGTCCACGTGTCCTGCAGGAACAGGCCGGTGTTTTTCATCGTGAACGCTGCGATACCGTCGTTCAGCGTTTTGCCATCAGCGGCGACCTGCACGGTGTACGAAGTGGGGCGGCCATTCCGGAAGTTGTCCAGCACGGCCTGCTCGATCTGCGCGGTGGTACCGTTGCTGCAGATGTTGGCGTTGAGCGTGTTATCGCAGGTAAAGGTGTAGTTGCCAAAAACGTTCTGCAGGTACGCGTTATAGATCTCGTTCGAGCTGTGGTCGAAGCCCCCCTTGATCTCGTGGCTTCCCAGGACCCAGTTGGCGGCGCCGTAGTAGTCCATGGTCTTGGTGCCGAGGACGTTCAGCTGGCGCGCGTTTTCGGTACCGAAGTTCAGGTAACGGGTGTTGCCGGTCGTGCCGTCAGGCAGACGGCCACTGAAGCCCAGGCCGATCGACGGCAGGCGCGAATTGTTCTTTGGCACCGAATCGTAGTCGCGCATGGAGACGCGGAACTCGGTCGACAGGGATGGGGTCCAGTCCGAGAAGATCTGGGCGACGGCGCTCTCGATGCTCTTCTCGTTGCTGTAGAACATGGAGTCGAGGGTCACACCGGTGGCCGAGAACGATGGGAAGACCGGTTCCGACTGGGTGGTCTTGCCGTAACGGAAGTTAGCGCGGTGGTCGTCGCTGATGTTCCAGTCGATCTTGAGCAGCTTCTCTTCCGAGGTCATCTTGGAACCGGCAGGCACGCTGAGGGTGCCGATGTCGATGCCGTATTGGTCGCGTGCGATCCGCTGGGCGGCTTCGACGGACGACGCGGTGATCGGCACGGTGGTGCCGGCGGTGCTGCCGATGATGCCGAAGTCCGGGCTGGCGCGGCTGCTTTCCGATTTCTCGGTCAGGGCGTAGATGAAGAGCTTGTCTTCGATCAGGGCGCCGCTGGCCCACAGGCCCTTGGTGGTTTCCTTGAACTTCGGTGCGTCGCTGTAGGTATCGGTGATGTTGTTGTAGCGTTCGCCGACGAAGCGGTCGTTACGCCACACGTAGTAGGCGCCGCCCTTCCAGGTGTTGGTGCCCGACTTGGTAACGGCGTTGATGTTGGCGCCGGTGTAGCCTTTCTGGGTCACGTCGTAGTTGGCGACGTTGACCTGGACCGACTGGATGGCTTCGATCGAGATTGCCTGGCGCGCGGTGGGGCTGCCGTTCGACTCCAGGCCGAAGGTGTCGTTGATGGCGACGCCATCGACGGTGATCGAGTTGTAGCGGGCGTTCTGGCCAGCGACGGAGATTTCGCCCTTTTCCTTATCGGTCTGCGAAACGCGCGGATCGGCACGGGCGTAGTCCTGCAGGTTACGCTGGATCGACGCCTGGGTCGCCAGTTCGGTCGCGCCGATGCTGGTGCCGGCGCCCATGGTGGTGCGGTTGAAGCGCTCCGAGCGGTTGGCCGTGCCGGACACGGTCACGGTCTGCATCGCCGAGCCCAGGGTCGCATCGATCGACGCGGTTTCTGCCAGCTGGATGAAGACGTTCTCGCGTTTTTCCGAGACGCCGTCCTTGGTGATGATAATGGTGTAAGGACCACCCACACGCAGGCCGCGTGCGATGTATCGGCCTTCAGCGTCGGTTGCGACGTTGCTGACAGAATTCGACTCGGTGTGAAGAATCGACACCTGGGCGCCAGCCACCGGCTTTCCGTCCGCGCCAGCGACGCGGGCGCCAATGGGGGGGGGGGGGGGGTGGGGCGAGTGGGGGCGATGGTGCGGTGGTGGTGCAAGCCCATGGTGCGGGTGGTGATCATAAGGATGATGCTCAATCGGATGGTGCTCAGATGGGACAATGCGAGGNNCGTCCGCGCCAGCGACGCGGCCGCCAATGGCGGAGGTGGTGTTCTGTGCGAAGGTCGGCGCGGCCGACAACGCAATCGACAAAGCCAGCGCCAGCTTGGTCAGCCGGATCTGTTTGTGAGTGATCATTATTAAAAACCCCAAAATAGACTTAATAGTTATTTGGACATCCGAGGATGTCCCTCTTTACAAGTACTGCAACCCTGGTTGCTGCGGACCGCAGCGGCACAGCCGGCCTTCCGTTGGACCGGGCGATTGTAAATAGGAAATATGTCATCCCTGTTACCCATCGCCCTTGAAAAAACTTCAAGCATATTTAGCAACGCCAGCAAATATGCATGAGTGACTTCCAACAGACAAATACGTTTTTTGTTTGCCATTTATAGGCTGAACCACTAAATCGCTCAAAAAACGTGCAGCGGGTGCGCCGTGCGAGGGTTTCCCCGAGCAAAATCACAAGGCGCGATTATACGGAAGGCATTCTTTGCTGAAATATTTAGATAAACTTTTTAAGAAAACCCGGGGACAGGTCTGTAAATCTGTGGCAACTAGACCACAAACGTTAGCTTTGCACTAACTTTTGTCTGCTCGAAGATGGTGCACAACGTGGTGCACTTGTAAAAACGGCAGCTTTGCGCTGCCGTTAACGATCCAGTTGTTGAACCGATTATTTCTTGTTCGCTCGTTGCTTCCTTGCTACATCCTTGTCCAGGCCAGCGACCTCGGCCTCGAACCTGGCGAAGCGCTCGTCGAGCTGGCGCGTCAGGCGCGTCTTCTCCGCCGGTGGCAGGAAGGCGTAGCGGATGCTGTTATACGACGTCTTTTTCATTTCCGCATAGTCCGGCTTGTAGCGGCTGGCGAACAGCACGTACTCGTGGCTGAGCGTGTGGCGGGTGACGCCGGCGTCGTCGGTCGAGATCACGTAGGGCACGCCATATTTGCGGTACAGCGTGATCGGGTGGTTCTCGCCTTTCAGGCCGTTGATGAAGGCGTTCGAGGTCAGGTTGATCTCCACCGGCACGTCGTCCTGGCGCATCTTGCGCATGATCGGAATGGCGTTGGTCTCGTGGGCCAGGTCGATGCCGTGGCCGATGCGGTCGGCATTGGCGACCACCAGGGCCTGGTCGATGTGGAACTTCAGGCCTTCCGGCGGCACGTCGCCCAGCGCCAGTTCGCCCGCGTGCATTGCCACCTTGACGTTCGGGTAGATCGCTTTCAGGAAGCCGAACATTTTCATGTGCAGCGTGTAGTCGCGCATCGAGACGGCGGTGCTTTCCTGGCCGACGATGTTGACGCCGACGATCTTGCCGCCGGCGGCTGCCGCCTTGAAGGCGCCGACCATCGACGAAAACACCTGCGACGGGTTCAGCAGGCGCAGCACATAGGTCTGGTAGCGCATGGTGAAGCGCTCGTCGTCGATGCCGGCGGCGGCCTCGTCGATCTTGGCGACGAAATCGCCCAGGGTCTTGTTGAAGGCCGGGTCGCGCGCCAGCGTTTCCATCCAGTTGTTCAGCTCGATCTTCAGGGCGGCGTCGTCGTTCACCAGCTGCCAGGCGCGCGCGTCGAACTCGGCGTTGGCGACGGCCGGCGCCATCTTGAACATGGTCTCGATGTAGCTGACGTTCTCGGCGATGGCGCGCTTCTTCAGCTCCTGCAAACCTTCCTTGAAATTCGCGTTCGAGACGGGGCCGAAGTAGCCGAAGGTCTGGAAAAACAGGCGGTCCGGCGGCGGCTGGATCGCGCCGTGGTTGTCGAAGTCCTTGTTCGACCAGCGCTGCACCAGCTCGCGCCAGGTATGGTCGTCGGCGTACACCTCGGCGCTGGACAGGCAGTTGCGCTCCTTGGCCGGCTTGGCGCGTTCAAGCGCGATGACGTTCTTGTCGGTCTCGATGCGGTAGGTCTGCTTGTTCACGCACAGGCCCTGCTTGTCGAGGAAGTCGACGTACTGCTCGGCGTAGATCGCGCCCGAGTAATGGTGGTGCAGGTCGCCGCCCTTGGGCATCTGCGTGAAGAACATGGTCAGCTCGGCCAGCTTCGGCTCCGCGCCCGCGATCAGCGCGGCGTAGTGGCGGGCGGTGGCGGCCTCGTTGGCCTGGCGCGCGGCCGTGCTCGGCTCCTTGGCGGCAACGGGCGCGGCGGCGAAGGCCAGCGCGATGAGCAGGCTGCTCAGTTTCTTCTGCATCGGTGTTCTTTCGTGTTGGTTGGATGGAACGGACCGCGAAACTCTAACCGCTTCGTTATTGATTGGCAATGGATGGGCGGCATGCTGGCGTTTGTGGGGCTGTTGCCTGTGGCGCTATTGGTGTCTTGAATCCGCGTGGGCTCGAG
>DEKZ01000324.1 GCA_002354135.1 Massilia sp. UBA2709 | reverse complement strand
CGCCAGGCGCCCCGATCGTCGTCGCCGGCACGGTCGCCGACGACGCCAGCAAGGCCAGCCTGCTGGCGCGCCTGCGCGCGGTCTACGGCCCCGAGCGCGTGGTCGACCAGCTTTCGGTGGGCCGCGTCGCCACGCCGGCCAACTGGAACGACTACGTCGGACGCCTGATCGGTCCCAACCTGAAGCTGATCAGCCGCGGCCAGCTGAAGGTCGACGGCAACAACGTCAGCCTGCGCGGCGACGTCGCCAGCGAAGCGCAGCGCCAGCAGATCGCCGGCGACATTGCCGCCAACCTGAACCCGACCTACACCGTCAACAACGGCCTGCGCGTGGCGGTCTCGGAGCAGGGCGTGCTCGACGCGGCGCTGGCCAACCGCATCATCGAGTTCGAGTCGGGCAAGGCGGCGCTCACGCCCTCAGGCATGGCGATCCTGGACCAGATGAGCGAGGCGATGAAAAAACTGAATGGCGTCAGGGTCGAGGTCATCGGCCACACCGACAACGCCGGCTCGCGCGCCGGCAACCTGTCGCTGAGCCAGGCGCGCGCCGAGGCCGTGAAGACCTATGTGACCGCGCGCGGCATCCATCCGGACTCGATCGCGGTGTCCGGCGAAGGACCAGACCGGCCGGTGGCGGATAATCGTACAATCGAGGGCCGCGCGCGCAATCGCCGCATCGAGTTCAAGGTTGTCCAGTGACCGCACACCCAGCCAGACGACACGTTCATCTCTTCCTGATTCCACTGCTTCTTGCCTTCGCGCCGGCGCAGGCCAGCACCTGCTACGGCCGCGTCGGCGCCGGCAGCATCGCCGGCGCGGTCGCGCTTCCCGCCGCCGGACCCAACTTCGAAGCCTACAGCCGCCTCGGCGTGCAGATGGGACGCACCCATGTGCACGAACGGGTGCGTGACGTCCTGCTCGACGCCTACGCAGCGCTGGAGCGCGGCGCGCCCGGCAAACGTTTCGTGTACGGCGAGACAGGGCTGGAAAACGGAGGACGCATGCGGCCGCACAGGACCCACCAGAACGGCCTGTCGGTCGACTTCATGGTGCCGGTGATGGACGGGAAAGGAAACTCGGTGCCGTTGCCGTCCTCGCCGCTGAACAAGTTCGGCTATGGGCTGGAGTTCGACGCGCGCGGACGCGCGGGCGAGCTGCGTATCGACTTCGAGGCGCTGGCCGCCCACCTGGTGCAGTTGCGGGAAGCCGCGCGGCGGAACGAGGTGGGGATCGCGCTGGTGATCCTCGATCCGCCGCTCATGGCGGAAGTGATGAAGACCAGCCAGGCGAAGAAGCTGCACGGCTTGCCCTTCATGAAAGGCAAGCCGTGGATCCGGCACGACGAACACTACCACGTCGACTTCGCCCTGCCGTGCAGGCCGGGCAGGAGGCAGGCTAGGGCAGTGTAATGGTCACGTTCGCCGCGCGCGGCGGCAGTTTCACCAGGTCGTTGTAGCTGGCCAGGGTGGTTTCGGTGTCGTGCGAGAGCTTGGCGCGGAAACCCACGTAGGCCGCCAGCCCGGCCAGTGCGAAGACCGCCGACAGCACCCACAGCGACAAATCGCTGCGCAGCGTGTTGGTGATCTGGTCGGGCCGCTCGGCGTGCGGCGCGAAGCCGCGGTTCTTGCCGCGCATGCGGGCAATCTCGTCGCCCAGGCGCGCCACCAGGTAGTTCAGCTTGTCCTGGCCGTCGAGCGCATAGCGGCCCTGGAAGCCGAGCAGCAGGCACATGTGGAAGACCTCGAGTGCCTGCAGGTGGACGCTGCCCTTGGCGCGCAGGTCCTCGAGCCGGTGGAAGAAGTGTTCGCCGGCGAGCTGGTCGCCGAACACGCGCAGCTGCAGCGGTCGGGTTTCCCAGGCTTCGCGCACCTCGTAGTCCGAGCGCAGGATGATCTCGTCCACCGCCGAGCAGAAGGCGTACTTGGCGGCGGTGACGTCCTCGGCCGCGACGCCGAGCGCCTTGGCGTTGCGGTCGACGTCGCCCAGGAAGGCGGTCATGTGGTCGGCGAAAGCGGTCTTGTCGTGGGGGCCGCAGCCGTTCTTCAGCAGGAACAGGGCGTAGAAACCTTCGTACATCAGGTCGACGAGGTTCTGCGGGCTGGTGCCGGCCGCGCCGCGGCTGGACTGGGGCGCTGCGCGCCGTTCGACGTGGGCGCTCATGCGACCACCGCGATCAGCTCGAGCTGCAGGTCGCGGATCCCGTTCGGTACATAGACCGAGATCGCCTGGGCCTTGAGCATGTTCTCGTACAGCGTGCCTTTGTTTTCGAGCACGAAGTAATAGGTGTCGGGCCGCACCGGGAGCGCCGCCGGCACCTGAGGGGCGTGTACCAGGCGCACGCCGGGCATGGCCGAGAGCACGAACTTGTCCACGTCCTGGGGCGCGCCGAGCTTGAAGCGCAGCGGCACGATCTCGACCAGCTGCAGCGCCGGCATGTCGGCCGACACCGCCAGGTAGAGCGTGGTCTGGGCGTTGATCTTGCCCGAATCGAGGGCGCCGAGGTGGTAGGATGGGCGGTCGTTCGACAGCGGGATCGAGAAGTATTTCGACGACACCACGGTGTCGAGCAGGTCGCGCAGGATGTCGATCAGGCGCGCGAATGCCGGGCCTGGATCGAGGTGGGAATAGGCTGGCAGGTCTTCCAGCTTGTAGCTGCGCGAATAGGCCATCAGGCCGCCGGCCAGCATCAGGAGGTCGCCGAACAGGCGTTCCGGGTGCAGCTCGGGATGGTTCAGGTAGTGCGACAGCGCCGCGTAGCCGGTGCTCGCGGTGTGCAGCAGCCAGAACGAGGACATGTCGCCGCCGCGGATCTCGACCACGTTCCTGCTCGGTTCGCGCATGTGGCCGTACAGGGCATTGACCTTGGCCAGCAGCTTTTCCATCAGCCGCGCCACCGCGTTGTGCAGGCCGGGCGCGCCTTCGATCGACACGCTCGGCGGGGTGAAGGCCGGGTCGACCTCGAAGCCGCCGGTAGCGACCCGGCGCAGCCGTACCAGCGGGAAGCTGTCGAAGGCTTCCAGCGCATCGAGGTCGGACACCAGGCGCACGGTTTTCCTCAGGTAGACCACCGGGGCGTCGGCCGCGCGCGTGAACAGGTCCTGGGTCTCGCGCTCGTGCTGGACGAAGCGGGCGTCGCCATGTTCCTCGTCGGGCTCGGCGCAGTTGTCGCCGTGGGGCTTGAGCGCGGGCAGGGCGGCGTGGAAGGTGATGGTCTGGGTGGCGGGCGGCAGCTCGCCCAGGCGCACCTGCAGGGGCAGGGGGTCGAGCTCGGGCGCGCGGTAGAGTTCGCCGTCCGGGAAGACCAGCGACAGCGCGTCGATGCGCAGCGTGTCGGATTTGAGCGCCTCATGGTCCAGCTCCAGGCGCCGTACGCCCCAGCAATACGGATGCAGCGCGCGTGCGGTCTGGTTCAGGCGCGCCTCGTGGTAGCGGTCCTGCTGCTGGAAATGTTGGGGGCGCAAAAACAGCCCTTCGCCCCACAGCAATTTCGATGGCATGTTCACGAACACCTCACAAAGAAATTGTTCTTGGAAAATGTTGAGCTTGATCGAAAGCCACGCAGGCTCATTGACAGCGCGCAGAGGCTAGCGTCTTGACTTCGACAACTGTCGGTTTGGCGCCCGCCCCGGCCGACAGCGCGCAGGCGTGCAGGCCGACGGTGAGCCCGGCCTTTTCCGCTTCGGACGCGGCAAAGGCCAGGCGCCAGCGCTGCGGCGCCGGCGAATGGAACAGCGCGACGACACCGATGTAGCCGGCCTCGCGTGTCACTTTCTCGACCACCTCGTAGCGCTGGCCCGGCACCAGGGTCAGGTCCTTGACCTCGACCACGTCGGCCCCGAAGGCCTCCTTTTCCGCAGCCGGGCTCAGGAAGGCGGAATACGGCGCCTGCTCGAAGGCGGCGTGCTGGCGCAGCTTGTAGACGCGCGCCACCAGGGCCAGCGGCCGGCCCTGAGCGTCGACGTTGAGCTTGGCCGCGGCATGCAGGCGGACAGGCACGGCGCGCGGCGGCTTTTGCGACTCGGGCAGCTCGGGCGTCTTGCCGGCGATGGCCTGCAGGCTACCTCCGCAAGCGGCAAGCGTCGCGGCGACGGCAAGGATGCTCAGGCAGGGAAGGGCTCTCATTGGGTTCTTGCCTTTCGTAAATTACGCCAACGCTCATTTAACAGCAAGGCCATCTATTGCGGCTGAGGCTGCGCAAGCTTGGCGGGTTTCATGCGCCGTGTCGTCGAAGCGTGCAATTGTTGACTGTGCGCAATTCTTGCTGAAACGCTTCCCGAATAATGGCGTCTGGTTCAACGCACTGGAGACCGACATGATGTTGAAACGTCTGATACCGGCCGTCGCCTGCGCCGCACTGCTCGCGGCCTGCGCCAGCACCGGTGAAGGGGCCGGCGGCGCAACGAAGGCGACGACCGTCGCCGCCGCCGTGGCCGAGGCGGATGCGGCAGTGGCCGCCGGCCAGGCCGACAAGGCCTTTGTCCTGCTCAAGGGCGCAGCCCAGGCCTTCCCGACCGACAAGACTCCCTGGCTACGCATGGCGCAAATGCGCTTCGACGCCAACGACTACGGGGCAGCGATCGTCAATGCGCAGGAAGCGCTCGAACGCGACCCCGACGATACCCTGGCCCACAGCATCGCCGCCGTGAGCGGCCTGCGGGTGTCGAGCGAGGCCCTGGCCGATCTGACCCGCATGAACAAGATCAACAGCGACGTGAAGTCGGAAGCACAGGACCTGGCCAAGCTGCTACGCGCCAGCCTGGGCGAGGATGTGCTGGTGCCGGGCGCCGGCAAGCCCAAGGGCACGGTGAAGCGTACGCGCACCTCCTCGGCCCAGCCCCCGGCCAACAAGACCACCGCATCCTCGTCGAGCGACCCGTTCGGCGCGCTCAAGTAAACCTCGTGGACCGGCGCATGCCGGTCCGTCTTCCCCACCCTGGAGTCGACATGGCAAAAAGTGAAAGCGTGCAGAAACGCCTGCAAAAAGTGCGTGCGCCGCGCGTGCAGATGACCTACGACGTCGAGATCGGCGACGCCATCGAAAACAAGGAGCTGCCCTTCGTGGTCGGCGTGATCGGCGACTTCGGCGCCGATCCCGAGGCCGAGAAGAAGCGCATCAAGGACCGCAAGTTCGTCAATGTCGACGCCTCCAATTTCGACGAGGTGCTGGGCGGGATCGCGCCCGCCACCCAGTTCCGCGTCGAGAACCACCTGACGGAAGAGGGCGGGCAATTCGCCGTCCAGCTGCAGTTTCGCGAAATGGCCGACTTCCGGCCCGAGGCCGTGGTGCAGCAGGTGGCGCCGCTCAAGGGCCTGCTCGATGCGCGCACCAAGCTGGCCGACCTGCGCAACAAGCTGGCGGGGAACGACAAGCTCGACGACATGCTGAGCGAAGTCCTGGGCAACACCGAAAAACTCGAAAGCCTGCGCAAGACGGAGGAGAAATAAATGGCGGCAATCCTCGAACAGGCGGCCAAGCCCGCGCTGGAACTGGACAATTCCCTGCTCGACCAGATCGTCGAGCAAAGCCGGGTCGCCAGCTCCGACAGCGAGCACGTCCGCGCCCGCGACCTGATCTCGGAACTCGTGACCCAGGTGATGTCGGGCACCATGGTGGTCTCGAACAACCTGTCGGCGATGATCGATGCGCGTCTGGCGGAACTGGACCGCATGATCTCGACCCAGCTGTCCGCCATCATGCACGCGCCCGAATTCCAGAAGCTCGAGCGCAGCTGGACCGGCCTGCAGTACCTGGTGAAGAACTCGTCGACCAGCGCCGGCCTGCAGATCCGCATGCTCAACGCCAGCAAGCGCGAACTGGTGAAGGACTTCCAGGCCGCCCTCGAATTCGACCAGAGCTCGCTCTTCAAGAAGGTCTATGAAGAAGAATTCGGCACCTTCGGCGGCGCTCCCTATGGCGCCCTGATCGGCGACTTCGAGATGAGCCGCCAGCCCGAGGACATGTACTTCCTCGAGCAGATGTCGCACGTGGCCGCCGCCAGCCACGCGCCCTTCATCACATCAAGCGCGCCGGAACTGTTCGGCATCGACAGCTTCGGCGACCTCGGCAAGCCGCGCGACCTGGCGAAAGTCTTCGACACCGTCGAATACGCCAAGTGGAAGGCGTTCCGCGAGTCTGAGGATTCTCGCTACGTCGGCCTGACCCTGCCGCGCTTCCTCGGGCGCCTGCCTTTCAACCCGGTCGACGGCCAGACCACCGAGGGCTTCAACTATGTCGAGGACGTCGACGGCACCGACCACAACAAGTACCTGTGGTGCAACGCCGCCTACGCCTTCGCCTCCAAGCTGACCCGCGCCTTCGAGGACTATGGCTGGTGCGCGGCGATCCGTGGCGTCGAGGGCGGCGGCCTGGTCGAGAACCTGCCGACCCACACTTTCAAGACCGACGAAGGCGAGGTGGCGCTGAAGTGCCCGACCGAGGTCGCCATCACCGACCGCCGCGAGAAGGAGCTGTCGGACCTGGGCTTCATCTCCCTGGTCCACTGCAAGAACACTTCCTATGCGGCCTTCTTCGGCGCCCAGTCGGCGCAAAAGGCGAAGAAGTACAACAACGAGGCCGCCAACGCCAACGCGATGTTGTCCTCGCAGCTGCAGTACATCTTCGCGGTCTCGCGCATCGCCCACTACATGAAGGCCATGATGCGCGACAAGATCGGCAGCTTTGCGGCCGCCTCCAACGTCGAGGATTACCTGAACCGCTGGCTGACCCAGTACGTCCTCCTGGACGACAACGCGAGCCAGGAGCAGAAGGCGCAATTCCCGCTGCGCGAAGCGAGCGTGCAGGTGTCCGAAGTGCCGGGCCGCCCGGGCTGCTACCGCGCGGTGTCCTTCCTGCGCCCGCACTTCCAGCTCGATGAACTGTCCGTTTCGCTCCGACTGGTCGCGGAGTTGCCGCAGTCGACCAAAAGCTGATCCACCATTAACCTGAAAACTGGAGTAAACAAAAATGGCAATTGACGTGTACCTGCAGATCGACGGCATCAAGGGCGAATCGACGGACGACAAGCACAAGGACTGGATCGAGTGCACCTCCGTGACCTGGGGCGTGAAGCAACCGCGCTCGGCCACCGCCTCGACCGGCGGCGGCCACACCGCCGAGCGCTGCGAGCACGAGGAAGTCGTGATCGACAAGCTGGCCGACCTGTCCTCGCCGGTCCTGCTGCAGACCTGCTCGGCCGGCAAGACCATCCCGAAAGCCAAGCTGGAGTTCATGCGCGCGGACGGCCAGGGCGACCGCATCAAGTACTTCGAGATCGAACTGGAGAACGTCCTGATCGGCGCCATCAAGCCCAAGGTCGAGGAAGGCGCGATCATCCAGGAGAAGGTCGGCCTGAAATTCTCGAAGATCAAGTGGAAGTACACCCAGCAGAAGGTGACCGGCGGCGCCGGCGGCAACACCTCGGGCGGCTGGGACCTGGCCGCCAACAAGATCGTATAAGAGCCGCCTCCGGCCTACCCCGGTGCGCCGGGGCGCAGCTCAAGTCCCGCCATATGGACGAAGCGGCGTACCGTGCCGCGCACGGTACGCCTGCTTCCTTGCTCCTTCTTCTTCCAGGACAAACGCATGAACGGCTTCACCCCCGGGGTGCTCGACCGCCTGATGGACGAGCGCCGGGAAGCGGGCGCCGCTGCCTCCCGCCTGACGACCGAACAGATCAAGGACCTGGTGGCGCGCGACCTCGAAGCGCTGCTCAATACCCGCGTCGCGCTCGCACCCGGCGTGTTCGACGAGTTTCCGCAGGCACGCGCTTCCATCCTCAACTACGGGCTGGCCGATTTCGCCGCCTTCTGCCTGACCAGCGCGGAAGACCGCGCCGCGATCTGCGCCAGCATCAAGACCGCCATCGAGACCCACGAACCGCGCCTGAAGGACGTCAGCGCCAGCCTGGCGCCGGTACCCGGCAGCGTCAACCGGCTCGACTTCGTCATCAACGCGCGCCTGGCCCTGCCTGACGCCGGCGACGCGGTCAATTTCAGCGCCGTGCTCCAGCCCTCGTCGCTGCACTACGCGGTGCGGCGCACGGCGCGCCCGCGCGGGCCCGACGGCAAGCGCTAGCGCCATCCCACTACCGACACTAAGGATGCGACACGAATGGACATCAACCTCAAGACCCTGATCGGCAAACTGAACGACGCCTCGCGCACCGCGGCCACGCGCGCCGCCAACATCTGCGTCGGGCTGGGCCAATACGAAGTCGATATCGAGCACGTGTTCCTGGCCCTGCTGGAGCAGCCCGACTGCGATTTCGTCGTCGCCGCACGTGCCTGCGACATCAGTCTGGGCGCGCTGGAAAACGACCTGCGGCGCGAAGTCGCCCGCTTTGCCACGGGCAGCGCGCGTACCCCGGTGTTCTCGAAGCACCTGCCGCTGCTGTTCGAGCACGCCTGGCTGATCGCCTCGCTCGGCAACGGCCAGCCGAACATGATCCGCAGCGGCCACCTGCTGCTGGCGCTTCTCACCGAGCCGGGCCTGGCCCAGCTGGCCCAGCGCGGTTCGCGCCTGTTCGCCCAGTTCCCGCTCGAGCGCCTGAAGCACGACTTCGACAGGCTCACGCGCGGTTCGAAGGAAGCCGTTGCAGCGGCGGCCGCCGTGTCGGCCCAGGGCGGAGGCGATCCGGTCGGCGAACTCGAAGCCCAGGCAGCCGGCAAGACGCCGGCGCTTGACCAGTTCACCACCTGCCTGACCGAGCGCGCGCGCCAGGGCAAGGTCGATCCAGTGATCGGGCGCGACCCCGAGATCCGCCAGGCCATCGACATCCTGATGCGGCGCCGCCAGAACAACCCCATCCTGACCGGCGAGGCCGGCGTCGGCAAGACCGCCGTGGTCGAGGGCCTGGCGCTGCGCATCGCCCAGGGCGACGTGCCCGAGGTGCTGCGCGGCGTCGAGATCCACACCCTGGACATGGGCCTGCTGCAGGCCGGCGCCAGCGTCAAGGGCGAATTCGAGAACCGGCTGAAGAACGTGATCGATGAAGTGAAAAAGAGCCCGCACGCGATCATCCTCTTCATCGACGAGGCCCACACGATGATCGGCGCCGGCGGCACGGCCGGACAGAACGACGCCGCCAACCTGCTGAAACCCGCGCTGGCGCGCGGTGAGCTGCGGACGATTGCCGCCACCACCTGGGGCGAGTACAAGAAGTATTTCGAAAAGGACGCAGCGCTGGCGCGGCGCTTCCAGGTCATCAAGGTCGAGGAGCCCGACGAGGAAACCGCCTGCGCCATGCTGCGCGCAATGGCGCCGCTGATGGAAAAGCATTTCGGGGTGCGGGTGTACGACGAAGCCATTACCGAGGCGGTGCGCCTGTCGCACCGCTACATCAGCGGCCGCCAGCTGCCCGACAAGGCGATCAGCGTGCTCGATACTGCCTGCGCCAAGGTCGCCCTGGGGCAGAGCGCCACGCCGGCGCTGCTGGAAACCTGCACCCGCGCCATCGAACAGCTCGACGCCCAGGCCGCCGCGCTCACGCGCGAGCAGAGCTCCGGCATGGACCATGGCGCGAAACTGGCGCAGCTACGCGACGAGCGCGCCGTGCAGATCGCCGAACAGGACCGGCTGCAGGCGCGCTGGCAGCGCGAACACGCCTTGACCGCCGAGATCGCGGCAATGCGCGCCGAACTGGAAGCGGGGCGCGGCGACAGCGCGCCGATGCGCGCGCTGATGGAGGAGCTGCGCGCCCTGCAGGGCGAGGCGCCGCTGGTGCCGGTGCAGGTCGACGGCCACACGGGGGCCGGCATCGTCGCCAGCTGGACCGGCATTCCGCTGGGCCGCATGGTGAAGGACGAGATCAAGACCGTGCTGCAGCTGCAGTCGCTGCTGGACGAACGCATCCTTGGCCAGTCGCATGCGACGTCTGCGGTGGCGCAGCGGGTGCGCACGGCGCGCGCCAACCTGGACGACCCGAATAAGCCGAAGGGTGTGTTCCTGTTCGTCGGCACCTCGGGCGTGGGCAAGACCGAGACCGCGCTGGCCCTGGCCGACCTGCTGTACGGCGGCGAGCGCAAGCTGGTGACGATCAACATGAGCGAGTACCAGGAAGCGCACAGCGTCTCCGGCCTGAAGGGTTCGCCCCCAGGCTATGTCGGCTACGGCGAAGGCGGCGTGCTGACCGAAGCGGTGCGGCGCAACCCCTACAGCGTGGTGCTGCTCGACGAGGTCGAAAAGGCGCATCCGGACGTGCTGGAGCTCTTCTTCCAGGTGTTCGACAAGGGCGTGCTCGACGACGCCGAAGGCCGCCAGATCGACTTCCGCAATACCATCATCATCCTGACCTCGAACACCGCCTCGAGCACGATGATGCAGGCCTGCCTGAACAAGAGTGCGGCCGAGATGCCCAAGCCCGACCAGCTGGCCGAACTGATCCGCCCCCAGCTCATGAAGCAGTTCAAGCCGGCCTTCCTGGGCCGCCTGGCGGTCGTGCCCTTCTACCCGATCAACGACGAGGTGCTGGCGAACATCATCCGCCTGAAGCTGAACCGCATCGCCAGGCGCGTGCAGGACAATCACGAGGCCAGCTTCGAATACGACGACGCCCTGGTCAACGCGGTGCTGGCGCGCTGCACCGAGGTCGACTCGGGCGCGCGCAATGTCGACACCATCCTGAACGGCACGTTGCTGCCCGAGATCGCCGACACCGTGCTGGCGCGCATGGCCGAGGGTGGGGCGATCGCGCGCATCAAGGTCGGCGCGACCAAGGCCGGACGCTTCAAGTACACGATCGAGCCGGCGTAAGGAGGCCCCATGATCACTCTTGAACAACTCCTGAAGCCGGTCAGCGAAGCCGCGCCCTGCGGCGATGACATGGCGTTCTCGCCCGAGCTCGACGCGATCGCCCAGGCGCGCAAGGCCGACGACCCCTCGCTGGAGCAGGGCGCCTGGGTCACCACCTTGAAGGAAGCGGACTGGAAGTTCGTCGCCAAGCGCTGCGCCGCCCTGATCGAAACGCGCAGCAAGGACCTGCAACTGGCGGTCTGGCTGGCCGAGGCGAACGCGAAGACGGCCGGCCTGCGTGCCCTGGGCGAGGCCCTGGAGCTGATCGGCGCGCTGTGCGAGCGTTACTGGGACGGCCTGTATCCGCTGCCGGACGAAGACGGCTTCGAGCGGCGCATCGGCAACCTGGGCTGGATTGCGGCGCGCGTGCCGCAGCTGGCCGCAGAGTGTCCGGTCACGGAGGGCGCGGCGTTCTCGATGCGCGACATCGAAGCGGCGCGCGGCCATGGCGCGGACGCGATCGCCGATGTCGAGGCGGCGCGCAGCCGCACCTCGAAAGCCTTCTATGCGGCGCTGCTGGCCGATGGCGAATACTGCCTGTCGGCGCTGGACGCGCTGGAAAAGGCGGTCGATGCGCGCCTGGGTGCGGATGGGCCGAGCTTCAGCAGCGCCAGGACTGCGCTGCAGAATCTCGTGCACTTCGTGACGCCCGCCGCCGGCGCCGGCGCGGCCGCGGCGCAGACGGCGGGACATTCACCGGGACAGGCAGAACGGCATGCGGCC
>DEKZ01000010.1 GCA_002354135.1 Massilia sp. UBA2709 | reverse complement strand
GCCGCACCGCGTGGGCTCAAGAGCCCACCCTACGAAAAACCAAGACCAAACAAAACGGACCCTCGTGGTCCGTTTTGCTTTGCTGACGCAGCAAACACAGCTTACTTCGCGCCCGCCACCTCCTCGCTGGTCGCCGGCTCCGCGCTGCGGCCGTCGGTATAGGTCGGCCCTTGCCGGTTCTCGTGCGGCGCCGGTTTGCCTGGCAGCGGCGGCAGGGCCTTGGCCTTCTCGAGATCGATGCCGGCGATTTCCGCCACGCGGCGGCCGTAGTCCTCGTCGCAATGCCACAGGTGCCAGACCATGCGCAGCTGGATCGGTTCCGGGCACTGCTTCAGGTCGCCCCCGACGTTGTTGACCAGGTCGTCGCGCTCCCAGTCTTCGAAGGTCCGGTAGCGGTCGCCCGCCTGCTTGTAGTCGGCGGCGGTGGAGGTAGTCTGGTAGCGGCCCAGGTGGCCTTCCACGTACTGGTGGTAATCGCGCTGCGGCTGCGGCGCTTCCTGCATGCCACCCATCAGGCTCGGCTCGTAGTTGATGTGCTTGTTCTCTCCGCCGTCGTCGACGTAATACGTCATCTGGCCGTCGCGCTGGTTGGTCTTCGCGCGGGCCTTTTCTTGCGGCGCGTTGATCGGCAATTGCAGGTAGTTCGGGCCGACGCGGTAGCGCTGGGTGTCGGAGTAGGACAGGGTGCGGCCCTGCAGCATCTTGTCGTCCGAAAAATCGATGCCGTCGACCAGCACGCCGGTGCCGAAGGCCGACTGCTCGGTTTCCGCGAACACGTTGTCCGGGTTTTTGTCCAGCACCATGCGGCCCACCGGCAGCAGCGGGAACTGGTCTTCCGGCCAGCGCTTGGTGTCGTCGAGCGGGTCGAAGTCGAGCTCGGGATGCTCGCCGTCGGCCATGATCTGCACGCAGAACTCCCACTCCGGATAGTCGCCGCGCTCGATCGCCTGGTACAGGTCGCGCGTGGCGTGGCTGGTGTCGTGGGCCTGGATCTCGGCCGCTTGCTGGCTGGTGAGGTTGCGCACGCCCTGGCGCGGCTGCCAATGGAATTTCACGAGGTGGGCCACGCCTTCGTCGTTCACCAGCTTATAGGTGTTGACCCCGGAACCTTCCATCTCGCGGTAATTGGCCGGGATGCCCCACGGGCTCTTGACCCAGGTAACCATGTGCAGCGATTCCGGGTGGTTCGCGATGAAGTCGTAGAAGCGCCATGGCTCCTGCTGGTTGGTGACCGGATCGGGCTTGAAGGCGTGGATCATGTCCGGGAACTTGATGGCGTCGCGGATGAAGAAGACCTTCAGGTTGTTGCCGACCAGGTCCCAGTTGCCTTCGACGGTTTTCAGTTTCACGGCGAATCCGCGCGGGTCGCGCGCCGTCTCCGGCGACTCCTTGGCGCCGATCACGGTCGAGAAACGCACGAACACGGGCGTCTGCACGCCGACCTCGTTCAGCACCCTGGCGCGGGTGTACTTGCTGGCCGGCTCATTGCCGATCTTGCCGTAGGCCTCGAAGTAGCCGTGGGCGCCGGTGCCGCGCGCATGCACCACGCGCTCGGGGATGCGTTCGCGGTCGAAGTGGGTGATCTTTTCGATGAACTGGTAGTTCTCGAGGGTAGCCGGACCGCGTTCGCCGACGGATCGCAGCGACTGGTTGTCGCGCACGGGATGACCCTGGCGGGTGGTCAGGATGGGACGGTCTGACATGGGAAACTCTCCTCTCTGGTCGCGGGAGAGAAAAGTATAGGAAGTTCGCCCGAGGGGTAGCGCCCCGCTGCCTCTCGGAAATTTTGCTGGTTTAGAGCGGCTGGAACACGCCGGCGGCGCGGTTCTTGGTGACGTTGTCCCAGCTGAACACTTGCCCGTTCATCGCCACGTAGACGCCGGCCGGCAGGGTTTGCGCCACGCCGCAGGCAAAGCCGAGGTTGAAGAGGGCGTCCGAGTTCGCGATCTCGTAGGGGATCATGGCCCCGGTCAGCACGATGGTTTTATCGAGCTGCGCGGCGCCCAGCACACCGGCGGTTTCGCGCATGGTGTCGGTGCCGTGCACGATGACGATCGCCTTCTCGGACGCGGCCTGGACGGATGCCAGCACGCGCTGGCGGTCGGGGTCCTGCATGTCGAGCGAATCGAGCAGCGGCAGCACTTCGAGCTCGACGGGAATGGTCATGCGGGCCCGTGCAATAACTGCTGGCAAGTGGCTTTCGGCAAAGCCGAGTACGCCGTTCAGCTCGTTGTAGTGTTTGTCGAAGGTGCCGCCGGTGGCGATGAGTCGCAGAGTCATATCGGTTTGTAAAGGCAGTGAAAAAAGGTGGGTAATGATAGCCGCAAACGGTAGTGTATCCATATGTGACTGCGCTAGAATCAGCCGGATCGGATGAGTAAACTGACCTTTTTCCCAGGCACTTGCCTAAGTTAGAACATGAAAGCCGTTGCTCCAGGAACCGTTATTTTCCACCGTCATCGCGGGTATGGCGTGATCACCCACGTCAACCTCCTGACCGGGTGGATCTCGGCGCGGTTCGGCAACGAATCGCGTACGCTCGACCTGAATCTGTCGAGCGACGAAGTGCAGCATGCCGATGGCGAACCGATCCTGTTCCGCCGCACGCCGCCCGACCGCATGCCGCATGCGCGCCTGATGGCCGTGGTGCGCGAACTGCACAAGGCCGGCTACCAGAAGCTGTATCTGTATTCCTGGCCGAAACCCTCGGGCCTGCACTGGCGCTGGCATTTGTTCACCGGCCAGCGCAACTGGATGCAGCGCTCCTGGCGCGAAGGCTGGTATGGCTCGGGCGCCGACTACAACAACAATCCGGTGCTTGGATGGGGCGATTCCCCGGGCGCCAGCACTGACGAACTGATCCACGCGCTGGCGAAGTTCGACCCGCAGGGTCTGGCCCAGGCCCTGGGCCGCGACGAAGACCACACCGCCTGGTTCGCCGACGTCTGCGAGCTGCTGCTGCCCGGCTACATGTACAGCCTGAACATGGAGCGGCCCGCCGGCGGCGGCCTGGTCGAAGCGCCGCCGGTGCCCGTGGTGCCGGTGCGCGCCGGCGTGAAACCGTATGCCGGTCCCGACATCGGCTGGCCGCCGGGCTGGGCGGGATTGTGGACGGGTACGCATGTGATGCCGGGGCGGCGCATCAGGCTGACGGGCGAGCCGGAGCTGGGTTAACCTCACTCGTAGGGTGGGCACCCCGTGNNTGGGCCCCCCGTGCCCACGCGGAAGTTCGCGCCGCGTTGGCAGCATTTGTACGAGCGGCCGCGGACAAATCGAAGCGCTTCCAGATGATCATTCGAGACCTTTCGACAGCGCGGCTGTTCCGAAGCGTGTTGTGCTAACACCGTGCAGGCTTTCGCGTGGGCACGGGGTGCCCACCCTACGGTTAAGGGCCCTTCAGGGTGCTAACGCTTCCGGATTCAGGATATTCGTCGGCTTGCCTGCCGCAAAACTCACGATGTTCTCGAACGCTGCCCGGAAATACATCTCGTAGCTATCCTGCTCGACGTAGCCCAGGTGCGGCGTGGCCAACACCGTCGGGATGCGCAGCAGGGGCGCGTCCGGCGCCAGCGGTTCGCTGGTGAACACGTCCACGGCCGCGCCCCCCGGACAGCCGCGGCGCAGCGCTTCCTCGAGCGCGCCTTCTTCCACCAGTTCCGCGCGGCTCGTGTTCACGAACAGGGCATCCGGCTTCATGCGCGCGAAATCCTCGGCCTTGACGATGCCGCGCGTCCCCTCCGCCAGCCGCAGGTGCACACTGAGCACATCGGCCTCGGCAAAGAAAGCCGCGCGCGAGGCTGCGGCGATATAACCGTCGCTGATGGCTGCGGCCCGGCTCGCTTCGCTACCCCACACCATCACCTGCATCCCGAACACCTTGCCGTAGCCCGCCAGCAGGCGGCCGATCTTGCCGTAGCCCCAGATGCCGAGCGTGCGCCCGTGCAGCACCCGGCCCAGGCCGTTCAGTTGCAGGTTGAGCGAGGCCGTCTGCCAGAGCCCTTCCTTCAGGTTGTTCGCATACGGCAGGATCTTGCGGCTGGCCGCCATGATCAGCGCCCAGGTCAGCTCGGCCGGCGCCACCGGCGAGCCGACGCCTTCGGCGATCGCGATCCCACGCGCGGTCGCGGCCGCCACGTCGACGTGCCCGCTGACCTTGCCTGTCTGCGAAATCAGTTTCAGATTTGGCAATTTATTTAACAGCGAGGAGGGGAAGGGCGTGCGCTCGCGGATCAGCACCAGGGCGTCGTAGGGCGCCAGCCGGACCGCGAGCTGACCCAGGCCGCGCGCCGAATTGTTGAACACTTTGACCGCGTGGCCGTCCAAAATTTTGTAACAGTCGAGACCCGGTACGGCGTTCTGGTAATCGTCAAGAATGGCAATTTTCATCGAAGTTAGCCGAAGTTATTGATGAGTACGTAAAGGAATAACACGATCTGGAGGAATGCATGTAGCCCACTACTTTAGTCAACTATATTTCCTACATTTTTACGGCCGAAGAGCTTGTGCATCGGTTTCAGGGGTGTACAATCGCCCGAATATTAAGGGTTTGACACCACCGTTTCATATATCAGACCCGGCTGCACCGTTCCACCCAGGCTCGCCAGCGAGCTTGTCGACACGACCGCCGTACCGCCGCGCTCGACCCGAGCGAAGGGATTCACAACGCAGTCCCGGGCACACGACGATCTGCCGGGACCAGACCAGAATTCTTTATTGGCATTGGAGGTACTATGAACCAGCCCGTGATGGGCGGCGTCGCCGCACTGAACGTTCCAGCTTACATCAAACACCAAAAGCTCATCAATTGGGTCGCGGAAATCGCCACCCTGACCAAGCCTGACGCCATCTACTGGTGCGACGGCTCGGAAGAAGAGTACGACCGCCTGTGCGCACAGATGGTCGAAGCCGGTACGATGAAGCGCCTGAACCCGGAGAAGCGTCCGAATTCCTACCTGGCCCATTCCGATCCCTCGGATGTGGCGCGCGTGGAAGACCGCACCTTCATCTGCTCGGCAACGAAGGAACAGGCAGGCCCGACCAACAACTGGATGGACCCGGCCGAGATGCGCACGACCCTGAACGGCCTGTTCGACGGCTGCATGGCCGGCCGCACGATGTACGTGGTGCCGTTCTCGATGGGCCCGCTCGGTTCGCCGATCGCCCACATTGGCGTCGAGCTGTCGGATTCGCCGTATGTGGCGGTGAACATGCGCATCATGACGCGCATGGGCAAGGCCGTCTACGACGTGCTGGGCGAGAACGGCGAGTTCGTGCCTTGCGTGCACAGCGTCGGCATGCCCCTGCAGCCGGGCCAGCAGGACGTGCGCTGGCCGTGCAACAGCACCAAGTACATCGTCCACTATCCGGAAACCCGCGAGATCTGGTCCTTCGGTTCGGGCTACGGCGGCAACGCGCTGCTGGGCAAGAAATGCTTCGCGCTGCGCATCGCCTCGAACATGGGCTACCAGGAAGCGCAACAGGGCGGCACCGGCTGGCTGGCCGAACACATGCTGATCCTGGGCGTCGAGTCGCCCCAGGGTGACAAGAAATACGTCGCGGCGGCCTTCCCTTCGGCATGCGGCAAGACCAACTTCGCCATGCTGATCCCGCCGACCTCGTTCAATGGCTGGAAGGTCACGACCATCGGCGACGACATCGCCTGGATCAAGCCGGGCGCGGACGGCAAGCTGTACGCGATCAATCCGGAAGCCGGCTACTTCGGCGTGGCCCCGGGCACCAACGACAAGACCAACTCGAACTGCATGGCCTCGCTGCGCGAGAACGTGATCTTCACCAACGTGGCGCTGACCGACGACGGCGACGTCTGGTGGGAGGGCATGACCAAGGAAGCCCCGGCGCACCTGATCGACTGGCAGGGCAAGGACTGGACCCCGGCGTCCGGCACCAAGGCTGCGCACCCGAACGCCCGCTTCACCGTGGCCGCCACCCAGAACCCGGTGATCGATCCGGCCTGGGACGATCCGGCCGGCGTGCCGATCTCGGCCTTCATCTTCGGCGGCCGCCGCTCGACCACGGTGCCGCTCGTCACCGAAGCGAACAGCTGGGTCGAGGGCGTGTACATGGCCGCGACGATGGGTTCGGAAACGACCGCCGCCGCTGCCGGCCAGATGGGCGTCGTGCGCCGCGACCCGTTCGCGATGCTGCCTTTCATCGGCTACAACATGAGCGACTACTTCCAGCACTGGCTGGACCTCGGCAAGAAAGTCGAAGCCAAGGGCGCCGGCACGCTGCCGAAGATCTTCTGCGTCAACTGGTTCCGTACCGACGAGTCGGGCAACTTCGTGTGGCCGGGCTACGGCGACAACATGCGTGTCCTGAAGTGGATCCTGGAGCGTACCGAAGGCCAGACCGGCGGCACCGAGCACCTGTTCGGCACCTCGCCGAACTACGGCGACCTGAACTGGGAAGGCCTGGACTTCACGCAGGAACAGTTCACGCAGATCACCTCGATCGACGCGGACGCATGGCGCGAAGAACTGAAGCTGCACAGCGAGCTGTTCGAGAAGCTGTCTTACCACCTGCCGCAGGAGCTGGTGGAGACCAAGGCCAAGCTGGAGAAACAGCTGGGCTAAGCAAAGGTGTAGTAAAGATGGTGTGAGGAGACGACGGTCGCAAAAAGCGACCGCATAAGCAGGAAAGGGATAGGCAGATGCCTATCCCTTTTTCATTTGGAATGGAGAAATTCCCATGAATAAGCTTATTGAGTTCAATGTCGCAGGTGGCAGGGTGGTTGTCGAGACCGAAGATGTTGCTTCGGGAAGCGTCGTGCGTGGTGGAGGTCTTGCCCACATTGCAGAAACAGTCGGCACCTCGCTGGGCGATACGCTGTCGATCATCCGCCCCGTTGCCGAAGGGGCCATATCTGCCTGCCAGGGGCTGATTGCTTTGCCGGAAACGGCGGAAGTCGAGTTCGCCCTGAAGTTCGACGCGCGTGTCGGCGCCGTGATTGCGCACAGCAGCACCGAAGGCAGCCTGCGCATCAAGCTGGTCTGGAAGCCGAAATAAGGCGGGCGCAAGCTGCTCCGGTGCGCGTGTGGCCGTCAATCGCATGTGCACCGCCTCTCTTTTTCTCCCGCAGCGCACATTCGTCACCTGCCGCTGTCTAACATGTTCCTACCCCGAGCATCAGCCGGCGCCGCTTCCTCGGCACCTTGGAGTTGTGATGATTTATCAGAACTTCGATCTGGAAATCATATCCCCGCACGGAGGTGACCGGCTGTGTGCGCGCGTGCTGGAGTCGCCCCAGGGCGATTGTCCTTTTATCGACGTGAAATGGCCGTTCGACGCCGACGAGGAAAACGCACT
>DEKZ01000009.1 GCA_002354135.1 Massilia sp. UBA2709 | reverse complement strand
CGCCGCCGCACCGGACACGCCGGCGGCGACGCGTCCGGAACCGCCCAGGCCTGAGCGCCGGCCCATGGTCCGGCTCCTGTGGGCGGCGCTCAGGCCGATCTTGCCGCTGCTGTTCCTGTTGCATGGCGCCGCCGCGGCGCAGCCGCAGCCGCAGCTGCCACTGTTCGAACGCGGAGGACTCACCGCGGCGCAGCTGGCCATCGTCATCAACGACGACGACCCGGCCAGCGTCGCCGCCGGCGACTACTATCGCCGCCGGCGCGCCATTCCCGAGGCCAACGTGGTGCACGTGCGCATTCCGGGCAAGCCGCACAGCCTCGATCCTGCGCGCTTCCAGCTGCTGAAGGACGAGATCGACAGCCAGCTCAAGCCCGCGGTCCAGGCCGTTCTCATGGTCTGGACCGCGCCTTACGCCGTGGCCTGCAATTCCATCACCGGCGCCTATACCCTCGGTTTCGACGGCGCGCTGTGCCGCGAGACCTGCAGCCCCGGCCAGGCCAGCGCCTACTTCAATTCGAACAGCAGCCGTCCCTATACGAGCCACGGCATGCGCCTGTCCATGCTGCTGCCGACCGAATCGGTGGCGGCGGCGAAGGAGGTGATCGACCGCGGCGTCGCCAGCGGCTTTCGCCTTGTGCCGGCCGGCGCCTACTACCTGACGACGCTCGAGGCGCCGCGCAACAGCCGCGCGATGTTCTTTCCGCCTGCGGGCCGGATCGCGGCGAAGAAGCTGGCGACCCGGCGGCTGCAGGCCGACGCCCTCGAGAACGCGCACGACATCATGATCTACCAGCTCGGCAAGGCCAGCGTCGACAAGCTCGACACCCTGCGTTTCCTGCCGGGCGCCCTGGCCGACCACCTGACCTCGCACGGCGGCGACCTGCTCGGCAGCACCCAGATGAGCAGCCTGCGCTGGCTGGAAGCCGGCGCCACCGCCAGCTACGGCACCGTCAGCGAACCCTGCAATCACTGGCAGAAATTCCCCAATCCGGCTGTGCTCCTGCGCCATTACGTGCAGGGCAATAGCGCCATCGAGGCTTATTGGAAGAGCGTGGCCTGGCCCGCCCAGGGCCTGTTCATCGGCGAGCCGCTCGCCGCGCCTTACCGGCGGCGCTGATGCGCCACACCGTGATCGTTATCCCGCCGGGGTACGTTTCGCGTGCAGATGTTGTCCGCATACCTCATCCGGCGCACCGAATTGGCGCTTGCCCGTCATTCTCCTGTCAAATTGTGGATTTATTATCGTTTCCGATAATAAAATGCCTATCCGTATTAACAACTGTTTTCTTGCCTTCACACCTACTTCAGGATGCCCATGAAAATGCACGTTGCAACACACACACCAGCCGGGCGGCTGACTGTCCTGGCCGCACTGCTGGCCGGGCTGGCGGCGCCGGCCTTCGCCACCGGCGGCGATGTCGTCATCAGCCAGGTCTATGGCGGCGCCGGCAGCGGCGGCGCGCTGTGGAACCGGGACTTCATCGAACTGTTCAACCGCAGCGGCGGCCCGGTCAGCCTGAAGGGCTGGAGCGTGCAGTATCAATCGGCGGCAGGGACTACCTGGCAGGCGACCGCGCTGCCCGAGGTGACCCTGCAGCCGGGGCAATACTTCCTGGTGACGGGGCAGGGCGCCACCACCGGCAGCGACGTCGGCCAGGCCGACCAGACCGGCGGCCTGAGCCTGTCGGCCACCACCGGCAAGGTCGCGCTGGCGAGCGTGGCCAAGCCGATGACCACGCCGGAAGGCGAGGCAGTAGTCGACCTGGTGGGCTTCGGCACCGCCAACCGTTATGAAAGCGCCGTCGCGCCGGCGCCCTCGATTGCCAACTCGATCCAGCGAGCAGAAGCGGGCTGCGTCGATACCGACAACAACGCCGCCGACTTCACGGCCGCACCGGTCGCCGGCCCGCGCCGTTCGACTTCGCCGCTGAACAGCTGCAACAGCGGCCCGGTGGTACAGCAGATCGTCCTGAACTGCCCGGCCAGCGTGCAGGCCGAGCAGGGCAAGGGTGTCGTCGCGGCCCTCAGCGCCAGCGACGGCGACAGCATCGTCAACAGCGCCGTGATCGAATCGGGCGCCGTACCCGGCATCAATCTGACCGGCTTCGTGCCGGCCAGCGCAGCCGGTGCCAGCGCCAGCGCCAGCCTCTCGGTCGACGCCTCGGTCGCCGCCGGCAACTATCCGTTGCGCGTGACCTTCGCCAACAACGATGGCCAGAGCGCGAGCTGCAACATCGCGGTGAGCGTCGCCGGCCAGCTGACCATTCCGCAGATCCAGGGCAGCGGCCCGACCAGCGCCTACAACAACACCGTGCAGACCACCCGGGGCGTGATCACCGCCAAGGTCGGCAGCGGCTTCTTCCTGCAGGACCTGAACGGCGACGGCGACCCGGCCACCTCGGACGCCATCTTCGTCTTCGGCAGCGCCGGCGCGGCCAACGTGGGGGACCTGGTGCGCATCACCGGCACCGTCACCGAGTACAAGCCGAGCGGCGCGACCCGCTCCTACACCGAGTTCAAGGATCTGACCGCCGTCACGAAACTGGGCAGCGGCCACAGCATCGCCCCAACCAATGTCGAGATGCCGAACGCCGACCTGGCCCGCTTCGAGGGCATGCTGGTGCGCTTCACCACGCCGCTCACCGTCAACGGCAATGCCTACCTGGGCGATCGCGGCGAACTGACCCTGTCCTACGGCCGCCGCGAGATCCCGACCAACCGCTACCCGGCCGGCTCGCCGGAAGCGAAGGCGCTGGCGGCCGAGAACGCCGCCAACATCGTCGTCCTGGACGATGGCATCTTTGTTGCCCCGGCCACGATTCCTTACCTCGCAGCTGACGGCACCGTGCGCGCGGGCGACACCGTGACCGACCTGACCGGCGTGCTCGACTTCGGCGCGATCGGCGGCGGCGGCGCGTCCTTCAAGCTGCAGCCGACCGTGACCCCGGTCTTCTCGCGCACCAACGAGCGCCTGCCGGCCCCGGTGCTTGCCGCCGGCAACGTGAAAGTCGCCAGCGCCAACGTGCTGAACTTCTTCACCACCTTTACCAACGGCGACGACGCCTGGGGCCGCACCGGCCAGGGCTGCACCATCGGCGGGACCACCCGCGCCTCGAATTGCCGCGGCGCCGACAACATGGCTGAATTCGTGCGCCAGCGCGACAAGATCGTCGAGTCGCTCAGCGCGATCAACGCGGACGTGGTGGGCCTGATGGAAATCCAGAACAACGGCGACATCGCCGCTTCCTACCTGGTGGACCAGCTCAACGCGAAAATGGGCGCCGGCACCTATGCCGTCGTGCCGAAACCGGCTGCCACCGGCACCGACGCGATCCGCGTGGCGATGATCTACAAGCCGGCGGCGGTCAGCCTGGTCGGCGCTGCGCTGTCGGACGGCGACGCCGTCAACAACCGTCCGCCGATGGCCCAGACCTTCAAGGCGACGAATGGCGGCAAATTCTCGCTGGTGGTGAACCACCTGAAATCGAAGGGCAGCTGCGGCGGCGCCAGCGGCGGCGACAGCGACAAGGGCGACGGCCAGGGCTGCTGGAACGCTTCCCGCGTCGAACAGGCGGCACGCCTGCGCGACTACTTCCTGCCGCAAGTGACGGCGGCCGCCAACGATCCCGACGTGCTGGTCGTCGGCGACATGAACGCCTACGGCCACGAAGACCCGATCCGCCTGCTGAACGCGGCCGGCTACGTCAACGAGATCGAGCGCTTCGTGCGTCCGCAGGGCATTCCCTACTCCTACGTGTTCGGCGGCGAGAGCGGCTACCTCGACCATGCGCTGGCCAGCACCGCCCTGTCCGCCCAGGTCGCGGGCGTGACCGAGTGGCACAACAACGCCGACGAGCCGGATGCGATCGACTACAACCTGAACGACACCGCCGAGGACCCGTACGTGAAGAACGCCTACCGCGCATCGGACCACGATCCGGTGGTCGTGAGCCTGGCCCTGGCGTCGACCTTCAGCGACGTGACGGCGTCGGCGAAGATCGCCAAGTCGGGCTTCACCATGAACCGCCTGACCGGCAAGACCACCGGCACCGTGACCATCACCAACACCAGTGGCGCGACCCTGAACGGTCCGCTGCACCTGGTGCTGCAGGGCCTGACGGCCGGCGTCACGCTCGACGGCAAGAGCGGCGACCAGAACGGCGCGCCTTACCTGACGCTGCCGAACGGCTCGCTCGCCGCCGGTGCTTCCGTGACCGTCACCACCACCTTCACCAACCCGGCGAAAACCGGCATTGGCTACACCGCCAAGCTGTTCTCCGGCACCTTCTGAGGAATCGAACCATGTTCAACCTGAAAAACCTGTTCACCCGTGCGCTGCTGGCGCTGATGCTCGCCACCGGCGCCGGCGCGGCCTCGGCCGGCCCGATCTACCACGTGACGATCGATACCCAGGGCATGACCGGCACCGGCTTCTTCGACTTCCTGTTCCTGGGGGACGCCACCTCGGCTGCCCCGGCAACCTTCACGTTGAGTAATTTCACCGGCCTGTACGGGCTGGGTGTGACGGACGGCGACGCCAGCGGCAACGTGGTCTCGAACGTGATCATGGGGAATGCCGACGGCTACGCCCACCTGCTGCAGGCGGTGACCCTGGGCGGCGTGTTCGGCTTCAACCTGGAGTTTGCCGTCGGTCTCGAAGGCGATGCTTCCGTGCTGGGCATTGCGCTCATCAATGAAGCGATGGATGCGTACCTCGGCATGGACGGCGACCTGGTGCAGTTCGAAGTCGCGCCAAGTGGCCTGGTGATTTCGCCGGATAACGCCTTCGTGTCGGTTTCGCCGGTGAGCGAAGTGCCGGAGCCGGCTGCGATGGCGCTGCTGGCGCTGGGCCTGATGATGCTGGGCTGGACGCTGCGCCAGCGCGGTATGCGCTAACCTCGCACTAAACTCCCGGCTCTCATGATGAGGCACACCCGGCTGCGGCCCGGTGTGCCTTTTTTATTCTGGCCCGGTGGGCCGGGAAGGGTGTGACTTGCCGGCTCAGGCGCCTGCGCCGTTTTCCTGGGCGGCGCGGCGCATGGCGTCGATGCGGAAGGCTTCGGCGTTGCCGTCGATGATGCGCAGTCCGGCGCAGCCGTCGGCGGCGCAGTCCGGCGCCGGCGTCTGGCCGACGGCTGCCGGATCGACCGACAGGTCCACGACCTTCGTAACGGCGGCGGTCTGGACCGGAGCGGCCGGAGTGTCGATGCTGGCGCCGCCGCAGGCGCACAGAGTGGCGGCGATCAGGGAAATGCTGAGGAGGTTGCGGAGGCGTTGGGTGTTCATGATGATGTTTGAAGCAGGCTCGTCAATGATGAAAGTCATTGTAGCGAGATTTTTTTCCAAGCATCAATTTATTTGCGTAAAGATAGCCGAAGTTAAAAGATATTGAACGTTAAAAGACGGCAAGATGGAAGAAGTTGAATGACGATAGTAGGATGTATCCTACAAGAAACAAAGAGTGCGCCAAGGTAACGAAAGCGAGGGCTCGTCGCATTCCCGCCACAGGCTTGCAGGCGCTTCTGGATTGCCGCCAAGGGCGCATCGGGAAACTTGTCGAACTGGCTTGCACGCTTGACCACGAGCGCGGCAGGCGTATGATGAGCTGATGCGAAAACTTGTCCTTCTTTCACTGCTGGCCTGCGCGGCCTGCACCACCCGGGCCGACGGTCCGGCCACGCCGCAAGCGTCCCAGCCTGCCGCTCCGGTCAGCGCGCCAGCGCCGAGCCAGCCTGACACGCTCACGCAAATCAAGGACCTCATCGGCAAGGCCGAATGCACGTCCGACAACCAGTGCCAGGCCTTGCCCATCGGCGCGCGCCCCTGCGGCGGCCCGGCCAGCTACCTGGCCTGGTCCACCGCCAAAACGTCTTCCAGCGAGATCCAGGCCCTGGCCGACCGCTTCCGCGGCGAACAGCAGGAGCGCAACGCGCGCTCGGGCATGGTGTCGGACTGCCGGGCGATCGCGCCGCCGGCGGCGGTGTGCAGGGCGGGGAGTTGCCAGCTGACGGATGCCTTGTCATTGAGATAAAGCGACGTTTGATTAGCCTTTTGCAATCCAATTTGCTGGATTGTCCAGGCAGCGGTAATTCTCGTTCTCCCCAGAGCTTCTCCGATCGTCCCCAGGACAACGGTATTGGATTTCATAGGACGGCTCGTTCTCCTGTTTTAAGTACTGCGCGCTACACCGTGCGGTGCATCGTAGGGCTCGCGCAGGTAACCTGACAAAGATCGCGAATCAGATATTAGAGTGCTGACGCCAAAGTCAGCACACTGTGCCTGGACATCTAAGCCTCCGCTTCGTACAAATGCCAGAAGGGTAATGGGTTGGCGCCTACCTTCATAGATCTTCGCAAGCGTTACAAAGAGTGTAATTTCCGAAGGAAATTTCGTGTAACGTAGAGCACTGGTTGATTGCCAAGCAACCCTCGTTGAACAAGGGTCTGATGAGCCAGTGCGTAAATTCTCTGTGACAGGTGCCGTTCGCTATGTTTGATAAAGAAAAGTGGTTGTTCCTGCATGTGTCATTTCTCTTCATCGCGCCGGCCTTCGGCGCCGCCACGCTCGGCGGTCCGGATGACATAAGAGACGCGGACGGCAATCATAAAGACAAGGTTTATGTAACTGGACGGAGCGTAAATGCTCCTGAAGACACCGGCGGCGGCAGCGCCCGAGCCATGATTCGTGACTTCCGTACACCTTATGATTTGCGGAAATCTCATCCTCGTGCTGATTCAATAAAGAAAAATGCCAGCATTCGTAATCCGTGCGAAAACCTCACCACTGCGAATCCAGTCGTCATCGCGACGGGCGAGAAGTTCAAGGATGAGGTCGACTTCAGTGCTGTCAATCCATATTCATTCTCGCTAACCCGAACATATCGCAGCAAGCTTGCCAGCGGTAGTCTGTTTGGGCCCAACTGGATGTCCACGCTTGACATTCCATCTTTAAAGTTCGACAGCGCGCAGTGTCGGAAATTTCCGAATGGCGAATGTGTTCCTCAGAGTGTGACCGTGACCGATGTGACAGGAGCGCCAGTCGTCTATACCTTGGGGGTAGTCGATGTCGAGCATCAGTTCGTCTACGATGCCCCCGATGGATCTGCGCTCTATTATGACTATGGAGTGCGCTGGAGGCTCGATAAGAACAAGAAGACGTATGTATATTCGAACGCTGGTGTCATCGGCTCCGTTGATGATCCTATTTTGGCTAATACGCTGACTTATCGGCATAGCGGTGGGCGTCTGGAGTCGATTTCGAGCAGGTCCGGACATAAAGTAGGGTTTGTTTGGACTAACGACCGTGTCACGCAGGTCGTTGATCCATCGGGTGGCGTCTGGGTCTATGAGTACAACGCCAACAAAATGTTGAGGAAGGTCACCTCTCCGGGCGGGCGGGAATGGCGGGAATATCATTACGAGGACGCAAATCCGATTCTCTTGACGGGAATCTCATTTAACGGGGTTCGCTATAGTACTTATAAATACTATTCAGACGGACGCGTCAGCGAAAGCGGTTTGACTGGCGGAGAGGAAGTCGACAAGTTTGTCTATTCGGTCAACGCGACCTCCGTCACGAATGCTTTGGGACAGACTACAACATACAAATTTGCTGATATTGCTGAGAGTAAGAAAATCATCGAGACTGTGCGCCAAGGCACTACAACCTGCCCATTGGGGGCAGCGGTAACCGGATATGACGGTAACGGGCATATCGACTATACCTTGGACTGGAAAGGTAATCGAACAGACCTGGATTTTGACGGGCAGGGCCGGCTTTTACGGCGGGTTACCGCGCATGGTACGGCCGGCGCCGCTGTTGAGAAGTACACATGGGACATCGATAACGTTACCCAAATTGAGTACGCTGATTCGAATTGGAAGGCCTATCTACGAAAAAACATCGAATATGACGTTCAAGGTCGGGTGTCCGGCGAATCGCTGACCGATATTGCTACGGGTGTCGTGCGCCGTACTGATTACATTTATTCGTCTCATCCGAACGGAGTCGTGGCAACCCAAACGATTAATGTTCAGTTGGGCGGCGGCCAAGTTGCGACAACAGTGTCAAGTTTTGATACTGCAGGCAATCTCGTCTCGGTATCGAATCCTGTTCAGCATATATCCTCGTGGGAAGCACACGATGAGTTTGGTAACCCGAGAACCTTTATCGATCCCAATAACGTTAAAAGTACATTTACCTACAATGCCTGGGGAGGTGTTGAAACATTTACTGATCATAATGGTAACGTGACGACATGGACATATACGCCGGCACGGCAACTGGCGGGCGTGGCTTATCCTGATGGTCGGAGCGATAAGTATAAATATAATGACGGGGGTCGTTTGATTGAGAGTGGGAACGCTCGAGATGAGTACGTAAAACACGACTTTGATATCAAGACAAACCGGATGCGTACCAGTTCGCCGCGGCATGTGCCTGCTTTGAGTGGCGGCATTGCCACCGGTGCTCTTGATGGCGAATTCAGTGCGGTGGCAATCTTTGATTCACTTAGCCGGCCGTACACTCGCCTGGGAAATGATGGGCAAAAGCAGGATATTCGGTACGACAGTAATGGGAATGTTACGACGATCACCGATGCAAAAGAGCGTGCAACCTCGTTTGAATACGACGCGCAGAATCGTATGGTCAAGCTCATAGCTGCGGATGGTGGTGTGATCCTTAAATCATACGATAGCAGAGGGAATCTTGAGGTCGTCACCGATCCAAGGGGACTGAAGACGGTTTATACGTACGATGGCTTCGGGGCTGTGAAGTCGGTCAAAAGCCCGGATACCGGTCTCACTACCTATGATTACGATACCGTAGGGCAGCTTGTAAAAATGACTGCGGCAGACAACAGGGTGACAACGTTTGGTCGGGACAAGCTCGGACGACGAACTTCCCGTTGCAGTAATAAGGAGTGCCACCTCTACACCTATGATGGTGGCGCTTATGGGAAAGGGCGGCTCTCCGGTTTTGAAGACTGGACGGGAAATACGAGTTACGAATACAACGCGGCAGGCCAACTTGTCAGTCAGACCAATAATATCTACGGTCAAATATTCAGGACTACGTGGGGCTACGACACGGTGGGACGATTGGACAGCATGATTTATCCTACCGGGCTTGTTTTGACTTATGAGTACGATCGTTTTGGAAGACGTAGCGCGGTAAAGAGCGCTACACCACTGAAAGCAAAAAATTAGGATGCGCTCAAGCTCGGCCGAGAGCTCGTTTTTCTGTAGCCCTCCTTGCGATGACAAACGTAGGAATTTCATCGGCGGTTTGATCCAGGCGAAAAATGAATAATTGTTTTAATTGGGTAAGATCGATCTGTCTTTTTGTGGTGCTGTTGACAACCGAAGCGTTTGCTTTTGCCGCGAACTATGCAGAGTTTGATTCTCAAAATGTGCCTACAACTATGGTAGCAGGGCGCACATATGAGGTTTCAATTACAATGCGCAATTCTCGTTACTCAACAGAAATCTGGACAGCCTATAGCAAGTTTCGATTAGGGTCGCAGAATGACCCGGATGGTTTGTGGGGTGTTAATAGGGCGCTTATGAGGTCAGGGGTGCAGGTTGCGCCTGGTGCCAGTTATAAGTTCACATTTTCAGTTACAGCTCCTTCTGCGCCGGGAACTTATTACTTTCGCTGGAGAATGCTGAAAGAAGATGTAGAGTGGTTTGGCCCCTATACAACAAATTTATCAATTACAGTTGTTGCGCCGACAAACGCCGCTCAGCTTATTTCGCAGTCTGTTCCATCGACTATGCAAGCGGGAGACACATATTCTGTTGCGTTGACGTACAAGAATACCGGTGACTCGATTTGGAGCTCTGCGGCGAACTTTCGACTCGCCTCGCTGAACGGTGATTCCCCCTGCTGTGCCGGTCGGATTGAATTGGATCATGCTGTGGCGCCGGGCGAGCAATATACATTCCGGTTTAATGTGCTCGCTCCTTCACCTGGTTCTCACACCATGAAATGGCAGATGGTGCAAGAGTTGGTCCAATTTTTTGGGCAAGAGTCTGCCTCTGCCGTAGAGGTTGCTGCGCCGCCACCGCCGGTCGATACAACGGCCAAACTTACGCTGGTTGACTCGTTTCTCTCTCAGCCTGCGACCGATCAAGTGTACGGCTGGCGTTTCGCTAACGGATTGCCACGCATGATAACGCTGGACACGGATGGTCGCGTTCAGCAGATTTCGACGCCAGCCAAGCACTCGTTAACGTTGGGTTATAACAATGTTGATGCGATCACATCAGTTACCGATAACGTTACCCCGGCTTTAAGCGCCGTCTACGCTTATGATCGTGTTGATCGTCTATCTTCTGTGCAGCGTAGTGGTGCTAATCAAACGTTCGAATGGGACCTTACCGGGAACAGAAGGACGCACAGCCGTGACGGTGAAGGACTTTTTACATATCAAACAGAGGGGGCAAGTAACCGCCTCTACTATTGGAGCGGTACGGGGAAATTCCGTAACTCTTCATTTGACGCGGTCGGCAACCTCTACAGCGAAGATCGAGGAACCGAGTCGCGTGGCTATTCCTATAACAACTTCAATCGGCTGAGCGGAGTGTTTGTGAATGGTGTTCAGGTTGGCGACTATCGATCCAATGCATTGGATCAGCGTGTTTTGAAGGTCGCAGGTGATCAAGCAACCTATTTCATTTATGGACCTGATGGTGAGTTGTTGGCGGAAGTCGGGCCGAAAACGACAAGCTATGTTCATACCGATGGGCAGATGCTAGGTCTTGTCCGGGACTCGCAGTTCTATGCCAGTCATAATGATCAGGTTGGAAGGCCTGAGGTTTTAACCGACATTAACGGTGCAGTTGTATGGCGAGCTGAAAATTCGGCGTTCGATCGCGGCCGGGTAGTGACTGACTTAATTGGTGGTATGAACGTGGGTTTTCCTGGTCAATATTTTGATGATGAGTCTCGCCTTTGGTACAACTGGAATCGCTACTATGATGGTGTGCTTGGTCGATATTTGCAATCCGACCCAATCGGACTGAAGGGTGGTTTAAATCCATTTGGATATGCTAACGCGAATCCTGTGTCATATATCGACCCCGATGGTCTGATCGCTGTTGGATTGGAGTTTTACTATTTCCTCGGTGGTGGAGTTAATATTTCGTATTCAAATGGAACATTTGAGGTTCTTGGACGTCTCGGAGTTGGTTTTGGTGGGGGGCTTTCATTTAATCCTTACGGCACACCGTCACCCCATGCTAAGGACTGCGGAGCTGGTCTGATTGCTAGAACTTCGATAAAAGTCGGAGCGGCTGGTCGGGTGGGTGTCGGAGGAGCTGGTGTTTCTGGGATTGCATCGAGCGGTAACGCGTTTACACATAAAATTAGAGGTGGCTTTAAAGATGCGACTTTGGAATTCGGTGCGGATAGACCGAGCTGGGGAGTTGGCTTGGGCGGATCACTTGGGATTGACTTTGGGGGATATTTTAATGAGAACGGAGGTGGCTCAAGGTGAGGGTTAATTCGATATTTTCGCTGATAATAAGTGGACTGGCGGTGATTGTCATAATTTATTTTATGCAAACAGACCCATATCGAGCTCAGGCGGAAAGATATGTCCGCGGAAGTCCGAGGGTCCAATCCCAAGTAGGTGCGGTTGCTGACGTTAGTCTTCGCAGGCTACGTACCTATCAGGGCAGCGACTTAGAGAGTCCTTATAGAGAATATCAGTTTTCGGTTGCAGGGAGCCGTGGGCGGGCGCAGGTTATTGTTCGAGCATATCCGACTAGCGTTAAAGAGAAATACGAATTCAATATACAATCGATTGAAAGTTCCTGATAGTTGTGGGGCGGTCATTGTCCGTCGAATGACGCAGTGCCCCGCGTTGCCTAGTTGTTCGCTTCGTGTTATTGTCGAGTACGAAGGAAAATTGTGGAGCAGATGTATGGCATTTAACGGCGAGGGGCTCAGGTCCAGAACCGCGGGGTTCACGCTGCTCGAACTGCTAGTGGTCATCGTGATCATCGGCCTGCTCGCGGCCTATGTCGGTCCCAAGTATTTTTCCCAGCTCGGCAAGTCCGAGGTGACGATCGCGAAGGCCCAGATCGAGGCCTTCGAGAAGTCGCTCGACACCTATCGCCTTGACGTCGGCCGCTACCCGACCGGCGAGGAAGGCCTGGCCGCCCTGATGACGGCGCCGGCCAGCGCCGGCGCCAAGTGGAACGGCCCCTACCTGAAGAAGGGCGTGCCGCAAGATCCCTGGGGCCATCCGTATCAATACCGCTCGCCCGGCAGCAAGGGAGAATACGAAATCGTCTCGTTCGGCAAGGATGGGCAGCCAGGCGGCACCGGCGACAACGCCGATATCTCCTCGCTCTGATTCCGCACCCTTATTTTCTTCCTATCCGGGCACGTCCACATGCAGTTTGCAGTTCGTACCCTCGCGCCCGATCTGTCGATCACCAACCTCGTCATCGACGCGCTCGATGAAGCCGATGCGCGCCGCCAGGTCGAGGCGCGCGGTCTCTTCGTCAGCGCGGTGGAGCCGGCGGCGCGTTTTACATTCGATGCGCGCCTGACGGGCCAGCGCGGCGGCAAGCTTTCGCTGGTCTTGTTCAGCCAGGAATTGCTGGCCCTGCTGAACGCGGGCCTGGGTATTGTCGAGAGCCTCGAAGCGCTGCTGGAAAAGGAAGCCAATCCCGCCGCGCGCACGGTGCTCGAGCGCCTGCTCGCCGGCCTGCGCGAGGGCAAGCGCTTTTCCAGCGTGCTGGCAAGCCAGCCGGCCCTGTTCCCGCCGCTCTACATCGGCATCGTGCGCGCCGCCGAAGGCACGAGCGACCTGCCGCGCGCGCTCTCGCGCTACATCGAATACCAGCAACGCATCGACACAGTGCGCTCCAAAATCGTCAGCGCCTCGATCTACCCGGTGATCCTGCTCTGCGTGGGCGGGGGCGTGAGCGCCTTCCTGATCGGCTATGTGGTGCCGCGCTTCGCCGAGGTTTACCAGGGGGCAGGGCGCAACCTGCCGTGGATGTCGCAAGTGCTGCTCGAATGGGGCCAGTTCGCGGCTGGCCACGGCATGGCGATCCTGCTGTTCGTCGCGGCCTGCATCGCGCTGCTGGTAGCCGGCGCGCGCCGGGCGATCAGAAACGGTGGCATCACCCGCCTGCTCGCCCGCCTGCCCGGCATCAGCGAGCGCGCCCGCATCTACGAACTCTCGCGCCTGTATCTGACGCTCGGCATGCTGACCGAGGGCGGCATCACCATCGTCAACGCCATCGAGACCGTGCAGCCCATGGTCTCCAGCACGCTGTGCCAGGCTTTGTCGAACGCACGCGCCGCGATCGAATCGGGCCGGCCACTGTCCGATGCCTTCGAGGCCCACGGTCTCACGACGCCGATCTCGCTGCGCATGCTGCGCGTGGGCGAGCGCACCGGCGAAATGGGGCCGATGCTGACGCAATCGGCCGCCTTCTACGACGGTGAGATCAGCCGATGGATCGACCGCTTCACGCGCACCTTCGAGCCGCTGCTGATGGCGGCCATCGGCCTCGTGGTCGGCGCCATCGTGGTGCTGCTGTACATGCCGATCTTCGACCTTGCCGGAGACATGTCGTGAGTGCGGTCACTATTGACGCCGCGCTGCTGATGCGCGCCCGCGCCCAGAGCCGCCAGTCGCAGCGTTCTCTGGTGGCCGAGCTGGAGGCCTTGAGCGGCCTCGATCCGCGCCAGCTCGTCGTCGCCCTGGCCGAGCCCTTCGGCCTCTCGGTGATGGAAACGGCCGAGATGCTGAGCCAGGAACCGGCCTTCGACCTGCTGCCGCTGGCGCAGGCCATGTCGCGCCACTGCGTGCTGCTGCGCGGCCCCGGCGGCCAGGTCACCGGTGTGATCGCCGATCCATTCGACCTCGACCAGCAGACCTGGCTGTCGAGCCAGGCCGGCGCCACGCCGCGTGCGCCGCTGCACCTGCGCCTGGCGCTGCAGTCCGACATCCAGGCTTATCTCTCGCGCCAGGAAGCCTCGGCGCGCGCGGTCGATACGCTCGCGCCCAGCAGCGGCGAGGCGCGGCGCGACGGCAAGACCGCGGCCGTGCTCTCCTTTGCCTCGGTGTCGGAAGCGGGCAGCCCGGCCGTCAAGCTGGTCAACTCCACGCTCTACGACGCCCTGAAGGCGGGCGCCTCGGACATCCACCTCGAGAGCACGGCGTCCGGCCTGGCGGTGAAATACCGCGTCGACGGCGTGCTCGATCACGCCACCACGGTCGGCGGCATCGAGCTGGCCGAGCACATCATCTCGCGCCTGAAGGTGCTGGCCGAACTCGACATTGCCGAACGCCGCATCCCGCAGGACGGCAGCTTCCGCGTGGAGGCGGGCGGGCGCGAGATCGACCTGCGCGTCTCCATCATGCCGAGCATCCATGGCGAGGACGCGGTGATCCGTATCCTCGACAAGCGCGCGATGATCGAGGCCTATGGTTCGCTGACGCTGGAAGCCCTGGGTTTCGACGCGCCTTCGCTGGCCACGCTGCGCACCCTGGCCCAGGAAGCCTACGGCATGCTGCTGGTGACCGGCCCCACCGGCTCGGGCAAGACCACGACCCTGTACGCGGCGCTGACCGAAATCCACAACGGCCGCGAGAAGATCATCACGATCGAGGACCCGGTCGAGTACCAGCTGCCCGGCATCCTGCAGATTCCGGTGAACGAGAAGAAGGGCCTGACCTTCGCCAAGGGCCTGCGCTCGATCCTGCGGCACGACCCGGACAAGATCATGGTCGGCGAGATCCGCGACCGCGAGACCGCGGAGATCGCGGTGCAGTCCGCGCTCACCGGCCACCTGGTGCTGGCGACCCTGCACACCAACGACGCGGCTTCGGCCGTGACCCGCCTGCTCGACATGGGCATCGAGCCTTTCCTGTTATCGTCATCTTTGCTGGGCGTGATGGCGCAGCGCCTGGTCCGTAAGCTCTGCCCGCACTGCAAGAAGAGCGATGGCGTGCAATGGCACGCGGTCGGCTGCGAGCGCTGCGGCCACACCGGCTACCATGGCCGGGTCGGCGTCTACGAGCTGCTGGAAACGGACGAGCGTATCCGCTCCCAGATCCACAACCAGGCTTCGGAAGCCGAGATCCGCGAGACGGCGCAGAAGAGCGGCATGAAGACGATGCGCGAAGACGGCGAGCGCTGGCTGCGCGAAGGTGTCACCACGCAGGCCGAACTGCTGCGTGTGACCAAGGACTAAACCATGCCGGCATTCCGTTACGAGGCCGTCGATGCGGGCGGCGCCACGCGCAAGGGCGTGGTCAATGCCGACAGCCCGCGCGCCGCGCGCGCCGACCTGCGCGTCCAGGGGCTGACCCCGCTCAACGTCGAGGCCATCGCGGCCCAGGTCGACGCCAGTGGCGCGACCCGTGCGCGCGGCATCGGCGAGCGCCTGTCCCAGGTCGAGCTGGCGCTGTTCACGCGCCAGCTGGCCAGCCTGCTGGAAGCCGGCCTGCCGCTGGAGCAAGCCTTCACGGCGCTGCTGGAACAGGCGGAAAAACCGTATCTGCGCGACCTGATCGCCTCGATCCGTTCCGAGGTGATGGGCGGCATGCCGTTCTCGGAAGCGCTGTCGCGCCACCCGCGTGATTTCGCCGAGATCTACCGGGCCCTCGTGGCCTCGGGCGAACAGATCGGCCAGCTCTCGCGCGTACTGTCGCGCCTGGCCGACTACATCGAGCGCCGCAATGCCCTGGTGCAGAAGGTGCGCCTGGCCTTTACCTATCCTGCGATCGTCACCGTGGTCGCCTTCGCCATCGTGATCTTCCTGCTCACCTATGTGGTGCCGCAGATCGTCTCGGTGTTTGCCAATACCAAGCAACAACTGCCTTTCCTCACCGTGGTGATGCTGGCGGTCTCGGATTTTACGCGCGCCTGGGGCATACTCGTGGCAATCGTACTGGTGGCAGCCTGGTTCGCCTGGCGCCGTGCGCTGCAGAATCCGGTGCTGAAACGGCGCTGGCACACCTGGCTGCTGACCGCGCCGATTTACGGCAAGTTCGAGCGCAGCCTGAACACGGCCCGCTTCGCCAGCACGCTGGCGATCACGACCGGTTCCGGCGTGCCGATCCTGCGCGCGCTCGACACCAGCCGCGAAACTTTATCGAACGTTGCGATGCGCGAGCTGGTCGAACAGGCGACGGGCAGCGTACGCGAAGGCGTCAGCCTGGCGCGGGCCTTGTCGGCGCAGAAGCATTTCCCGCCGATGCTGGTGCACATGATCCGCGCCGGCGAAATCACCGGCGAACTGCCGGCGATGCTGGAGCGCGCCGCCAACTCGCAGCAGGCCGACCTCGAGCGCCGCACGCTCACCATTGCCGGCTTGCTCGAGCCGGTGCTGATCCTGGCCATGGGCCTGGTCGTGCTGCTGATCGTGCTGGCCGTCCTGATGCCGATCATTGAAATCAACCAGCTGGTGCGCTAACAAGGACATCATGAAGCGTTTGCCTCTTCTCCTCACCCTGCTTGCCCTGGTTTTCCTGGCGGTATCCATCACCTACTGGGGCATGCAGCTGTACAAGCCGCAGCAGCGCCCGATTGCCGCTGCGCCGCCGGCCGGCATTCCCGAGCCGACAGTCGATGCCGCAGCAACCCTGTTTGGCGGCCAGGCCGCCACCGCGGTCGTCACCAACTACCAGTTGACCGGCATCGTCGCAGCCGGCCGCGACAGCGTCGCCATTCTCGTTGCCGACGGCCAGCCGCCCAAGGCCCTGAAAGTGGGCAAGGAACTCTCTCCCGGCGTGACGATCAGCGAAGTGCATCCGCGTTATGTGATGCTGTCCGACGGCGGTGTGATGAAGCGCATCGAGCTGGCGGCCGACACCAAGCCGGCCGTCCCCCTGTCCGGCGCCGCCATGCCGCCGGCGCCGCCGCCGATGCAGGCCACCCCGGTAGCCGAGATGCCAACCACCGAGCCGCAGACCGCGCCGGGCGCCGT
>DEKZ01000011.1 GCA_002354135.1 Massilia sp. UBA2709 | reverse complement strand
GTGAGATTATGCAGTGTTTCGTTTGCTTCGTCAACTCCTCTTTTTCTTCAACGCTAGAGATGTTATCAAAACACCCAGCTCAACTACTTGATTTCGCTGAACTTTTCTTGCGCTGCAGAAGCAGGAACAGAACTATAGCAAACCGGAGGACGGTCGCGCAAGGGGCTGTTTCCAGAATATGCGGCCCAGGCGCAACAAGCTCAGCAGCGCCGTGACCGGCTGCGCCGGCCACGGCGGACCTTCGCTCGCTCACCGAATGTTTGTCCTGCCCCACGGGCGGTGCTACATTAGTCAGCAGTCGACTTCCATCACACAGAGCCGCGGCACAGGGCCAACCAGGAGACATGGGATGACGTATTGCCACGCTGCGCACCTGCGCGATACCCCGGCCCGCATGCCGGACCTGGCGGCGATGATCAGCACCTCGCGTCGCCGCTCCGAGCAATATGGCTTGAACCCCGACAGCCGTCCGGATTTCAGCCCCCTTTGCCGCGCCGAGCTGTCCTCGCTGCTCGACAGCAACCGCCTGCTCTGCAACCATGCCTTGCCGGTCATGGAGACGCTGTACCAACAGATCGTCAACACCCATCACATGGTCCTGCTGACCGATGCCCAAGGCGTCATCGTCCATGCGCTGGGAGACGCCGATTTCCTCGAGAAGGCGAACCAAGTCGCGCTGACGCCGGGCGTGACCTGGTCCGAAGCCAGCAAGGGGACCAATGCGATCGGCACGACGATTGCCGAACAGGCGCCGGCCACGGTACATGCGGACCAGCATTACCTGGCTGCGAACCATTTCCTCACCTGCTCGGCAGCGCCGATTCTCGACCATCGCGGCCAGGTGGTGGGCGTGCTCGATGTGAGCGGTGACCGCCGCAGCTTCCACCAGCACACCATGGCCCTGGTACGCATGTCCGCGTTGATGGTCGAAAACCAGTTGTTCTCGGCAGCCTTCGAGGATGCGATCACCCTGCACTTCCATGCGCGCCCGGAATTCATCGGCACGCTGATGGAAGGTATCGCTTCGTTCACGCCGGGCGGACGCTTCCTGGCGGCCAACCGCGCTGCGCAATTCCAGCTCGGCTTGTCCTCCAATGCCCTGCAGGCGCACAGCTTCAGCTCCCTGTTCGACCTGCCCCTGTCCGCACTGTACGACCACTATCGTGCGGCTGCGCCTGGCCTGCTCGACCTGTGCATGCATAACGGCGTGCGTGTGCGCGGGCGCGCCGAGCTGAAGCTGGCACGCGGCGCCCACCTGCTGTCGGTCGAAACGGCGTCGACGGCGCGGCACCGGGCCAAGCCGGCGCCCGATCGCTCCTCGCGCTTGCGGCAACTGGACACCGGGGACCCGGCACTCGCCCGCGCGCTCGACAGGGTGAACAAGGTGCTGGGCCGCGACGTGCCCATCCTGATCGCGGGAGAGACCGGCACCGGCAAGGAGTTGCTGGCCCGCGCCGTCCACGCAGATTCGCCGCGCGCCTCTGCGCCTTTTGTCGCCGTCAACTGCGCAGCGATTCCGGAAGCGCTGATCGAGTCCGAACTGTTCGGCTACGAGGAAGGCGCCTTTACCGGCGCGCGCAGGAAAGGCACGACGGGACGCATCCAGCAGGCGCACGGCGGCACCCTCTTCCTCGACGAGATCGGCGATATGCCGATGCCGCTCCAGGCGCGCCTGCTGCGCGTACTGCAGGAACGCGTGGTCACGCCGCTGGGCGCAGGCCGAAGCGTGCCCGTGGACCTGCAGCTCGTCTGCGCCACGAACCAGGACCTGCGCCGACGCATTGCGGCCGGCCTGTTCCGCGAAGATCTCTACTATCGGCTCAACGGGCTGGTCGTCAAACTGCCGCCGCTGCGCGAACGCAGCGACCTCGAAACCCTGACGCGTCAACTGCTTGCCGCCGAAGTCACGGACGGGAGCTATCGTATCGCCGACGAGGTCATGCGGCTGTTCAGGCGGCATCGCTGGCCCGGCAATCTGCGGCAGCTCGCCAGTGTGCTGCGCACCGCGGCCATCATGGCCGGCGCGGAGCCGGAGATCGGGCTCGAACACTTGCCCGACGATTTCATCGACGATCTCGATACGGCGGACGGCGAGCTGCCCGATCCGACCGTTTCGCCGGCGAACGCGACCGGCATCAAGCTCGGCGAAGTGGAGAAGGCAGCCATGCTGCAGGCCCTCGCTGCGAACGACGGGAACGTCGCGGCGACAGCGCGGGCGCTCGGCATATCGCGCAATACGATGTACCGCAGGTTGCCGCACCTGAAGCACTGCACGCGCTGATGCGGGCGGCAGTGCTCAGGCAACCATGTCCCGGTGGCGCCGCGCCGGTTGCGCCTCCAGGAGCGCGCACTCCTCGTCGCTGAACAGGCGCGAGCGCGTCAGGAAGCGTCTTCCGGTGCCGTTATCGAGCGAGAACATCCCGCCATTCCCGCTGACGACGTCGATGATCAGTTGGGTATGTTCCCAATAAGCGAATTGCTCGCTTCCGATATAGAACGGCGCGCCATCCAGCTCTCCCAGGCAGACGTCGCTGTCGCCCAGGTTGAACTCGCCCATCGCCCAGCACATCGGCGCGCTGCCGTCGCAGCAGCCGCCCGACTGGAAAAACATCAACGGTCCATGACGGGCGCGCAGTTCGCCGATAAAGGCCAGCGCCGCCGGCGTCGCGGTTACCCGTTCGACGGTGGTCGTCATCGCATGCTCCTTGAACAGGGAGGCGCCACGCGGGCGCCTCCGGCCTCAGGCCGACCTCAGAAGAAGCCCAGCGCCTTCGGGCTGTAGCTCACCAGGAGGTTCTTGGTTTGCTGGTAGTGGTCGAGCATCATCTTGTGGTTCTCGCGTCCGATGCCCGACTGTTTATAACCGCCGAATGCCGCATGCGCCGGGTACAGGTGGTAGCAGTTAGTCCACACCCGTCCGGCCTGGATCGCGCGGCCAACGCGGAAGGCGCGGCTGCCGTCGCGCGTCCACAATCCGGCGCCCAGGCCGTACAGCGTGTCGTTGGCGATGCGCAGCGCGTCGGCCTCGTCCTTGAAGGTCGTGACCGAGACCACCGGCCCGAAGATCTCTTCCTGGAAGATGCGCATGCTGTTCTCGCCCTTGAACACGGTCGGGCGCACATAGTAGCCGCCGGCCAGGTCGCCGTCGTAGCTGGCGCGCTCGCCGCCGGCGAGCACCTGCGCGCCTTCCTGGCGGCCGATGTCGAGATAGGACAGGATCTTTTCCAGCTGTTCCTGCGAAGCCTGGGCGCCGATCATCGTCGATTCGTCGAGGGGATTGCCGGCCTTGATCTTCGCCACCCGGTCGAGCGCCCGTTCGATGAAGCGCTCGTAGATCGATTCCTGTACCAGCACGCGCGAGGGACAGGTGCAGACTTCGCCCTGGTTCAGGGCAAACATCGCGAAACCCTCGAGGCACTTGTCGAAGAACTCGTCGTCGGCATCCATCACATCCGCAAAGAAGATGTTCGGCGACTTGCCGCCCAGTTCGAGGGTGACGGGGATCAGGTTCTGCGCCGCGTATTGCATGATCAGGCGGCCGGTGCCGGTCTCGCCGGTGAAGGCGATCTTGGCGATACGCTTGCTGGAAGCGAGCGGCTTGCCGGCCTCGATGCCGAAGCCGTTGACGATGTTGATGACGCCTTCGGGCAGCAGGTCGGCGATCAGCTCGATGAGCACCATGATCGAGGCCGGGGTTTGTTCCGCCGGTTTCAGCACGACGCAGTTGCCGGCCGCAAGCGCGGGCGCCAGTTTCCAGACCGCCATCAGGATCGGGAAGTTCCACGGGATGATCTGGCCGACGACGCCGAGCGGCTCGTGGAAGTGATAGGCATAGGTCTCGCTGTCGATGGTCGAGATCGCGCCTTCCTGGGTGCGGATGCAGCTGGCGAAATAACGGAAATGGTCGATAGCCAGCGGCAGGTCGGCGGCCATGGTTTCGCGGATCGGCTTGCCATTGTCGATGGTCTCGGCGGTGGCCAGCATTTTGAGGTTCTGCTCCATGCGGTCGGCGATCCGGTTCAGGATGTTCGCGCGCTCGGCAGGCGACGTCTTGCCCCAGGCATCCTTGGCGGCATGCGCGGCATCGAGGGCCAGTTCGATGTCTTCCGCAGTCGAGCGGGCGACTTCGCAGAAGGGCTGGCCGGTGACCGGAGTCACGTTGGCGAAGTATTCGCCCTTGACCGGCGGGACGAAGCGCCCGCCGATGTAGTTGTCGTAGCGCTGGCGGAAGGGATTGGCGACGCCGAGTTTGCTGATGTCCGCGAGATTCATGTCGTCCTCTTTCTCTGGTTGATTTGTGGCCGGCGCAGCGCCGGCCTGCTTTTGTGAGCACATCACCGGTTTGCAAGTGTCGTGCCAAGCCGCTTCAGTGGCGCTCGCCGGGCAAGCCCGTCGTGCTGACGCAAGAGGCGATGTCGCAGCCTGGAACAGATGTACCTATTTGGAACACTGGTGTGACACTGGCCTTGCCATTGGGCGGCCTACCCGCGTGGATGCGGGCGAGTCCACATCATGCGAGCGAGCGCAGAGAAAGATCGAGAAAACGGAACCGCTGCGTTCTCGCGGTGTCGTATGGAAGCAAGCGCATGGCATCGCTGTACACGCACCTACATGTTCGGACTGGGCGACACTTGTTCACCCGAGGTTTCTTTAATCGGGGGGAAACGCGACGGTGACAAGTGTTTGCCCAGCCGTAATGGAGGAAGATGGAAACAGACAGGTTACCTGAATAAAAACAGGTGTTGAACGGCGGCGGAGAATCGAGACGATTGCCCGAAAAAAGGAAGCGCTTGCGCTTCCTTTTGCTTTTGTAGGGTGGGCTCTCGAGCCCACGCTGTCCCACCGGTTGCTACCCTGCGCCCTGGAGAGAACACGGCCCCTTGAAAGCAGAGAACCGTAGGGTGGGGTCTCGACCCCACGCCGTCTCACCGGTTGATCGGCTCCGGCATCGATACGATCCCACGCCGCGGGAAAATTCGCCCTCAGGGCGCGTGGGGTCGAGACCCCACCCTACAAACCCAAGGCACAAAGCAAAAAACCCCGCAGA
>DEKZ01000165.1 GCA_002354135.1 Massilia sp. UBA2709 | reverse complement strand
CAGGCCGATCCCCAGGCCGCCCTGGGCGCGGTCCGGGCTGCGCTCGGCCTGGGTGAACAGGTCGAAGATACGCGGCTGCAGCCCGGCCGCAATGCCGATGCCGTTGTCGGCGACGCACAGCAGCACCTCCTCGCCGGACGCCTGCATGTCCAGGCGGATGGTTCCGCCCGCCGGCGTGTACTTGGCGGCGTTGTTGAGCAGGTTCGTCAGGATCTGGACCAGGCGTTTCTGGTCGCCCAGCACGTGCGCAGGTTCCGGGCACAGGTCCAGCGTCAGGTGGTGCTTCTTCTGCTCGATGAGGGGGCGGATCTGTTCGAGCGCATCGTTGATCACGTGCTTGACGTCGATGTCGGCCTGTTCGAGCTTGACCAGGCCGCGCGTGACGCGCGAGACGTCGAGCAGGTCGTCGACCAGGGCGGTCATGTGGCGCACCTGGCGCGCGATGATCTGGCTGGTGCGCTTGAGCCGGTCGGCGTCGAGCTGCGCCACTTCCATCAGGTCGGCCGCGGCGCGGATCGGCGCCATCGGGTTGCGCAGTTCGTGCGCCAGCATGGCCAGGAATTCGTCCTTGCGGCGGTCGCCTTCGCGCAGCGCCTCCTCGGCACGCTTGCGCTCGGTAATGTCGATCGACACCGACAGCATGCTGGTGATCGGCCCGTCCTGCTCGCCGCGGATCGGGCTGACGGTATTGCTGACCCAGACGATGCTCCCGTCCGGACGCACGTAACGTTTCTCGATGTCGAACGAGGCGCCGCTTGCGACCGCGGCATGGAAGCGTTCCAGGTTGCGCGGCAGGTTGTCGGGGTGGGTCAGGTCCAGCATGGTCCTGGCCAGCAGGTCCTCGCGGGTACGGCCGACGAGCTGGCAGAAGCGGTCGTTGGCGCGCACGATGCGTCCCGAGGGATCGGTTTCGCAAATGCCGGCGCCGGTCTGGGCGAACAGCGATTCCGACTGGGTCCGGCTGCGATGCAGGGCCTGCTCGGTACGTTTGCGGCTGGTCAGGTCGGCGAAGGTGCAGACCGCTCCCTGCAGTTCGCCATCCTGCCACACCGGCAGGGCGCGGTACTCGACGGGGAAGCTGCTGCCGTCGAGCCGGAAGAACAGTTCGTCCGGGACCCGGGCCGGGACGCCGTGCCGGGCCGCCTGGTAGATCGGGCAATCGTCCACTTCGTAATGCGCGCCGTCGGGGTGGCTGTGATGGATGACGTCGTGCAGCTTCTTGCCGATGGCATCTTCCTCTCGTTCAAAGCCGAGCATGCGCAGGAAGGCCGTGTTGCACATGATCGTCACGCCCTCGCGGTCGACCGAATAAAAACCGTCCTCGGTGCAATCGATCAGGAGCCGGAGGTAGTCCCGGTTGGCGCGGATACGCTCCTCGGCCCGGCGCAATTCCAGCGCAATGCGGCTGCGCTCGATCGACTCCCAGCAACGGTTGGCGACCGCCGCCAGCAGGCGCACCTCGTGGTCCTCCCAATGCCGGGCGCGGCCCTGGTGCAGCGCCATGCCGGCGACCTGCCTGCCGTCCTTCACGACGGGAACGCTGACGACGGCGCGGATCGCGGTATCCCGGTAGGCGGGCAGGACATCGCATACACGCTCGTCGCTGTCGACGTCGTCCACGACATAGGGCAGGCCCAGGCGGCTCAGGCGAACGTACTCGGCGCCGAAGGCGGCCATGTCGTAGCGCCCGACGATGCTCGGTGCTCCGTTCGTATAATTGCCGGTCAGGGTGAACGTGCGTCCTTCGTCGTCGACGTGGGCATAGGCGCAGCGGTCCACGACCAGGTACTGTCCGAGCAGGGTTGCGGCGGTGTAGGTGATGTCGTCGGGATCCTCCAGGTGACGGATGGCGTCGTCGAGCCTGGCAATGAACCGGTAACGATCCAGTTCTTCAAGCAGGAGGGCATGCTCGTGTTCGGGATGAGGCAACTGCGGTGTCGGCATGGTGTGGTGGCGCGTGGATTGCTCGTCGGCATTGGTGACGATTGTACAGGCATGGGGCGCCCGGCATCGTCACCTTGCCGTATCGAACACCGGAATCTGGCATGCATGCGCTGCTTGACCATCAGGAGTTGACCGGCATGAACCACGTGTTACGATTCTGGGTTGCAATCTTCGCCAGGTTCCGAGCCCATGTCTTTACAGCTTCGCTTCCACCGTATCGCGCTGGCGCCCTCGTTGGCCTTCGTCATGGCCGCCGCCATGCTGCTGCTCACCTTCGTGACGCTGCAACTGGTCGGCCACACCTCGGCCCGGCAGGCCGAAGCGGACATCGGGCGCAGCCTGGCCGAACTGGCCTTCCAGACCACCGACAAGCTCGACCAGGGCATGTTCGAGCGCTACCGCGAGGTGAAGCTGATGGCCGAGCGCCACGAGATCACCGACCGCGAGGCGCCCGCCGCCCTCAAGCGCGCCATGCTCGACAGTATGCAGGCGACCTATCCCCACTATGCCTGGATCGGCCTGACCGACAAGAGCGGCAAGGTGCAGGTTGCGAGCCGCGGCCTGCTGGAGAACCTCGACGTTTCGCGCCGGCCCTGGTTCGCCGCCGCCGGCAAGGGCCAGCACCTGCACGATGTCCACGAAGCGGTGCTGCTGGCCAAGCTCCTGCCGAACCCGGGCAGGGAGCCGCTGCGCTTCTTCGACATCGCCTTTCTCTTCCGCGGCAAGAACGGCGAGATCGAGGGCGTGCTTGCTGCCCACCTGAGCTGGGAATGGGCCGCCGATATCGAGCGCTCGGTGCTGCGTCCGCTGGCCGAGCGCAGGGCCGTCGATACGCTGATCCTGAGCCGCAGCGGTTCGGTGCTGCTGGGGCCAAAGGCCTATGCCGACAAGGTGCTGGACCTGGAAAGCGTACGGCAGGCCCGGCAGGGCGCCAGCGGTTCGGCGATCGAAACCTGGCCGGACGGACGGCGCTACCTGGTGGGCTACAGCCCCAGCCGCGGTTACAAGATCTATCCGGGACTGGGCTGGCTGGTCGTGGTGCGCCAGCCGCTGGACGACGCCTACCGGCCGGTCGAGGCCCTGAAAAAGAAGATCCTGTGGGGCGGGCTGGTCTCGTCCCTGCTGGCAGGTCTTGCGGTCTGGGCGCTCGCGCGGACCGTGACCCGGCCGCTGCGCATCATCACCGAGCAGGCCGACAATTTGCGTGAAGGCCGCGCGCACGAGATCGCGCCGGTGCGCAGCCGGCTGGCCGAAGTGCAGATCCTGCACAGCGCCCTGGACGCCCTGCTGGCCAAGCAGCGCGCGAACGAGCAGGGCTTGCGCGAGCTGAATGCGACCCTCGAGACGCGGGTGCAGGAAAGGACGATGGCGCTGGAGGCGGCGGTGGCGGCCAGCGACGCCGGCAAGCGGCGCATCCGGGCGATCCTCGATACCGCGCTCGACGCTTTCGTCGGCGTCGACGCGGCCGGGCGCATCATCGACTGGAATCCGCGCGCCGAGCAGATCTTCGGCTGGACCCGCGGCGAGGTCCTGGGCCGCAGCGTGTCGGACGTCATCATTCCGCCGCGCTATCGCGCAGCCCACGACCGCGGCATCGAGCGCTTCTCGATCGCCGGCAGCACCGGCGTGGTCGGCAAGCGCCTGCAGCTGGTCGCCCGGCGCCGCAACGGCGAGGAGTTCCCGGTCGAGATGACGATCGGCCTGGTCAACGACGGCGCGACCCATTTCTTCGGCACCTTCATGCAGGACATCTCGGAGAGAAAGCGCATCGAGGACGAACTGGCGCGCGAGCGCGAACTGCTCGATGTGGTGCTCGACTCCATCGATGTCGGCGTGGTGGTCTGCTCGCGCGAGGGCAGGGTTACCCTGTTGAACCGCGCGGCGCGCGAGATCAACGGCCTGCCGCCCGGCGCCGCCACGCTCGGCGAGCGCGGCCGCCATTACCAGCTGCTGGCGGCGGACGGCAAGACGCCGATTCCGGCCGGGCAAACGCCCCTCAGCCGGGCGCTGGCCGGGGAGCTGGTGGAGAACGCCGAGGTCGTCGTCCAGCGCCAGGAGGGCGGCGCGCCGCGCACGGTGTTCGCCAGCGGGCGCGCCCTGCATGCCGCAGACGGCAGCAACATCGGCGCGGTGATCGCCCTGAAGGACGTGACGGAGCTGCGCGAATCGGCGCGCCGCCTGGAGGCGAGCGAGCGCAACCTGCGCACCATCACCGATAACCTGCCGGTGCTGATCGCCTACATCGATCGCGAGGAGCGCTACCGGTTCGTGAACGCGACCTACGAGAAGTGGTACGGCGTGCCGGTGGCGGAGATCGTCGGCAAGACCGTGAAGGAGGCGCTGGGCGAGGAGCTGTACGCGCGCGACGCGGCTTTCCTGCGCAGGAGCCTGGAGGGCGAGACCGTGCGCTTCGAGACGCGCATGCCGGGCCCGGACGGCCCGCGGACCGTCGAGGTCACCGCCATTCCCGATGTCCAGGACGGAAGCTGCCGCGGCGTGTATGCCTTGAGCGCCGACGTGTCGGCGGCCAAGCGCCACGAGGAAGAGCTGAACCGGCTGGCCCGCATCGACCTGCTGACCGGCCTGCCGAACCGGCGCAGCTATGGCGAGCGGCTCGAGGAGGCGCTGCGCCGCGCCCGCCGCGGCGGCCTGCCCCTCGCGCTGATGTACCTCGACGTCGACCATTTCAAGCAGGTCAACGACACCCTGGGCCATGCCGCCGGCGACGCCGTCCTGCACGAATTCGGGCAGCGCGTGAAAGCCGCGGTGCGCGCCACCGATACCGTCTGCCGCCTTGCGGGCGACGAGTTCACGGTGATCCTGGAAGGGGTGAAGTCGGCCGAGGAAGCGCTGCTCGTGGCGGCGAAGATCCTGGAAGCCTTCGAGCGGCCCATGGTCCTGGAGCAGGGCGAGCGGATGGTCTCGACCAGCATCGGCCTGGCCTGCAGCGCGTCGGCGGGCGTCGACGCGGAAGGCCTCGGCGCCGCCGCGGACGCGGCCCTCTACAATGCCAAGAAGGAGGGCCGCGGCCGCTGCGCCCTCAAGCAGGCCGATTGAGCCCTGCGGGCAAGCGCGGGCAGGTCGCCGTCCTGTCTCACTGATCCCCCGCCACCTTGCGGCGCGTATCCTCGAGCATGCGATCAAGACGCGCGCGGTCATGGACTTCGCCGCGGCTGACGACCATGCGGATCTTGCGGGTGGCCCCGATATCGGCCAGCGGGTCGGCATTCAGGACGAGCAAATCAGCCGCCTTTCCCTCCTGGATGCTGCCGTAGCGATCCAGCTTGCTGAGGAAGCGCGGCCCGTTCACCACGGCGCTTTGCAAGGCTTGCTGGGGCGTCAGGCCATAGCGCACGAACAGGGCAATCTCGTCGTGCAGCGCTTGCCCCGGATAGTTGAACGAATTGAGGAAGCCTGCGTCGGTGCCGGCGATGATGCTCACGCCCTCCTGCGCCAGCAGCGGCAGGAGCTGGGCCGATTTCTCGAAGAGGGCATGGCGCAGCGCGACCGCCTCGGGCCCGTCCTGCGCGGCGCGCTGGACACGCCACGCATAGGTCGCGCGCAGGCCCGTTCCGATGTATTTCAGGAAGTCGTCGCCGTGGTGGCTTTCCTGGTCCAGGTAAGCTGTGATGCGCGATCCCCACAGGGTTGGCACGACCGCCGTGCCCTGCGCAGCCATGTGGCGGAAAGCGCGGCGCGCGGTCGCCTCGTCGTAGCTCTCCAGGCTGAGCCGCATGACTTCGCGTCCGGTCAGCTTGCCGGCCACGACCTGCTGCACCAGTTCGGCTTCGCGCGGCGTGGTGGCGCGCAGCAGGTAGCTCTGGTGTTCGACCGTGCCCAGTCCGGCCTCGAAGGCGCGCGCCAGCGGGACCTGGCCCGGCAGGTGGCCCGAGGTGCGCATGCCGCGCGCCCTGGCCTGGCGCAGCGCCTCCAGGTAGGTGTCCGGGGTGATCGTGTTCTCGGTGATCTTCACGAAATCGACGTTCATGGCCTGGAGCGTGTCCAGGGCCTTGCCGACCTCGCCAGGCGAGCCGACTTCGATCGTCCCTTTCCACATCGGCTTGCGTCCTTCGAGCTTCGGCCCGGAAGTGAAGATGGTCGGGCCGGCCAGCTTGCCATCGGCAATCTGCTGGCGCCATGCAAGCACGGTCGCGGCCAGGTCGCCCGCGCAGTCGCGTACCGTCGTGATGCCGTGCGCGAGATAGAGAGGAAGCAGTTGCTTGTTTTCTTCGATGAGCGCTTCGCCCCCGCCGAAGTGGACGTGCGTGTCCCACAAGCCAGGCATCAGGTATTTACCCGGCAAGGTAATGGTCTGCCTGGGAGCGTAGCGCTTCAGTTCCGCGTCCTTGACCACGGCGACGATGGTGTCGCCTTTCAAGAGCACGGTTTGCCCCTCGCTGCGGGTCCCGCTGGCGACGTCGATCAGCGTGGCCTGGGTCAGCGCCACGTCGACGGCGATCTTGTCGGCGGCCTGCGCCCCAGCGAGTACGCCTGCGACCAGCATGGCCGTGACGAGTGGTTTCATTGAAGGCAAGGCAGGCTCCCGAAGAATTTACATTGGGTAATTTTACCTGACGCTGGTTGCGCCTACCGGGCGGTTGCAGGCTCAGCAATGGACAACACGAATGTCTGCCGCGGGTCGATTGCCGACCTGTGCGAGAGCACGTCGGGCTTGACCACGCCGGTTTCGCAGACTGCGCATCCGATACGGACGACGAGCAGGCATTCCTTGCGCTTGCCTGCTCGCGCCTCTGTTGGCGGTGTGTCGAACGGTTTGGTCAGGCGCTCCAGAACCCGCCGCGCAGGGCGGGGCGGATCAGCCCAGGTCGGACGCGTCGTGGCGCTCCGGCACCTGGTCTTCCGGGTTGCCGAACACGCGGTTGACCTTGCGCCCGCGGACCACGGCCGGACGCGCGGCGATTTCGTCGGCCCAGCGGCGCACGTGCTTGTATTCGTGCACCGAGAGGAATTCGCCGGCATTGTAGAGGTGGCCCAGCACCAGTTGGCCGTACCAGGGCCAGATCGCCATGTCGGCGATGGTGTACTCGTCGCCCGCCACGTAGCGGTGTTCGGCGAGCTGGCGGTCGAGCACGTCGAGCTGGCGCTTGGTTTCCATCGCATAGCGGTTGATCGGGTATTCGTATTTTTCCGGCGCGTAGGCGTAGAAGTGGCCGAAACCGCCGCCCACGAAAGGCGCCGAGCCCATCTGCCAGAACAGCCAGTTCAGGGTTTCGGTGCGCGCCGCGATGTGCTTCGGCAGGAAGGCGCCGAACTTCTCGGCCAGGTACAGCAGGATCGAGCCCGATTCGAACACGCGCAGCGGTTTCTCGCCGCTGCGGTCGACCAGGGCCGGGATCTTCGAGTTCGGGTTGGCGGCCACGAAGCCGCTGGAGAACTGGGCGCCCTCGTTGATCTTGATGAGCCAGGCGTCGTACTCGGCGCCCGTGTGGCCCAGGGCCAGCAGCTCTTCGAGCATGATCGTGACCTTGACGCCGTTCGGCGTGGCCAGCGAATACAGTTGCAGCGGGTGTTTGCCGACCGGCAGCTCCTGCTCGTGGGTGGGGCCGGCCACCGGCCGGTTGATGTTGGCGAAGTTGCCGCCGGAAGCGGTCGGGGTCCAGACTTTCGGCGGTTCGTATACGCCGTGCTTCTGCTGGTCGGTCATCGATTTCTCCTTGGATTCGGGTTGGCTTGCATGCCTGACCAGATTCTAGCCGCACTGGCCGGATGGCGCTGGCAGCCGCTCTACGTGAAACGCTTGGCGCCGGCAACGCACAGTACGACGACAAGCGTCGAGGCGATCATGCCCCACGAGATCGGCTCGCCCAGGAATACCGCCGCCAGTACCAGGCCGAAGAAGGGTTGCAGGAGCTGCAATTGGCCGACCCTGGCGATGCCGCCCAGTGCAAGGCCGCGATACCAGAAGACGAAGCCAACCAGCATGCTGAAGATCGACACGTAGGCCAGGCTGGCCCAGGCCGGCACGCCAACCGAACTCCAGGCGACGGGTGCGGTGAACATGGCAATGATTGCCATCGCCGGCAGCGACACCAACAGTGCCCAGGAGATGACCTGCCATCCGCCGAGCCGGCGTGAAAGCGCCGCGCCCTCCGCATAACCCAGCCCGCAAAGCAGGACGGCGGCCACCATCAGCGCATTGCCGATCATGGAGCCCCCGTCGCTGGTGGCGAGCGCGAAGCCGGCCACCGTTGCTGCGCCGACGATGGAAAATGCCCAGAATGCCGGCTTGGGACGCTCGCCGCCGCGCAGGACACCGAAGATGGCGGTGGCCAGGGGCAATAGTCCGACGAAGACGATGGAATGTGCCGCAGTGATGTGCTGGAGCGCGAATCCGGTCAGGAGCGGAAAGCCAAGGACCACGCCGACGGAGACAAGCAGCAGCGGAACGATTTCCTTCTTCGACGGCAGCGTCTGGCGAAGCACGACCAGGAAAATCGCCCCGAGCAAGGCGGCGATCACGGCGCGCGCGGAGGTGAGGAACATCGGGGAGAAATCGACAACGGCAACGCGGGTCGCGGGTAGCGAGCCACTGAATATGATGACCCCGATCAGGCCGCTGCCCCATCCTGCTGACGAACGTTTCATTTCCCCTCGCTTTCGGATGCCCTGTCATTCGCCCGCATTGTCCGGGTTTCCGAGGGGCTCATGATGCGCAGGCGCTGACGGCGATTCTTGCCGCTTCGGCAATAATATCATTGCGCGCGCTGGCGTTTTTTTCCGACTGCCGCGTGTAGATGGCCAGCACGATCGGCGCCTTGCCCGGTGGGTAGATCACCGCGATATCGCTGGCGCTGCCGTAGCTGCCGGTGCCGGTCTTGTCGGCCACCTGCCAGCCGGCCGGCACGCCGGCACGGATGCGTGCTGCGCCCGTCGTGTTCCCCAGCATCCAGTCGCGCAAGGCGTTTCGCCCCGGCGGCGTCAAGCCGTCCAGCAGCAACAGCTTCTGCAGCGTGCGCGCCATCGCCAGCGGCGTCGTGGTATCCCGTTCGTCGCCGGGCGTTGCCGTATTCAGCTCGGTTTCCCAGCGGTCCAGCCGGAAGTGCTCGTCGCCGAGCGAGCGCGCATAACGCGTCAATCCGGCCGGACCGCCCACTTCGCGCAGCAGCATGTTGCCGGCGGTGTTGTCGCTGTATTGCAGGGTCGCGGCGCATAACTGCGCGACGCTCAGCTCGCCGTCGACGTGCTTGCCGGTGATCGGCGACCAGTCGACAAAAACGGACTTCGGCAAGGACACGCGCCGGTCGAGCAAACCGGGCTCGTCGGCCTCGCGCGCCAGCACGGCCGCCGCCAGCACGACCTTGAACGTGCTGCACAGCGGGAAGCGCTGGTCCTGGCGATAGCCGATCGTGCGTCCGGTGGCGGTGTCGATGGCGGCCACGCCGAGATCGCCCTTCAGCTCGCGTTCGACAGCGGCGAAGTCGGCCTTGCCCGTCGCCGGCGCCGCGCTTGCGGCAAAAGGCAGGGAGGCAAGCGCCAACACGAGATGGCGGCGCTGGATAGAAGGCGAGAAGCGTCGAGGTGGGCTCATTGGTTTCCTTTGGCTCATCCGTGCAGCGCAGCAGCTATCGTCGGACTCCGGAGAGCCCGTCGGGCGGCGCGCGCTCAGCCGCGGCCGAACTCCGGATTCGGACGGGTCAGGTAGTACCACTCCGAGTTCGCCCCGGCTTTCGCGTCCGGGAACAGGATGCGGCCGCTGAACTCGGCGACGACCGGCGTGCCGTCGGCGCGCGTGCCGATCTGCTCGCCTTCGATCACCGGGTCGAAGCTGGCCCAGGCGCGGCTGAACTGGTCGGCGGCGTCGATCTTGTCGTGCACCACGACCATCTGCAGGGCTTCCATTTCGTCGAAAGGCACCGGCTCGGGTTCGGGCGCGTCGATCAGCTTCAGGTGGGCCAGGGTGTTCATGATGGCGCGGTAGGCCACTTCCGGCGCGCGCGGGTCGAGGTGCTGGCCGCATTCCAGGGTCAGCGCGTAGCCGCCCGTGGTGCGCATGTATTCGGTGGTGCCGACGCCGTAGCGCAGCACGGTCTCGAGCTCGGCCGCATTCCCGCGCATGCGGCGCTTGACGCCGCCGCCATAGGCCGCCATCCAGCCGGTCACGAAGCGGCGCACGCCCAGGCGGCGCGCCAGCGCACGTTCTTTTTCCGCATGCTGGAAGGGCTCGAGTTCGCCGTCGTTGTTGACTGGGCCCACCATCACGAAGGGCTCGCCGTGGGCGGCGTTGAAGGAATGCAGGTCGAGCAGCACGTCGTGCCGGGCCAGCAGCGGGCACAGCCAGTTGGCGACCTGGTCCTCGAAGTCCTGCGGGTCGTCTTTCGGGAACAGGTTGCGGTTCAGGTTGCGGTCGCCGTTGCGCTCGTTCTTGGCGTAGGCGAGGGGATTGACCACGGGGACGAAGGTGACGCTGCCGGCCACGATCCGGAGTTCTCCGCTGTCGATCTCGGCCATCACCCGCTTGATCGCCTCGGTGCCGCAGATTTCGTTGCCGTGGGTCGCCCCCATGATGATGACACGCGGACCTTGGCCCAGGCCGGTATAGTTGACGGATTTGAACTGGAAGTTGCGGGCGGAGCTCATGCGATGGTGATCCAAGGAAATATCGGTGGCGACATTTTATCGGGAATCCCTGGCCCGCGTGCATACGGCATGGCATCATGCGCAACCCAGGCAACCCGGTCCAAGCAATGACAGCTTCCCGCAGCACCGGCCTCAGTGGCCGCCTCAGTCGCCGAATTCACGGGCTCGACACCCTGCGCGCCCTCGCCGTGACCCTGGTGGTGCTGCATCACTACACCCTGTTCGTCTCGAACGACGATTACACCTTCGGCTGGGTCGGGCGGATAGGCTGGGCCGGGGTCGACCTGTTCTTCGCGCTCTCGGGCTACCTGATCGGCAACCAGATCTTCGTCGCCCTGCGCACGGAGGAGGGGCTCTCGCTGAAGTCCTTCTATGCGCGGCGCCTGTTGCGCACGCTGCCGAATTTCTGGGTGGTGCTGGCGATCTACTTCCTGTGGCCGGCCTTCCGCGAGGACGCACCCCTGCTGCCGCTGTGGCGCTACCTGAGCTTCACCCAGAATCTCGGCCTCGAGCCGGGCACCGCGTTCTCGCACAGCTGGTCGCTGGCGATCGAGGAGCAGTTCTACCTGCTGCTGCCGGCCCTGGCCATGCTGGGCGCGGCGCTGCGCCTGCGCATCTCCATCGCATGGATCGTCATCGGGCTGGTCGTGATCGGCGGCATGCTGCTGCGCGCCTGGCTCTGGAGCGCCAACGTCGACGCCCACAAGTATGGGATTTACTTCTATTACAAGCTCATTTATTACTCGAGCTTATGCCGCCTGGACGAGCTGGTGGCCGGCGTCGCGCTCGCGCTGCTGAGGAACCGCCATCCGCAAGCCTGGGCCGCACTCACGCGCCATGGCGGGCGCTGGCTGTCCGCCGGGGTGGTGGTGACAGGCCTGACGTTCTGGCTCTTCCTCGACAACCACTACGGTTTCGCGGCCACGGTGTTCGGCTATCCGCTGCTGGGACTCGGTTTTGGCCTGCTGATCCTGGCGGCGCTGTCGGAAGGGTCGCTGCTGCACGCACTGCGCATCCCCGGCGCCGCCAGCCTGGCCCTGTGGTCCTATGCGATCTACCTGACTCACCGCGGCGCGAGCGCGCTTGGGGCCGAGGCCTTGAGCGCGCTCGGGTTCGGGCCGCAGACGAAAGTGGCGATCGTGTCCCTGCTGGCGCTGTCGGTGCTGTCGGGCTGGCTGCTGTACCGCCTGGTCGAGACGCCTTTCATGCGCCTGCGCGAGCGCTACGTGCCGGGCAACCTGGCGCGGCCGGCCTGGCACGGCATCCGGCTGCCATCCTCCGAAGCCTAGCGTTCAATAATATTTCCTCGATAGCGAAGTATTCGATGCCAGGATGTGGCAAGATGCGTTGCTACAACTTCGCATGAGGAGAAATGATGAGATTGGGGCTTCCCGCCGCGGTGCTCGCCGCCAGTCTGCTCCTGCCGGCGTCTCAATCGGCATGTGCGCAAACCACGGCTTCGAGCCGCGCACAGATCGAAGCCGTGATCGACAGCTTCGGCAAGGCGATCGTCAACAAGGACGTGGCCGGCTTCATGCAGCTTTTCCTGCACGAGGACGTCGCGTGGACCGTCGTGTATACGGATGACAGCGTCCGCAGGTATAACGCGGGCCTGAAAGACACGGCGACGCCCTTGGCCACCAAGGTCCAGCGGGCCAGTCCCCGCGCCTTCATCGAAAGCATTGCGCGGTCCAGGCAAGTCAAATCCGAAACCTTTTCCAACGTGCGCATCGACACCGACGGCGAGGTCGCCCAGGTCTGGTTCGATTATGCCTTCATGACCGGCGACTACAAGAACGCCTGGGGCAAGGAAGGCTGGCAGCTCGTCAGGACCGACAAGGGCTGGAAGATTGCCGCCGTTACCTGGTCGGCGGAAGAAAACCCGGTTCCACGTTGAGGCCGGAGCCCGGTCCGGAAACGAGCGTCGCGCTGGCTCAGTCGCGCGCCTCGATGACGTCGAAGGCGGCCGGCATTGCGCCCAGGAAGGCCAGGGTGGCGTGCACGCGCTCGCGCATGTCCAGGCCATGCGTCGCCTCGATCGCCGCGCGCAGGCCAGGGCGCGCTTCCTGGGTGTGCGGGCTGCGGTAGGCCTCGATCAGCAGGGTCACCAGGTCGGTCGGCGCGCCGCAGGAACGGCGCAGGCGGGTGTCGATCACGCCGAGCAGGGTGCGCTGCATGGCCGGTGTCGGATTGACGATGTGGGCGAACACGGAGGGCGTGTTGGCGATGGATTCGCACAGCGAACGTTCGATGGCCTCGGGCTTCAGGTCGGAGGCGATGTCGAAGTACGCCCGGTCCCAGCGCGTGCGCGCGTAGACGTGGCCGGCGGGGAAGCGGTCGATGGTCTCGAAGCCCAGCGCGTGGCTCGCTTTCGAGAGCAGGTCGAGCACGATGGGCATCAGGGGCATGGCAGGGAAGGCGAAGCGGTGCACATGCACGAAGTGTAACGCAAGCGCGGCCGGGGAATCCATCGATTCCCCGGCCGCGTTTCTATTCACTCAGTTGGAGCGCGCGCAGAACGCTCCCAGGGCAAGGCGCGTCGTCGAAGACAGTGCGTGAGCACGGCGAGACGACGCAACGCAGCCATGGGAGCGTTGTTCGGCGCGCTAAGCGAAGCGCCCGGCGCGGAAATCCTCCACCGCTTGATGCAGCTCCGCCTGGGTATTCATCACGAAAGGCCCGTACTGCGCGATCGGTTCCTTCAACGGACGGCCTGCGATCAGCAGCAGGCGGGTCGGTTTGGCTGCCTTGATCACGACGCCGTCGGATCCTTCCGCGTTGTCGAGGATCGCCATGCGCGTCTGCGGCACGCCCTTGCCAGCGACCACCGCTTCACCGCGGAACACGTAGATGAAGGCATTGTGCCCGGCCGGCAGCGGCTGCTCGAAGGTGGCGCCGTCAAGCAGCTCGACGTCGAGGTAGAGCGGCTCGGTGCCTTCGCGCTGCACCGCGCCGGCCACGCCGTGGCTGGTCCCTGCGATCACCTGCACGGTCGCGCCGGAGTCCAGCGTGAAGCGCGGCACTTCCTCGTTCGGGATGTCGCGGTACCAGGGCGCGCTCATCTTGTCCTTGGCGGGCAGGTTGAGCCACAGCTGGAAGCCTTCCATCAGGCCCTCGTTCTGCTCGGGCATCTCCGAGTGGATCACGCCGCGCCCGGCCGTCATCCACTGCACGCCGCCATCGGTCACCAGGCCTTCGTTGCCGGCGCTGTCGCGGTGGCGCATGCGGCCGGCCAGCATGTAGGTGACGGTCTCGAAGCCGCGGTGCGGGTGCTCCGGGAAGCCGGCGATGTAGTCGCCGGCCTTGTCGCTGCCGAAGGCGTCGAGCATCAGGAAGGGATCGAGGCGGCGCTGCAGGGTGTTGGTGAGGACGCGGTTGATCTTCACGCCGGCGCCGTCCATCACGTACTGGCCTGCGATGACGCGCTCGATTGCGCGCGCCTTCGTCACGGATTGGGTGTTCACTACCTGGGTCATCATCTTCTCCTTTGCCTGCGCCGCCGGAGCGGCCTTGTCTGTTTGCCTGCTTTACGCCACTGCGGCCAGTGCGGCGGCAACCGTGGCGTCGGCTTCGGCCTGGCCTTTCGCTGCCGCTTCCGGACCCATCGACTGGCCGCCCGAGTACACGAAGGTGTGGTCGGTCAGGCCCAGGAAGTTCAGCAGCATGCGCACGAACGGCACCTGCGGGTCGGCATCAAGCGGGTAGAAGCCGCCGCGGGCGGTCGTCACGAACACCTTCTTGCCCTTCAGCAGGCCTTCCGGACCGTTCTCGGTGTAGCGGAAGGTCACGCCGGCGCGGGCGATGGCGTCGAACCAGCTCTTCAGTTGCACCGGGATGCCGAAGTTGTACATCGGGGCGCCGATCACGACCACGTCGGCAGCCTGAACCTGGGCGATCAGGGCGTCGTCCAGGGCCACGCGGGCGGCCTGCTCGGCGCTGCGCTGGTCAGCCGGGGTGAACAGGGCGCCCAGGGCGGCTTCGTCCAGCGTCGGGTGCGGGTCGCGCGCCAGGTCGCGGGTCACCACGGTGGCGTTCGGGTTGGCCGCGACCAGCTTGGCGACGATGCTGTTGGCAACGCGGGTCGATTCCGACTGGGCGCCGCGCAGGCTGGAGGTGATCTGCAGGATGTTCATGGTGGCTTCCTTTGTTGTGAATGGGTGGTGTGTCGATGGAAGCTACTGTATCAATTCCAAAATCGCGCCGGAAGCCGCTAAAATGGATAACATTATTCAGCCAGTGGAACAATCCCATGGAAGTCGAACCGAACGACCTGCTGCTGTTCGCCCGCATCGTGGACGCGGGCAGCTTCAGCCAGGCCGCCGCGCGCGTGAACCTGCCCAAGTCGACCGTCTCGCGCCGCATCGCGCTGCTGGAGGCGCGCCTGGGCGAACGGCTGCTGCAGCGCACGACCCGCAAGCTGATGCTGACCGAGTTCGGCGCCAGCCTGCTCGAGCACGCGCGCAAGGTGGCGGAGGAAAGCGAAGCGGCCGGCGCCCTGGCCCAGCACGCGGCCAGCCTGCGGCAGCGGCCCGAGGCGCAGCGCTACCTGGAGGCGATCCGCAGCTCGCCCTTTGTCGAGCAACTGGCGCAGCGCAAGCTGGCGCTGGAGTGGAGCATGACGCGCCTGGTCAGCGACGACCCGGCCAAAGTGCTGGGCAAGGCCGAGCGCGACGCCCATATGGCCGTTCACCTCGGTAAGCTGCTGGGAGAGCCGAAACAGCAGCTCGACCTGGTGTCTCCGTATTTCGTTCCCAGCAAGGACGCGGCCCAGGTCGTGGGTGATATCGCCCGCGGCGGTGCCAGGGTGCGCGTGCTGACCAACTCGCTCGAGGCGACCGACGTGGCGGCGGTGCATGCCGGCTATGCGAAGTGGCGCCGCGAGTTGCTCGAAGCCGGCGTAGCGCTGTTCGAGCTGCGCCGCAGGTGGGGGCCGGAACTGCCCGAGACCGGGCGCGGCAGTTTCGGCAGCTCGGCCTCGAGCCTGCATGCGAAGACCTTCGGCGTCGATGGACGCAGCGTCTTCGTGGGTTCCTTCAATCTGGACCGGCGTTCGATCGACCTGAATACCGAGATGGGGTTCGTGATCGACAGCCCGGTGCTGGCCCGGCAACTTGACCGGACGCTGGACGAGAGCATTCCCGGCAGTGCCTACGAAGTCCGGATCGACAAGGACGGCAAGCTGTATTGGCTGGAGCGCTCCGGAGACAAGACCGTCCGCCACGACGAGGAGCCCGGCACCACCATATGGAAGCGCGCGGGCGTCAGGATCCTGTCATTCCTGCCGATCGACTGGCTGTTGTAGATTGTTCGCGTCAGGGCTTGCGCGACACCCCGGCGGTTTGCTATAGTTCGCCTCCGCTTCGGCGCTGAAGTAAAACGTCAACGAAATCAAGTAGTTGATCTGCCAACTAAGGTGGCAACAGCGAACGCAGG
>DEKZ01000351.1 GCA_002354135.1 Massilia sp. UBA2709 | reverse complement strand
GTTCGGCCAGGCAACGCCGGCGGCCGGCGCCCCGGCGGCCGGCGCTGCCGGCACTACTTCCCCTTCGTCCGCCAACCCGGGCAGCGGCTTCCTGCCGCCGGCATCGAGCAACGCCAACGTCGTCGACGCCATCCGTGTCGTCGTCAACGACGAGGTCATCACCCGTAACGAAGTGCGCAACCGTGTCGAACAGATCGTCCAGCGTCTGCGCGCCCAGAATACCCAGCTGCCGCCGCAGGAAGACCTGGAGCGCCAGGTGATCGAGTCGATGATCGTCGAGCGCGCCCAGGTGCAGCTGGCCAAGGAAATGGGCGTGCGCGTCGACGACCGCATGCTCGACGCCGCCATCGGCCGCATCGCCCAGGAACAGAAGATGTCGGTCCAGGAGATGCGCAACCAGATGGAAAAGGAGGGCATGGCCTTCGCCGCCTTCCGCGAGGAGATCCGCAACGAGATCATGATGCAGCGCCTGCGCGAGCATGAGGTCGACAGCAAGATCCAGGTCTCGGACGCCGAGGTCGACACTTACCTGGCCGCCGAAAAGGCCGCCGCCGCCGACCGCATCGAGGTCGACATCTCGCAGATCCTGGTCGGCATCCCGGCCAACGCCACGCCCGAGCAGATCGCCGCCCGTCGCGCCCGCGCCGACGAAGTGATGCGCCAGCTGCGCACCGGCGCCGACTTCGCCAAGGTCGCCGCCACCTATTCCGACGCCTCCGACGCCCTGAAGGGCGGCGCGATCGGCTGGCGCGAGGCCGACCGCCTGCCGCCGGTGTTCGCCAACGAACTGCGCAAGCTGAGCGCCGGCCAGGTGACCCCCGTCATCAGGAGCAGCACCGGCTTCCACATCCTGAAGCTGAACGACAAGCGCAGCCTGGCGAACAACACGCCGGAGCAGACCGTCATCGAACAGACCCACGCGCGCCACATCCTGATGAAGCCAACGCCGGCCATGTCGGTCGACGAGGTCAAGCGCCGCCTGGAAGAGATGAAGGCCAAGATCGACAGCAAGGCCGCCACCTTCGAGGACCTGGCGCGCCAGAACTCGCAGGACAACAGCTCGGCCGTCAAGGGCGGCGACCTGGGCTGGCTGTATCCGGGCGACGTGATGCCGGAATTCGAGACCGCGATGGCGGCCCTGAAGCCGGGCGAGCTGTCGGGCGTGGTCCAGACGCCGTTCGGCTTCCACCTGATCCAGGTCCTGGAACGCAAGAGCGAAGACGTCACCCTGCAGAAGGAACGCAACCGTGCGCGCGCCGTCATCCGCGAGCGCAAGCTGGTCGAGGCCTTCGAGGACTGGGCGCGCCAGGTGCGCGACCGCGCCTACGTCGAATACCGCGAGGAGCAGTAAAACCATGGCCGCGCCGCAGGCAGTGCGCCCGACCCTGGCGCTCACGGTCGGCGAGCCGGCCGGCATCGGCCCCGAGATCTCGATCCGCGCGGCCTGGGCGCTGCGCGAGGAGGCCAACTGCGTGCTGGTCGGCGACGCGGCCTTCCTGGCGCTCACCGCCAGCCTGGTCGACCCGGCCATCCGCCTGTCGGCCCTGTCGGTCCAGGCATTGAGGAACGGCGGCCTGCCGCATTTCGGCAAGGACCGCATCGCCGTGGTCGACGTGCCGCTCGCGGCCCACGTCGTGCCCGGCACGCTCGACCCTGAAAACGGCCGCGCGGTGCTGGCCACGCTCGACCTGGCGGTGCAAGGCGTGCAGGCGGGCTGGTTCGACGGCATCGTCACCGCGCCGCTGCAAAAGAGCACCATCAACCAGGCCGGGATCGCGTTTTCCGGCCATACCGAATACCTTGCCGAGAAGACCGGCACGCCCCAGGTGGTGATGATGCTGGCGGGCGCATTGTCCAACCCTGCGGTGAACGATCAACCCTACCTGCGCGTGGCGCTGGCGACCACTCACTTGCCGCTCAAGGATGTGCCCGGCGCGATCACTCAGGAAGGCCTGGGGCGGGTGCTCGACATCCTGCACGCCGACCTGCGCGCCAAGTTCGGCATCGCCGCGCCGCGCATCCTGGTCACCGGTCTGAACCCGCACGCCGGCGAGAACGGCTACCTGGGACGCGAGGAAATCGAGGTCATCGAGCCCGCCCTGGCGGCGGCGCGCGCCCGCGGCATCGACGCGCGCGGCCCTTACCCGGCCGATACCCTGTTCCAGCCGAAGTATCTGCAGGATGCCGACTGCGTGCTGGCGATGTACCACGACCAGGGCCTGCCGGTCCTCAAGCACGCCACCTTCGGGCGCGGCATCAACGTCACGCTCGGCCTGCCCCTGATCCGCACCTCGGTCGACCACGGTACCGCGCTCGACCTGGCGGCCGAGGGCCTGGGCCGCGCCGATTGCGGCAGCATGGAGGAGGCGATCCGCGCCGCCATGCACATGGTGGCGGCCAGCAAGGGCGCCAGCGGCGCCAATCCTAATTAACGAAAGCAACAATGAAACACGTAGCACGCAAGCGCTTCGGCCAGAACTTCCTGACCGATGACCATGTCCTGAACAACATCATCGATGCGATCGGCCCGCGCCGCGGCGAGACGATGGTCGAGATCGGTCCGGGCCTGGCGGCAATGACGGCGCTGCTGCTGAAGGGACTGGACCACATGCACGTGGTCGAGCTCGACCGCGACCTGGTGGCGCGCCTCGAGAAAGCCTATCCGCGCGAAAAACTCACGGTCCATTCCGGCGACGCCTTGAAGTTCGACTTCGCCTCGATCCCAGTGCCGGAAGGGCAGAAGCTGCGCGTGGTCGGCAACCTGCCATATAACATCTCGAGCCCGCTGCTGTTCCACCTGGCGGAATTCGCCCATCTGGTCGAGGACCAGCACTTCATGCTGCAGAAGGAAGTGGTCGAGCGCATGGTGGCCGAGCCCGGCACCAAGGCCTACAGCCGCCTGTCGGTGATGCTGCAGTGGCGCTACGACATGGCGATGCTGTTCGTCGTGCCGCCGACCGCCTTCGATCCGCCGCCGCAGGTCGACTCGGCGATCGTGCGCATGGTGCCGACGCGCAGGAAACTCCCGGCCGACGGCCCGACGCTGGAAGCGGTGGTGCAGAAAGCATTTTCCCAGCGCCGCAAGGTGATCCGCAACTGCGTGGCCGGCATGTTCACCGAACAGCAGCTCGTCGACGCCGGCATCGATCCGGGCGCCCGTCCGGAAGCGGTCGGCCTCGAGCAGTACGTGGCGCTGGCCAACATCCTGAAACCCGTCTGATTTGCCCCCGGCGGCGGCCACCGGCCGCCCTTGCCGCCGCCTTTCCTGTTTCTCCGGGCCGCCAGCCGCGCGGCCTCGCCATCCCGCTCCCGTCTCCCTTCATCAGTCCGCTTGCGGCACTGCACAAACGCGGTATGTCGCCGCCTGGCGCGCTTCGGCGCCCACTTTTTGCAGTTCGTCGCAGGCCGATGGAAGGGGGAGGGGGGGCTTGCTAAAGTACTCCCATCGAAAGCCGGAACGCAGTACGAAACGGCCAACCACTCAACCGAAGGGAGTATGAAAATGAACGTCCTCAAACACATGGAAGCCATCTTCGTCGTCGCCGCCCTGGTCGTTGGTGTCAGCACCTACGCCAGCGCCGAGAGCTACAAGGCCGAGGTTCGCGCCGCATCGATGGTGTCGGTGGGCATGGAAAAAATGGCGGTGGTGAAGGTCGTCGGCAAGCGCCTGACCCCGGTCACCAAGCTCGGCTGAGCCGCCGCTCCCTGCAGGGGCAAAAAAAAAGCCCACCGTTGCGGGTGGGCTTAAATCCAATTCTTTTCTGAGGAGAGTTGGAGGAGACAGGTAGGATTATGCTGCGCTACAACATATAAATCCAATTTTCTTTTGGAATGATTGTCATAAGCGCGGCATATGTCTCCATCAGGTCGGATTGGCGACGCAGTTGACCTCGATGTTGGTCACGTTGTTGTCGCCCATGGTGCCGGTGCCGTTGCTGACGGTGCAGCTCACCTTGTCGGCGCTCAGGACCGTGACGCCATAGGTCTGGCCCCAGGTGACAGGCGTGTCGAAGGTGAAGGGTACGTCGCCTGCGGTTTCCGTGGCCTTGATCGTCAGGGGGGCGCCGGTGCTGCCGTTGATCAGCGTGACGCTGCCAACCGTCAAGCCCTTGATGACGCCACCGATGCTCGGCGTGAGCAGTGCGCAGCGGTAGTCGGCTCGGATTTCCGACAGGCGCCCCGCCGTGTCGCTGGTGCGGCCCGAGGCGACGCAGGTCTGGTGCTCCGGCATCTGGTAGATCGGGCTGCCGTCGGCATTCGTGCCGATCTGCTTCGGCAGCACGTTATAGACTTCGCCGTACTCGAGCTGCCGAGGGAAGGAATAGGCGACGTCGGGGGTCTTGCCGTCCACCAGCGGCTTGCCTTCGACGGTCGTTTCCATGCCGTTGGTGGTCAGGACCAGTTTGGTGCCCGGCTGCAGGCCGCTGACGGTGCCGCCGATGGTGTAGTTCGTGGAACCGCCGCACGCGGCGAGCGCCGCCGCCAGGGCCAGCGCGGCCGCCGTGCGGGTAAAAATCGTTTTCTTCAAGGTGTTCTCCAAGGGACGTCGGCTCAGGGCGCGGTCGAGGTGCAGTTGACCTGGACGTTCGAGATATCGGCTTTCAGCATGGTGCCAACGCCGTTGGCGACGGTGCAGTTGCGGTCGTCCGGCTGCTTCAGGATGGTGATGCCGTAGGGCGAATCCTCGGGGACATCGGCCATGGCGAAGCTGGTGGCGCCGGCAGGCACTTCGACGCGGTTGTCGCCGTTGACCAGTACCAGGCCCGCTTTATCGCCCAGCCCGGTGACGGTGCCCGTCAGCTTGTGGGTGTTGATCGTGCAGACCACCAGGATGGTGTTGATGTTGAACGTGGCCTTGCCTTTGCCTTTGGTAACCGTGCACGCTTCTTTGCCGGCGATGTTGTCAGGCACGGATTCCACGACGACGTTGTAGTCGGAATCGGCATCGACCAGCTCCGGGAAGAAGAAGCTGCCGGGCTGGGTGAGCGTGACCGTGGCGCCGTTGTTTTCATTCTTCAGCACCAGGTTGCCCTTGTTGATGCCATAGACATTACCGCCCAAATAGAACTCGCCGTCGCCGCCGCCGCAGGCAGACAGGCTCAGCGCGCATGCCAGCGCGATGCCGGCACGCAGGGTGGAACGAATCATAATTTCTCCAAATAAAAGGGAACTGGACAAGACGCGCTACGGCGTCCGTGCCGCGTCGATGCTAAGTACTTACGTAGAAGTTTGCCCATCATTTTAGAGCATTTGACAAGGCCCGGGCTCATCGCCGTTTGTATCACGGTGTAACGGCAGCGCTGCGCACAGGCATGCGTTTGCATTTCGCCGCTGGCCTCGCTATGCTTGATTTGCCCTCTCAACCATGCGATCCAGATGCCGACCACGCCCCGCCGCCCCTGGCCCCGAGCCGTCCTGTTCGACCTCGACGACACGCTGTGGCCGATCGCCCCGGTGATCCTGCAGGCCGAGCAGACCCTGTTCGCCTGGCTCGCCAACCACGCCCCGCGCGTGGCCGAGCGCTTCACCATCGAGAGCCTGCGCCAGGCGCGCCTGGAGCTGCTGGCCCAGCGCCCGGAATTCCAGCTCGACCTGGGTGCGCTGCGCCGGGCCGGACTGGAGGCCGCCTTCGAGCAGGCCGGCGAAGATCTTTCCAAGGTGGAGCTGGCGATGATCGAATTCTTCGCCGCGCGCAATGCCGTGATTCCCTACGACGACGTGCTGCCGGGGCTGCTCCGCCTGAAAGGCAAGGTGCTGATCGGTTCGATCACGAACGGCAATGCCGACCTGCAGACCATCGGCCTGGCCCACCATTTCAATGCGTCGGTGGCGGCGCCGCAGTTCGGCCGCGCCAAGCCCGATCCGGCGATCTTCCATGCGGGCTGCGCGGCCTTGGGGGTGGCGCCCCACGAGGCGGTGTACGTCGGCGACGACCTGGTCCTCGACGTGCAGGGCGCCCAGCGCGCCGGGCTGCGCGCCGTCTGGATGAACCGCACCGCCAGCCGGCGCCACCTGGAAGAGGGCGTGCAGCCCGACGCCATCGTTGCCGATTTCGACGAACTGCTGGCCTGGCTCAGGCAAGAGCACGGCTGACTGCACAGCCTCCTGACTAAGGTGCATAATAGGAGTGGAACCATTTTCCGCTTCTCCCCATGCAACTTGATACCCGTGCCCAAACCCTGCTGAAAGCCCTGGTCGAGCGCTACATCGCCGATGGCCAGCCGGTCGGGTCGCGCGCGCTGTCGAAAATTTCGGGCTTGGACCTGTCGCCGGCCACGATCCGCAACATCATGGCCGACCTCGAGGAGATGGGCTACGTCGCCAGTCCCCACACCTCGGCCGGCCGCGTGCCCACGCCGCGCGGTTATCGGCTGTTCGTCGATACCCTGCTCACCGTGCAGCATCTCGACGAGCAGGGCGTCGACGCCGAGCGCATGCGCCTGGCGGCCCAGCAGCCGCAGAAGATCATCGCCAACGCGGCGCAGATGCTGTCCTCGCTCACCCAGTTCGCCGGCGTGGTGCAAAGCCCGCGGCGCGAATCGGTATTCCAGCAGATCGAATTCCTGCGCCTGTCCGAGCGCCGCATCCTGCTCGTCATCGTCGACCCGCGCGGCGACGTGCAGAACCGCCTGCTGCTCACCGAGGTCGACTACACGCCGGCCCAGCTGGTGCAGTCGGCCAACTACCTGAACCAGAACTACGCCGGCCTGTCCTTCGACCAGGTGCGCGCACGCCTGGCCGGCGAACTGCGCCAGCTGCGCGAGGACATCGGCGGCCTGATGCAGGTCGCGGTGGAGGCCGGCAGCGAGGCGATGTCCGAAGGCGAAGACATGGTCATCGCCGGCGAGCGCAATCTGCTGTCGGTATCGGACCTGTCGTCGAACATGAGTTCGCTGCGCCAGCTGTTCGAGATGTTCGAACAGAAGACCGGCCTGATGCAGCTGCTCGACGTCTCCAGCCGCGCCGGCGGCGTGCAGATCTTCATCGGCGGCGAATCGAACCTGGTGCCGATGGACGAAATGAGCGTCGTCACCGCGCCCTACGAGGTGAACGGCAAGATCGTCGGCACCCTGGGCGTGATCGGCCCCACGCGCATGGCCTACGAGCGCGTGATCCCGATCGTCGACATCACGGCCAAGCTGCTCTCGAATGCGTTGAGTCATTCGTAGGGTGGGCACGGGGCGCCCACCCTACGGGCAATAAAAAACGGCGCCGAGGCGCCGTTATTCATTGAAGCCGAGGATAGACGGCTCAGTTATTGCCGCGGTGCGGGCAAGCGGTCTTGGTGCAGTTGCCGTAGATCGCCAGCGCGTGCTCGGCGATCTTGAAGCCGCGTTCGACGGCGATCTTGTTCTGGCGCGATTCGATCTCTTCGTCGAAGAACTCTTCGACGTGGCCGCAGTCCAGGCAGACAAGGTGGTCGTGGTGCGAGCCCGCGTTGAGCTCGTAGATGGCCTTGCCGGTTTCGAAGTGGTTGCGGTTCAGGAGGCCCGCCTGTTCGAACTGGGTCAGCACACGATAGACCGTCGCCAGGCCGACGTCCATGTTGTCGGCCAGGAGGATTTTATAGACGTCTTCCGCCGTCAGGTGCCGCACTTCGCTGTTCTGGAAGATTTCCAGGATCTTGAGGCGTGGCAGGGTTGCCTTCAGGCCGCTCGCCTTCAGGTCAGTCGGTTTGTTACTCATGTTTGTTACTCGTAGATGGGCGGAGTGCTTTATGATATAGCGTTTTGGAAGCTCCCGCTAAACGTTTTGAGGTTACATATGCGCGTCACCCATGCCGTAGTTCACCGTCCCTATGCCCGGGCTGCACTCGCCGCGGGCCTCGCATGCACGCTGCTGCTGTCCGGCTGCGCATCCTGGCGCAACCAGACCAAGCCGGCCGCACCGGCGCGCACCGACGCGGCGGCGGTGGCAGCCGATGCCGAGAAGGCGGCCGCGCTGGCNNCAACTCGGGTGCGCAGACGACCAAGGTGACCAAGCTGCAAAAATTCCTGTGGATCTTCTCGCCCTACCGCCCGGACATCCAGCAGGGCAATTTCGTGTCGCAGGAAATGCTGAACCAGCTGAAGGTCGGCCAGAGCCGTGACCAGGTCCGCTTCATCCTCGGCACCCCGATGCTGGCCGACATGTTCCATGCCGACCGCTGGGACTACCCGTTCTACCTGGCGCGCGGCAACGGCGAACTGACCACCAGCCGCGTCACCGTCTACTTCAAGGACAATGTCGTCGAACGCATCGACGGCGGCAACCTGCCGACCGAGCGCGAGTACATCGACCGCATCGCCGGCCCGACCAGGTTCCCGTCGAAGAATGCGCCGACCCGGCCGGTTGCCCCGGTGACCAACGCCGCCCCGGCCAATACCACTATCCAGTAAGACTGTCATGACGCAACTGAAAATCGCGGTCGCCGGCGCCAGTGGGCGCATGGGCCGCATGCTGATCGAGGCGATCGCCGCCTCGCCCGATACCACCTTGTCCGGTGCGCTCGACGTCGCCGGCTCGCCCTTCATCGGCACCGATGCCGGCGCCTTCTCGGGCCAGTTGACCGGTGTGATCATCCAGTCGGACCTTGACCGCGCGCTCGCCGGCGCCGACTGCCTGATCGACTTCACCCGTCCAGAAGGTACCCTTCAGCACCTCGCCTATTGCGCGGATCACGGCATCAAGATCGTGATCGGCACCACCGGCTTCGACGAAGCAGGCAAGGAGGCGATCCGCGCCGCCGCCGAGAAGATCTCGGTGGTTTTCGCGCCCAACATGAGCGTGGGCGTGAACGTCACCCTCAAGCTGCTGGAAATGGCGGCGAAGAGCTTTGCCGAAGGCTACGACATCGAGATCATCGAAGCCCACCACCGCCACAAGGTCGACGCCCCCTCCGGCACCGCCCTCAAGATGGGCGAAGTCATCGCCGACGCCCTCGGCCGCGACCTGAAGGAATGCGCCGTCTATGGCCGCGAAGGCGTGACCGGCGAGCGCGATCCGTCGACCATCGGCTTTGCCACCGTGCGCGGCGGCGACATCGTGGGCGACCACACCGTGCTGTTCGCCGGCACCGGCGAACGCATCGAGATCACGCATAAATCGAGCAGCCGCGTGACCTACGCCCACGGCGCCCTGCGCGGCGCCCGCTTCATCGCCGACAAGGCAAACGGCCTGTACGACATGCAGGACGTGCTGGGCCTGAAGGGCTGACATGGCCAGCGTACAGCTGAACGGCGCCGCCATCGTCGACGAGGCGGCCTTCCACGCCGAGAGCCGCCGCGCTTTCGGCTTTCCCGAGTCCTATGCCGGCACCATCGACGCCTGGGTCGACTGCCTCAGCTACCTGCGCGACGACGAGAACATGACGAGCTTCCGCCTCAAGCCGAACGAGGTGCTGGAGATCGTCATCACCGACGGACAAGCGCTGCAGCAGCGCCTGCCCGACCTGGTCGAGGAAATCGCCTACTGCGTCGGCGGCATCAACGAGCGCTACGAGGACTACGGCGAAAAGCCGGCCCTGAAGCTGGTGCTGCGCTAGCGACGTCTCCGCTGTTTGTCTGCAAACGGCCCGGAACGTCACCCGTAGGGTGGGCTCTCGAGCCCACGCGGATCGTGCCCACCCCTAACAGGGCAGCCGCAGCTCCACTAACTGCTGCAAACCCCACGAGGCACCGCAACAACGCACACGCCATGACCGCCGACGATCTCCTGCGCATCTCCCGCTACGTCATGCCGGCCGTGTCGGCGCAGCCATCGAGCCTCGGCTTCCTGTTCGGCACCCGCTACGGCGTCGAGGAATTCTGCCAGGAGACCTACGCCCTGTGGCAAGCCGGCATGTTCGGCAAGCTGCTGGTCTCGGGCGGCGCCACCGCCGGCCATCCCCGCGCGGAAGCAGATGTGATCGCCGAGCGCCTGGTTGAACTGGGCCTGCCTGCATCCATCCTCATCCTCGAAACCGAGGCCACCAACACCGGCGAAAACGTCATCCTTGGCCGCCGCCGGGTGGCCGAAACCATGGACCTGAACCAGGTCGACAGCGTGCTCGTGATCGGCAAGGTCTGCGCGATGCGGCGCTACCTGATGACCCTGGCGCGCCACTGGCCCGAAGTCTCGGTGTCGGCCTGCGCGGTCAACTATTTCGGCCTGCCGGTCGAGCGCTGGCACGAGGACGAGGAATTCCGCCGGCGCGTGCTGGCGGAGTTCGGCAAGATCCCAAGCTACCTGGAGCGCGGTTTTCTGCGCGAACTCGACGGGCATGCACCTTATCCGGTGCTTGGCGCCGGCGCATGAGGCGCGTCGCAAATTGATGACGTTTTGGTATCGTTCGGACCGCCTCTTTGTTGCTCCCGTCCTGCTTCGCCGCAGTGCAAGATGAACCAGTATAATGTCCCGTTAAAGCGTCTAACAAACCCGCCATGCCTGCGTTGCGTCGTCTTGCCGTACTAGCGTACTGTCTTCGACGACGCGCCTTGGTCTGACGGCTTTGTTAGCCGCTTTCCACCTCTAAAATTTCCGCAGAACATCATGCAAGATAAATATAGTCCAGCCGAAGTTGAACAGGCCGCCCAGGCATACTGGAAGTCGATCGACGCTTATAAAGCCGTCGAGAACGATCCACGTTTCCCGAAGGGCAAGTACTACGCCTGCTCGATGCTGCCTTACCCGTCCGGCAAGCTGCACATGGGCCATGTGCGCAACTATACGATCAACGACGTGATGTACCGCTACCTGCGGATGAACGGCTACAACGTGCTGATGCCGATGGGCTGGGACGCCTTCGGCATGCCGGCCGAGAACGCGGCGATGGCGAACAACGTGCCGCCGGCCGAGTGGACCTATTCGAACATCGCGCACATGAAGAAGCAGATGGAGTCGATGGGCCTGGCCATCGACTGGTCGCGCGAAATGACCGCCTGCAAGCCGGAATACTACAAGTGGAACCAGTGGATGTTCCTCAAGATGCTCGAGAAGGGCATCATCTACCAGAAGACCGGCACCGTGAACTGGGACCCGGTCGACCAGACCGTGCTGGCTAACGAACAGGTCGTGGACGGCCGCGGCTGGCGTTCGGGCGCGCTGATCGAGAAGCGCGAGATCCCGATGTACTACGTGCGCATCACCGACTACGCCGATGAACTGCTGGACTTCGTCGACAACAAGCTGCCGGGCTGGCCCGAGCGCGTGCGCACCATGCAGACCAACTGGATCGGCAAATCGACCGGTGTGCGCTTCGCCTTCCCCCACGTGATCATGGACGAGGCGGGTGAACTGATCAACGAGGGCAAGCTCTACGTCTTCACCACCCGCGCCGACACCATCATGGGCGTGACCTTCTGCGCCGTCGCCGCCGAGCACCCGCTGGCCCAGCACGCCGCAAAGAACAATCCCGAACTCGCGGAGTTCATCGCCGAGTGCAAGAAAGGCTCGGTCATCGAAGCCGACATGGCGACGATGGAGAAGAAGGGCATGCCGACCGGCCTGACCGTGACCCACCCGGTGTCGGGCGAGCAGATCCCGGTCTGGGTCGGCAACTACGTCCTGATCACCTATGGCGATGGCGCCGTGATGGGCGTCCCGGGCCACGACGAGCGCGATTTCGCGTTCGCACAAAAATACGACCTGCCGATCAAGCAGGTGGTCGCCGTCGAAGGCCAGGAATTCTCGCTCGAGGCCTGGCAGGAGTGGTACGGCGACAAGGAGAACGGCCGCACCATCAACTCCGGCAAGTACGACGGCCTGGACTACATCTCCGCCGTGAACGCCGTCGCCGGCGATTTGGCCGCGCAGTGCCTGGGCGACAAGAAGGTCACCTTCCGCCTGCGCGACTGGGGCATCTCGCGCCAGCGCTACTGGGGCACCCCGATCCCGATGATCCACTGCGGCGACTGCGGCGCGGTGCCGGTGCCGGAAGCCGACCTGCCGGTCGTGCTGCCCGAGCACCTGGTCCCGGACGGCACCGGCAACCCGCTGAACAAGGACGAAGCCTTCCTGAAGTGCGACTGCCCGAAGTGCGGTAAACCAGCGCGCCGCGAGACCGACACCATGGACACCTTCATCGACTCGTCCTGGTACTACATGCGCTATACCTCGCCGGGTTCGAACGACAAGATGGTCGACGAGCGCAACGACTACTGGATGCCAATGGACCAGTACATCGGCGGCATCGAGCACGCCGTCATGCACCTGCTGTACGCGCGCTTCTGGACGAAAGTCATGCGCGACTTCGGCTTGGTGAAGTTCGACGAGCCTTTCGTCAACCTGCTGACCCAGGGCATGGTCCTGAACGAGACCTACTACCGCGAGGACGAATTCGGCAAGAAGACCTGGTTCAACCCGGTCGACGTGGAACTCGTCTTCGACGACAAGGGCCGTCCGCAGAGCGCAACCCTGAAGAGCGATGGCCAGCCGGTCCACATCGGCGGCACCGAGAAGATGTCGAAGTCGAAGAACAACGGCATCGACCCGCAGGCACAGATCGAGCAGTACGGCGCCGACACCGCGCGCCTGTTCACCATGTTCGCCTCGCCGCCGGAGCAGACCCTGGAGTGGTCGGACAGCGGCGTCGAAGGCGCCAGCCGCTTCCTGCGCCGCGTCTGGGCCTATGGCTACGCACAGCGCGAACGCATCGCCGCCGCGCTGGCCGGCCAGCAGCAAGGCACGCTGGACGAAGCGCATAAAACCCTGCGCCGCGAAGTGCACAAGGTGCTGCAGCAGGCCGACTACGACCTGAAGCGCATCCAGTACAACACCGTGGTGTCGGCCTGCATGAAGATGCTCAACACGCTGGAGTCGGCCAAGCTGGCCGAAGGCGCGGCCGGTGACGCCGTCATCGCCGAAGGCCTGTCGATCTTCCTGCGCATGCTCAACCCGGTGGCGCCGCACATCACCCACGCGCTGTGGCAGGAACTCGGCTACGCCAAGGCCTACGGCGACATCCTCGACGTGCAGTGGCCGCAGGTCGACCCGGCCGCGCTGGAGCAGGCCGAGATCGAGCTGATGATCCAGGTGAACGGCAAGCTGCGCGGCTCGGTGAAAGTGCCGAAGGAAGCCGACAAGGCGGCGATCGAGGCGGCCGCGCTGGCCTCCGAGGCGGCGCAGAAGTTCATCGAAGGCACGCCGAAGAAGGTCATCGTCGTGCCCGGCAAACTCATCAACATCGTGGTGTAACCCATGCGCGCTTCCTCTTCCCTCATGATGCGCGTCTTCGCTGCGCTGCTGCTGGCGACCACCCTGGCCGCCTGCGGCTTCCAGCTGCGCGGTTCGAACGGCGCGTACAACATGCCGTTCCAGAGCATCCACCTGGCCTTCGGCGAGACCTCGCCCTTGGGCAATGAGCTCAAGCGCAACCTGCGTGCGCTCGACACGGTCCGCGTCGTGAACAAGCCGGAGGAAGCGCAGGCGCGTTTTCAGGTCGTCTCCGAGTCGCGCAACAAGGCGATCCTCTCGCTGAACAACCTGGGCCGGGTGCGCGAATACCTGCTCAGCTACACCCTGGTGTTCCAGGTGCGCGACGCCAGCGGCAACCTGCTGCTGGGACCGACCGAGATCACGCTGCGCCGCAACCTGACCTTCAGCGAGGAAGCGGTGCTGGCGAAAGAGGGCGAGGAAGCGCTGCTGTACCGCGACATGCAGTCGGACCTGGTGCAGCAGATCATCCGCCGCCTGGCGGCGATCAAGGCCTGATTGGCGGAGCAGGATTGAACGATGCAATTGCGGCCTGAGGCGCTCGAAGGCCACCTGTCGAGAGGCCTGGCGCCGCTGTACGTCATCACCAGCGACGAGCACCTGCTGGCGCTGGAAGCGGCAGACAAGATCCGCCGCGCCGCGCGCGCGGCGGGACACACCGAGCGCGACGTGCTCACCGTCGAGCGCACCTTCAAATGGGGCGAGCTGCTGGCGGCCAACCAGGCGCTGTCCCTGTTCGGCGACAAGAAGCTGATCGAGCTGCGCATCCCGAGCGGCAAGCCCGGCAAGGACGGCAGCGCCGCCCTGCAGGCCTACGCCAAGGACCTCAGCCCCGACAACCTGACCCTGATCACCCTGCCCAAGCTCGACTGGCAGACAGCCAAGGCGTCCTGGGTCGCCACGCTGCAGCAGGCCGCGGTCTACATCGAGATCCCGAATGTGGAACGCGCGCAGCTGCCGGGCTGGATCGGCATGCGCCTGAGCGCCCAGGGCCAGAGCGCCGACCGCCAGAGCCTGGACTTCATCGCGGATCGCGTGGAGGGCAATTTGCTGGCGGCGCACCAGGAGATCCAGAAGCTGGGCCTGCTGTACGAGCCGGGCAAGCTGACGTACGAGCAGGTGCACGACGCCGTGCTGAACGTGGCGCGCTACGACGTGTTCAAGCTGTCCGAGGCGATGTTGTCGGGCGACGTGGCGCGCCTGGCGCGCATGCTCGACGGCCTGAAAGGCGAGGGCGAAGCGCTGCCGCTGGTGCTCTGGGCCGTCAGTGAAGAAATCCGCACGCTGCTAAAATTGAAGTCGGGGATGGCGCAGGGCCGGCCCCTGGGCGCGCTCATGAAGGAATACCGGATCTGGGGTCCGCGCGAGCGGATGATGGAGCCGGCGCTGCGGCGCGTCTCGCTGGCCACGCTCGAGGGCGCGCTGCAGGATGCGGCGCAGGTCGACAAGATGGTCAAGGGCCTGCGCGCCAAGCAGTTCGCGGGGGATGCGTGGGATGCGATGCTGCAGCTGGCGTTGAAGGTGGCGCGGTAGGGTGGGCGCCCTGTGCCCACCATTCAACGCACGCCGACATCGCGAACCGTTCCCTGACGGCGGTTTTCGCCGGTTGCTGGACCTGCAGGTGAGCCGCAGTCGGTGCGCATGATCCGCGTGGGNNGGGTGGGCCGGGCCGCGCAGGACCCTGTGCCCACCTTCAATCGACGCCTGCGGCTCGACCTGCATCCAAACACCGCACTATCACAACGCAACTGGAACCAACACGATGGACATCACCGACTACATGCACACGCTGGGCCGCAATGCCCGGGCCGCGTCGCGGGCGATGGCGCGCGCCGACGGCGCCACGCGCAACCGCGCGCTGCTCC
>DEKZ01000352.1 GCA_002354135.1 Massilia sp. UBA2709 | reverse complement strand
CGGCAGGCGCAGCTTCGGCCGGCGCCTCGGCAACTGGCGCGGCTTCCACGGCGGCCGGAGCGGCCTCGACAGCTTCCGGCGCTGCCGCGGCCGGCTCGGCCGTGACTGCGTCGTTCGCCACCGCCTCGGCCTGGGCCTTCAGCGAGGCCAGGCGCGAACGGGTCTTGACCACCGTCACCTTGGCCGCCGCTTCCGTTTCGAGGAAGTAGGAGGTCGCGGTTTTCGGCACAGCCAGCTGCGCCGTGGGGGTCTTGGCCGGCGCCTTCTTCGCTGTCAGTGTCAGGGTCTTGGCGGTGTTCTTCATAAAAAAACTCTCCTGTCGAGGCGGATGCGCGCCTGCGAGGTCAATAATTCACCATGGCCTGATCCAGGCCGGGGAAAAGGAAACGGGGATGGCCCTAATTAGGGGCGCACAAGCCGCAAATCAAGCACGCCTTCCCCTGCGGCGGCATGCGGCCTGGCCGGATGCGCGGGTGGCAGGGTGTCGATGGGCAGTGGTCAAAATCGGGGTGTGCATGCTGGAACGAAAAAAAGCCCGTCGGGTGAAACGGGCTTGGTTCTATCTTGGTTTAGGAAGAATAGAGAGGACAGACAACATTATGCCTTAAAGCAAGAATTGGTGATAATTGAAATATCCGATAATTGATATAAACAAATCACATAGTGTTGCCTGAACGTCCACGAACGACTCTTCCGTCCCTCTGCGCCGGCGCAAGCCGTGCGCGAGGCAAGGGGCGGATCATACACGATTTCGCGAACGGCGGCGCGAGCTTGCCTCGGGTAATCTACCCGAGCATGCTCCTCAGCACCCTCTTGCCTGTGCCCCTGAACAGCTACCGCGGCGAAAGTCACACGATTGGCAGCGCACTTGTGCGAGCCAGCATGCTATCCTTCGCTTTCCTGCTATTACCATGAAGTCAATGAACACCATTAGTCCTGCCGCCGAAGCCACCGACGTCACTACCAGCAATCCCGCCGAGAACACCGCTACGGAAGCGAGCACGTCGAACGCCACGCCGGCAAACGCGCCGGATACCGAGTCGGCTACCGAATCGGCCGCCACCGCGGCGCCTGCCGCCGCGGCAAGCCCTGCGCCTTCGGCACGCGCCCTGCTCAAGCAATTGCAGCAGCAATTCCCCGCCTTCCGCGACTGCCTGCCGCTGGCCATCGGCATCGACAAGCAGCTGCTGGCCCGCATGCCCGGCCTGGACCGCAAGACCATGCGCGCCGCGCTCGGCATCCACACCGGCTCGATGCGCTACCTGCGCTCGATGGAAAAGGCGACCGTCCGCTACGACCTCGACGGCGTGGCCGGCGCGGAAGTGACCGACACCCACCGCAGCCACGCCAAGGAGCAATTGCAGCAGCGCTTCAAGAAGGAAGCCGAACGCAAGAAGGCGGAAAAAGCCGCGGCTGCCGAAGCCGAAGCGGCGCGCCTGCGCCAGGAAAAGCTGCAGCAGCTGGCCTCGAAGTTCTCGCGTAATTGATTGCGCCGCCGATGGGCGCGACGCCCGAGGATAGCTTGCCGCCCTACGACGGGGTCAAGCTGGCCGACGTCGTGCTGGTGAAAACCGCGGCCGACGCCGCCGCGGCACTGGCGGCGCTTGCCGCATCGGATGCCGTCGGCTTCGACACCGAGTCCAAGCCGACCTTCGCCAAGGGCGAGGAATCGACCGGGCCGCACCTGGTCCAGCTCGCCACCGACGAGCGCGCCTGGTTGTTCCAGATCGGTGCGCAACGGGACATCGCGGCGAACGCGCCGTCCCTTGCGCCGCTCCTCGACGTGCTGCGCGCGGTGCTCGAGTCGGAGACCATCCTGAAGGTGGGATTCGGCCTGGGCGACGACCTGCGCCGCGTACGCGCCAAGCTCGGCATCGAGCCGCGCAACGTGCTCGACCTTTCCACCGCCCTGCGCCGCCGCGGCGAGCGCAATCCGCTGGGCGCCAAGACCGCGGTAGCGCGCTTCTTCGGCCAGGAGATGCAGAAATCCAAGCGCATCACCACCACCAACTGGGCGCTGCCGCGCCTGAGCGAGAAGCAGATCCTGTATGCGGCCGACGACGCCCACGTCTCCCTGCGCGTCTACCGCCGCTGGCGCGCGCAGGATGCCGCCTGACGCTCAACGATTGCCTGTAGACGCAAGAAGCTGGCGGAACCTATCATTGTTGACTGCTTCCGCTTAGCAATCCAGGCGCTACTATTCCCGTGGCGACAACGCCAATACAACGACAAGTGACGCAGTCACCACGGGAGAGTGCATTGAAACACCTGAAGACCGCCTTTTCTTACCTCCTCATCATCGCGGCCGGCGTCGCCATCGGCACCCTGGCGCCACGCGTGCCGCAATGGCTCAAGGGCGACTATACCGAGGGCAATTACGCCGCCTACTTCCCCAACCCCAATACCAAGGTCGTGATGTACGGCACCGCGACCTGCCCCCACTGCGCCAAGGCGCGCGACTACCTGCGCGAACGCGGCATCGCTTTCGCCGACTACGACGTCCAGCAGTCGCCCGCCGCCAGGGAAGCCTTCAGCAAGCTCGGCGGCAAGGGTGTTCCCCTGATCCTGATCGGCAACCGCCGCATCGACGGCTTCATGCCGCCTGTCTACGACGAGGCCCTGAAGCATGCCGGCGTCGTGCCGCAAACGGTGGCGCAGTCGCGCTGAACGCATCGCGCGCACTATTCTTTTTTTTGCAACATGATGCCGCGTGGCCACACCGCGCGGTATCATTCTGTTATTACGTCTACCCGCATCCAGGCGTCGCCTGCGGGCAAGACCGTCTCGAAGTGACGCCGGCCGGCGCCAGCTGGCCGTGCAATGACAGGAAAACCGATTTGACGACCAGCCAGCTGCGCCAATGCGCTTTCTCTCTTTCCGCGTCGCGGGCCCTGGCGGCCAGTGCGCTGGCCCTGCTACTCCCCGCCCTTCCTGCGGCTGCACAGGGCGTTCCTGCGCCCGGCGTGCCCGCCGGCGGGCCCTCCCGGGCCATCCCCGACACCCTGGAGCAGCGCGTGGCTGCTTGTATCGCCTGCCATGCCCCGAAGGACAGCCAGGGCACGAGCGCCGGCGGCGTGTATTTCCCGCGCATCGCCGGCAAGCCGGCCGGCTACCTCTACAACCAGC
>DEKZ01000353.1:1814-5056 GCA_002354135.1 Massilia sp. UBA2709 | reverse complement strand
GCGAAGAAGATCGACGGCGAGTCCAGCACCTCGACCATGCCGAAGCGCGCTTCGAACTGCTCGGACTTGTTGCGGGTGAACTTCGGCCAGGCGTGGGCGCCCGGGATGATGGGCTTCAGGTTGGCCAGCATCTGGCAACCGTTGCACACGCCGAGGCCAAAGGTGTCCTGGCGCGCGAAGAAGCGCGCGAACTGCTCGGCCAGCCCCTCGTTGAACAGGATGGTCTTGGCCCAGCCTTCGCCCGCGCCCAGCACATCGCCGTAGGAAAAGCCGCCGACCGCGATCACGCCGTGGAAATCGTCGAGCTTCGCGCGGCCGGCGATCAGGTCGCTCATGTGCACGTCGACCGCATTGAAGCCGGCCTGGTGCATCGCCCAGGCGGTCTCGATGTGCGAGTTGACGCCCTGCTCGCGCAGGATGGCCACGCGCGGACGCACGCCCGTCGCGATGAAGGGCGCTGCAATGTTCTCGCTCGGGTCGAAGGTGAGCTTCGGCGACAGGCCAGGATCGGTTTCGTCCAGCAGGCGATCGTATTCCTGGTCGGCGCAGGCCGGGTTGTCGCGCAGGCGCGCGATGCGCCAGCTGGTCTCGCTCCACAGGCGGTGCAGGCTGCTGCGCTTTTCGTTGTAGATGACTTTCGCGTCGCGCGTGAACTCGACCACGCCGCGATCGTTGACCTTGCCGATGATGTGGCTGCAGGCGCCCAGGTTCAGTTCGCGCAGCACGTTCATTACCTGCCGCTTGTCTTCCTCGCGCACCTGGACGACGGCGCCCAGCTCTTCCGAGAACAGCGCGCGCAGGGTCATCTCGTTGCGGCGCTCGCCGACCTGGCTTGCCCAGTTCTTGGCGTCGCCCCAGTCCGAGGCGTGCTCGCCTTCCATGGTCAGGATGTCGAGGTTCACCGAGACGCCGGCGCGGCCGGCAAAGGCCATCTCGACCAGCGTGGCGAACAGGCCGCCATCGGAGCGGTCGTGGTAGGCCAGCAGCTTGCCTTCGGCATTCAGTCGTTGAATTGCGCCGAAGAAGGCCTTCAGGTCTTCCGGCGAATCGACGTCCGGCACGGAATCGCCCAGCTGCTGGGTGACCTGCGCCAGGCTCGATGCGCCGAGGCGGTTCTTGCCGCGGCCCAGGTCGATCAGCACCAGGGCGGTCTCGCCGAGGTCCGTTCGCAGTTGCGGCGTCAGCGAACGGCGCACGTCCGGCACCGGCGCGAAGGCGGATACGATCAGCGAGACCGGCGAAATCACTTCCTTGGCTTCGCCCTCGTCCTGCCATGTCGTGCGCATCGACAGCGAATCCTTGCCGACCGGGATGCTGATGCCCAGGGCCGGGCACAGTTCCATGCCGACGGCTTTCACGGTGTCGAACAGGGCCGCGTCCTGGCCCGGCTGGCCGCAGGCGGCCATCCAGTTGGCCGACAGCTTGATGTCCTCGATCGAGGCGATCGGGGCGGCCGCGATGTTGGTGATGGCCTCGCCCACGGCCATGCGGCCCGAGGCGGCGGCGTCGATCACGGCCAGCGGGGTACGCTCGCCCATGGCCATCGCTTCGCCCTTGTAGCCTTCATAGCTCATCGCGGTGACGGCGCAGTCGGCCACTGGCACCTGCCAGGGGCCGACCATCTGGTCGCGTACGGTCATGCCGCCCACGGTGCGGTCGCCGATGGTGATCAGGAAGGACTTGTCGGCCACGGTCGGCAGCAGCAGCACGCGGCGCGCGGCTTCTTCCAGCGAGATGCCGGTCAGGTCGACCGCCGGCAGCGTGCGCTGGACGTGCTCGACATTGCGCTGCATCTTGGGCGGCTTGCCGAGCAGGACTTCCATCGGCATATCGACTGGGCTATTGCCCATCTCCGGATCGATCACGCGCAGCTGGCGCTCTTCGGTGGCGACGCCGACCACCGCAAACGGGCAACGCTCGCGCTCGCACAGCGATGCGAATTTTTGCAGGTCATTTGGAGAAATTGCCAACACATAGCGCTCTTGCGACTCGTTCGACCAAATTTCCTTCGGCGCCATCCCGCTTTCTTCGAGCTGGATCTTGCGCAAATCGAAGGTCGCGCCGCGCTTGGCGTCGTTCACGATTTCCGGGAAGGCGTTCGACAGGCCACCTGCGCCAACGTCGTGGATCGAGATGATGGGGTTGCCAGCACCCAGCTGCCAGCAGCCGTTGATGACTTCCTGGGCGCGGCGTTCCATTTCCGGGTTNNCCATCGAGGACGCGGCCGAGCCGCCCATGCCGATGCGCATGCCCGGACCGCCCAGCTGGATCAGCAGGCTGCCGACCGGGATGTCGTTCTTGTGGGTGTGTTCATCCGCGATGTTGCCGATGCCGCCCGCGATCATGATCGGCTTGTGGTAGCCGTAGACGCCGCCGGCGGCCTGGGCGTTCTGTTCGTAGGTGCGGAAGTAACCGCCCAGGACCGGACGGCCGAATTCGTTGCTGAAGGCGGCGCCGCCGAGCGGGCCGTCGATCATGATCTGCAGCGGCGAAGCGATGCGTTCCGGCTTGCCGTAGACCGGTGCATCCGCTTTATCGCCCTTGGCGGTCACGTCCACCGCGTTCTCCCACGGACGCTGGGCATCCGGCAGCAGCAGGTTCGAGACCGTGAAGCCGGTCAGGCCCGCCTTCGGCTTGGCGCCGCGGCCGGTCGCGCCCTCGTCGCGGATCTCGCCGCCGGCGCCGGTCGAGGCGCCCGGGAAAGGCGAGATCGCGGTCGGGTGGTTGTGGGTCTCGACCTTCATCAGGGTGTGGACCAGTTCGGTCGACGGCGCGTATTCGCCGCCCGCGCGCGGGAAGAAGCGCGTCACCGTCGCGCCTTCCATGATCGAGGAATTGTCGCTGTAGGCGACGATCGTGCCCTTCGGTTGCAGCTGGTGCGTGTTCTTGATCATCTGGAACAGCGACTTGTCCTGCTTCACGCCGTCGATCACCCAGTCGGCGTTGAAGATCTTGTGGCGGCAGTGTTCCGAGTTCGCCTGCGCGAACATCATCAACTCGACGTCGGTCGGGTTGCGCTGGGCCTTGGTGAAGGCCTCATGCAGGTAGTCGACTTCGTCTTCTGACATGGCCAGGCCCAGTTCCGTATTGGCGCGCACCAGGGCGTCGCGGCCCTGGCCCAGTACGTCGATCGACTCCAGTGCCTTGCCTTCGAGCTCGTCGAACAGGCGCACGGCGTCGTCGGCGCTGCGCAGTACGGTTTCCGTCATGCGGTCGTGCAGCAGGGCCGCGACCAGCTGGGC
>DEKZ01000353.1:0-1721 GCA_002354135.1 Massilia sp. UBA2709 | reverse complement strand
GATGTCGGTCGCTTTCGAGGCCCAGGGCGAGATCGTGCCCAGGCGCGGGATCACGAAGAATTCTTCGGTCGCGCCCTCGTACAGCGTCTCCGGGACCGGCTCGCCATAGGTGAGCATGGCGCTCAGGCGTTCGGTGTCCGCGGTGGACAGCGGTGCGCTGGCGTCTATGAAGTGGTAGAAGCGAGCCTGGACCGATGCAATCGTGGGGGCGACTGCTTGCAGCTGGTTCAGGAGGCGTTGGCTACGAAATACCGAAAGGGCGTTGGAACCCGGCAGAATCAACATGGCTGGAAGTTGGTTGATGCAGCGTGGCTGCGGGTGAAAGATAGCCCGCTATTATACAGGGTTGACAACACCTTCCTACCCCGGGCGCTTGCCCCGGCCATGGAGCACGCGGTCCGACCCGCCGAACCAGGCCGCGGCGACCGCCCGGACGTGGCTCCTGGTGCGCCAGGCCCGATTCGGTTGCCGCGCAGGATGCTTGTCGGTATCGTAGCGGCAGGAGACGAGAATGGTTGAGCGTAAACGAGAAACGATGCAAGAGAACAGCAAGCTGTCGGTACTGGTGATCGACCCCAATCCGGGCATGCGCGCCAGCCTGCAGAACATGTTGAACCTGGGCGGCATCAGCAAGATCGAGTATGCCGTCAATTCCGGCACGGCGATCCGCCAGCTCACGCGCCGTTCCTACGACATCATCCTCTGCGAGTACGACCTGGGCAGCAGCGCCGGCGACGGCCAGGACGGTCAGCAGCTGCTCGAAGACCTGCGCCACCACCGCCTGATCGCCCCATGGGCGATCTTCATCATGCTCACTTCGGAAGCCGTCCACGGCAAGGTCGTCAGCGCGGCCGAACTGGCGCCGACCGACTACGTCCTGAAGCCCTTCACCGCCGAAACCCTGGGCGCACGCATCACCCGCGCCATCGAGCGGCGCGCGGTCTTCCTGCCGACCTGGCAACTGGTCGCCCAGGGCAAGCTGCACGAGGCGATCCGCTCGGCCGCGGCAGGCGAACTGGCGCATCCCCGCCACGCCCTCGACTTCGCGCGCCTGCGCGCCGAGCTGCACGCCCAGCTCAGGGAACACGGCGAGGCCGAGCAGATCTACCGCAAGGTGCTCGGCTACAAGCCGCTCGGCTGGGCCGGCCTGGGCCTGGCGCGCGCCCTGTTCGCCCAAGGCCGCATCGACGAAGCGCGCGACACGCTGCAGATGCTGGTCTCCGCCAACGGCCAGCTGATGGCAGCCTACGATTTACTCGCCCGCTGCCACGAGGCGGCCGGCGCCCATGCCCAGGCCCAGAAAATCCTCGAGGAAGCGGTGGCCATCTCGCCGCACATGGTGCGCCGCCTGCGCAAACTCGGCGAAGTCGCGCTCGAAGCGGGCGATCCGGCGGCCGCCGAACGAGCCCTCAAGCAGGTGGTGGCCAAGGCGCGCTATTCCGAATTCCGCGATCCCGAGGACCACGTCAAGCTGGTCAAGGCCCTGGTCAAGCGCGGCGACCCGCAAGCGGCCGGCGCCGTGGTGCGCGACCTCGAACGCTCGCTGCGCGACAGTCCGGAAGTGAGCGCCTGCGTCGCGATCGCCAACGCGGCCCTGCACGAGGCCACCGGCAACCGGCCGGCTGCCGTCAGCGACCTGCATGCCGCGGCGACCGCGGTGCGCGCCAGCAGCGGCCTGTCGGCCGGCCTGCGCGTCGGCCTGGTGCGTTCCTGCCTGGCCC
>DEKZ01000280.1:3194-8947 GCA_002354135.1 Massilia sp. UBA2709 | reverse complement strand
TATCGCCGAGCGTGGCGCGGGCTTCGGCGACGCCGCGGCGCGAGGTGATGCGGACCCAGTCGCCGTCGGCGACCCCCAGGCGCTCGGCGTCCTCGCGCGCGAGCTGCACGAAGTCTTCCGGCGCCGCCGCGGCCAGGGCCGGCGCACGGCCGGTCTTGGTGCGGGTGTGGAAGTGGTAGACCAGGCGGCCCGTCGTCAGGTAGAGCGGATAGTCGGCATCGGGCTCCTCGAAAGGCGCCATGTGCTCGGCGCCCTTGAGGACGGCGCGCCCCGCCGGATTGCTGGCCCGGTATTCCTTCTCGGGCACCGGCGCGCCGGTAATCAGGTCGTGGCCGTAGCTCTCGCAGTAGTCGGCGTCGGTCGGGAACACCAGGTCCTGGTAGATGCGCGCGTCGCCTTCCGGGTGCGCTTCGTTGCAGGGCCAGGGAATACCCGAGCCGCCGCTGAGCTTTTCGTAGCTCAGGCCGGTGTAGTCGCAGGGACGGCCGCGCGTGCAGGCCTTCCAGCCCTCGAAGGCTTCTTCCGGCGTGCTCCACTTGATCAGCGGCGCGCCGTCCTTGTCCCTGAAGTCCATGCGGCGCGCGAAGTCGACGAAGATGTCGAAGTCCGAGCGCGCTTCGCCCGGCGGCTCGACCGCCTTGTGGCTGATGTGGACAGTGCGGTCGACGTTGGTGAAGCAGCCGGTCTTCTCTCCCCACAGCGCCGCCGGCAGGACCACGTCGGCCATCTGCGCGGTCTCGGTGAGGAAGGCGTCCTGCACGACCACGAAGAGCTCGGGGTTTTCCAGGATCTTGCGCACCCGGTTCAGGTTGGGCAGGGACACGGCCGGGTTGGTGGCCTGGATCCACAGCATGCGGATCGAGCCGGTCTCGCAGTAGCGGAAGATCTGCATCGCATGGGTGGGTGGGGTCCAGTGCGGGATGATGGCCGGATCGACGTTCCAGACCCGCGCCAGGTCTTCGATGTGCTCGATGTTGTTCCAGTTGCGGAATCCCGGCAGGTCGCCGTCGGCGCCCGATTCGCGGGTGTTCTGGGCGGTCGGCTGGCCGTTCATCTGCAGGATGCCGCAGCCGGGCCGGCCGATGCGCCCCAGGACCAGGTTGACGTTGTTCACCTGGACGGCCGCGGCGGTGGCCTGGTTCGACTGGTAGACGCCCTGCAGGCAGGTCGAGAGCAGCATGCGCGACTCGCCGACGATCCCGGCGGCGCGGCGCAGGTCGGCGGCCGGCACGCCCGTGATCTCCTCGACCCGTTCGGGCGGGTAGGTGGCGGTGCACAGGCGGGTGTTCCCGTCCATGTGGGGCGTCCCGAGCCCGGCCTTGCCGATCATGCCCAGCGTGTAGTATTCCTCGAGGAAGAGCTGGCCGCTGGTATAGAAACCGATGCCCCCGGCCGAGAAGTCGCGCTTGACCTGCCTGGTGCGCTCGACGATCAACTCCATCGCTTCGTCCCAGCTTGCCCGCTCCAGGCGGCCGTGGCGGCGGATCATCGGATGGGTGAGGCGGTCCGGACTGTTGTTGGCCTCCCAGCCGTGCAATCCTTTCGGTCCCAGGCGCCCGCGGTTGACGACGTCCTGCGCGCGCCCGCGCACGCCGACGATGCGTCCATCCTTGACCCCGATGTCGCATCCGCAGCCGTTCGAGCACAGCACACAGGCCGATTGCACCCAGCGCTCGGGCTCGTCGAGCGTACGCTGGTCCACCCGGATGGACCAGTCGCCTTCGCCTGCATACGGCGTGCGTTCGCCCCAGATGTCGGCGACGCTGTTCCTCGATTCCATGCTGCTCCTCCTGAATGAGCCGTCCGGCGGCAGGCGGCGGGGTCTTGCGGTCCGGGCCTGATCGTGCCGCCTGGAAAAACATTTATAGAAAAGTACTTGTCAATCAAGCATAACGTGCCTGCCGCAGACGGGGCGCAAGATAGGGGGCGAGCGGCGAGTGACGATGCGGGGAGGCGGAAACGCAGACGGCGCCGTGCGACAAAGTCGACACGGCGCCGCCTGGCTCGGTGGATGCGTGCTTACGGCACGTACTTCCAGGTTCCCTTCTCGATCCGCACCATCACCTGCGAGCGCCCGTCCAGCCCCTGGTGGTTGGTCGGCGTCATGTTGAAGATGCCGTGCGAGGCGGGCAGGTTCTTGATGCCTTCCAGGCTGTCGCGCAGCGCTGCGCGGAATTCCTTCGTCCCCGGCTTGGCCTTCGGCACCGCCGTCTTCGCGGCTTCCTGCAGCAGCAGGGACGCATCCCAGGCGTGGCCGCCGAAGGTCGACAGGCTGTCCTTGTTGTAGGCGCCCGTGTACTTGCTCACGTAGGCCAGCGCCGATTTCTTCACCGGATTGGCGTCGGGCAGCTGGGCTGCGACGAGCATCGGGCCGGCCGGAATGAAGGTGCCTTCGCAGTCGGCGCCGCACACGCGCAGGAAGTCGCTGTTGGCCACGCCGTGGGTCTGGTAGATCTTGCCGCGGTAGCCGCGTTCGCGCAGCGCTTTTTGCGGCAGCGCGGCCGGGGTGCCGGAGGCCGCGATCAGGATCGCGTCGGGATTGGCCGAGACCAGCTTCAGCACCTGGCCGGTGACCGAGGTGTCGGTGCGGGCGAAGCGCTCGTTGGCCACCACCTTGATCTTGCGTGCGCCCGCCATCTTCTGCGCCTCGCTCCACCAGCCGTCGCCGTAGGCGTCGCTGAAGCTGATGAAGCCCATGGTCTTGACGCCGATCTTCGCCATGTGCTGGGTGATGGCGTCGGCCATCTGGCCGTCGTGCTGGGTGGTCTTGAAGACCCAGCGCCGCTTGGCGTCCATCGGTTCGACGATGCGCGAACCGCCCGCGATCGAGATCATGGGGGTCTCGGTTTCGGCGGCCACTTCCAGCATCGCGAGCGAGGTCGGCGTGATCGAGGAGCCGATCAGCAGGTCGACCTTGTCTTCGGAGATCAGCTTGCGCGCGTTCTTCACCGCCTGGGTGGCGTCCGAGGCGTCGTCGAGCACGATGTACTGCACCTTCTGGCCGGCGATCTCGGCCGGGAACAGCGACACCGTGTTCTTTTCCGGGATGCCCAGCGAAGCGGCCGGGCCGGTGGTCGAGATCGAGACGCCGACCTTGATCTGGGCGTGGGCGCTCAGGGCGGTGAGGGTAGCGAAGGCGGCAAGGGCAAGGACGCGCTTGCGGACGAAGGGGAAGCCGGGGGCGTGGTTCATGCGAGTCTCCTTTGTTGTTGTGTCAAGTCTCCGCCTCCATCCCTGCGCAGGTGAACGGGCGGGAACAGCACATAGTATAGGCTGCTCGTCAGGAAAAAATGTCCGATTTTTAATTGTTTTCGCATATCATCTAAGCACAACAAGGCGGCCTCATGCAGCGCCGCCCGATAACGGATATTGGAGAGAGGAGGGCCACGCGGGTGTGGCCGGCAGGCGCCGTCGCACCCATCGGCAGCGGTATGGATTTATCTATTTTCGCCATCCTGACCCAGGACGGCATCGCCAGCGGCGCGGTCTATGTGCTGCTGGCCCTGGCGCTGGTGCTGGTGTTCTCGATCACCCGCGTCATCTTCATTCCATTGGGCGAATTCGTCGCCTTCGGCGCCCTGACCATGGCGGCCTTCCAGGCCGGGCATTTCCCGCAAAGCGCGACCCTGCTGCTGATTCTTGGCGCTGCCAGTTTCGTGCAGGAGGCAATCGCCACCCTGCGCAGCCTGGCCGGGCAGGCCGATCGCCCGCGGGCGCTGGCGGCTTCCTTCCTCAAGTTCGTGCTGCTGCCGGCCGCGGTCTACGGGCTCGCCCGCAGCGTCGACGGCGCGGCCCTGCCGATGCTGCTGCAACTGCTGCTGGCCTTTGCCATCGTCGTGCCGATGGGGCCGATGATCTACCGCCTGGCTTTCCAGCCGCTGGCGGAGAGCCCGGTGCTGGTGCTCCTGATCGTGGCCGTCGCCGTGCACCTGGTCATGCTCGGCATCGGCCTGGTCCTGTTCGGCGCCGAGGGCTCGCGCACCACGCCCTTCTGGTCGGAGGTTTTCAATGTCGGCACCGTGACCGTTTCGGGCCAGAGCATCGTCGTGATCGCCACCGCGCTGCTGCTGATCGGCGCGCTCTGGCTGTATTTCGACCGCACGCTCTCGGGCAAGGCCCTGCGCGCCACGGCGGTCAACCGGCGCGGCGCGCGCCTGGTGGGCATCGGCACGGTCCAGGCCGGGCGCCTGGCCTTCCTGCTGGCCTCGTTCATCGGCACCCTGTGCGGCGTGCTGATCGCGCCGATCACCACGATCTACTACGACAGCGGCTTCCTGATGGGGCTGAAGGGTTTTGTGGGCGCCATCATCGGCGGCCTGGCGAGCTATCCGCTGGCCGCCGCCGGCGCCTTGCTGGTCGGGCTGCTGGAAGCCTATTCCTCCTTCTATGCCAGCGCCCTGAAGGAGGTGATCGTGTTCACCCTGATCATTCCGGTGCTGCTGTGGCGCTCGATCGCCCATCCCCAGGTCGAGGAGGAAGAAGCATGACGCGCCGTTCGCTGCTCGTTTTCGGAAGCGCCGCGCTGGCCTTCGGCCTGCTGCCGCTGCCGCCGTACTGGATCACGCTCGGCAACTACATCGGGCTGTATGCCATCGTCGCGCTGGGCCTGGTGCTGCTGACCGGCGTCGGCGGGTTGACGTCCTTCGGCCAGGCCGCCTTCGTGGGCCTGGGCGCCTACGCCACCGCCTACCTCGCCACGGCCCAGGGCCTGTCGCCCTGGCTGGGGCTGGCCTGCGGCCTGCTCGTGACGGCCGCGTCCAGCCTCTTCATCGGCGCCATCATGCTGCGCCTGTCCGGCCACTACCTGCCGCTCGGGACCATCGCCTGGGGCCTCTCGCTCTACTACCTGTTCGGCAACCTCGAGTTCCTCGGCAAGTACGACGGCATCGCCGGCATCCCGCCCATCACCCTGTTCGGCATCGATCTCTCCTCGGGCAAGAGCATGTACTTCATGATCTGGGTGGTGGTGCTGGGCGCCGTGCTCCTGCTGCGCAACCTGCTCAACTCCCGCTCCGGGCGCGCGATCCGCGCGCTCAAGGGCGGCGCGCTGATGGCCGAGGCCATGGGGGTGAACACCGCGGCGATGAAGATCCGCATCTTCGTCATCGCGGCGCTGCTGGCCTGCGTGTCGGGCTGGCTCTACGCCCACCTGCAGCGCGCCGTCAACCCGTCGCCTTTCGGGCTGAACTCCGGCATCGAATACCTGTTCATGGCGGTGATCGGCGGCGCCGGCTACCTGTGGGGCGCCATCCTGGGCGCGGCGGTGCTCACCATCCTCAAGGACCAATTGCAAAGCTGGCTGCCCGCGCTGATCGGCTCGAACGGCAACTTCGAGATCATCGTCTTCGGCGTGCTGATGGTGGTCCTGCTGCAGCGCGCCCGCAACGGCATCTGGCCTTTCATCGCCCAGTACCTGCCGCAGCGGCCGGCCGCGCTGGCTCCCGAGAGTGCGCTGGCGCTGCCGCTGCGGGCCAAGGCGGCGCCGGGCTATCCGCTGCTGGTGGTCGACAAGGCCCGCAAGCAGTTCGGCGGCCTGGTCGCCGTCAACGACATGAGCTTTACCGTGCACGGCGGCGAGATCGTCGGCCTGATCGGGCCGAACGGCGCCGGCAAGTCGACCATGTTCAACCTGGTGACCGGCGTGCTGCCGGCCAGCGGCGGCGAAATCCGCCTGCGCTGCGGCGACATCCTGACCCGCATCGACGCCTTGCCGGCGCGCGAGATCGTCAAGCTGGGCATCGGCCGCACCTTCC
>DEKZ01000280.1:0-3164 GCA_002354135.1 Massilia sp. UBA2709 | reverse complement strand
ACGGTGCTGGAGAACGTGGCGATCGGCGCCCACCTGCGCGCCCGCCGCGGCGTGCTGGCCAGCGCGCTCCAGCTCGACCGCGAGGAAGAGGCGGCGCTGCTGTACGAGGCGCGGCGCCAGCTCGAGCGGGTGGGGCTGGGCGAACTGTTGTACGAGCAGGCAGGCAACCTGGCGCTCGGCCAGCAGCGCATCCTGGAAATCGCGCGGGCACTCTGTGCGGACCCTGCGCTGCTGCTGCTGGACGAGCCCGCCGCCGGCCTGCGCTATAAAGAGAAGCAGGCCCTGGCCGGCCTGCTCGACAAGTTGAAGGGCGAGGGGATGAGCATCCTGCTGGTCGAGCACGACATGGACTTCGTGATGAACCTGGCCGACAGGCTGATCGTGATGGAGTTCGGAACGAAGATCGCGGAAGGCGTGCCGGCCCAGGTGCAGCAGGACCCGGCCGTCCTGGAAGCCTACCTCGGAGGGATAGACTGAGATGACCACGCCTGTTCTACACATCGACAAGCTGCACGTCGCCTACGGCAAGGTGGAGGCGCTCCATGGCGCGAGCATCACCGTCGGCGCCGGCCAGATCGTCACCGTCATCGGGCCGAATGGCGCCGGCAAGTCCACCATGCTGAACGCGATCGCCGGCGCGCTCGGCGCCAACGCATCGACGCGTGGCGCCGTGCTGCTGCGCGGCGTCGAGGTCGGCGCCTGGCCGGTCGAGGGACGGGTCGCCCAGGGCATGAGCCTGGTGCCGGAAAGCCGCGACCTGTTCACCACCATGAGCGTGGAGGACAACCTGCTGCTCGGCAGTTATGCGCGCTACCGGCGCGGCGAGAAGGACTACGCCGCGCAGCTGGCCTTCGTCTACGATCTGTTCCCGCGCCTGCGCGAGCGGCGGCTGCAGGCGGCCGGCACGATGTCGGGCGGAGAGCGCCAGATGGTGGCGCTGGGCCGCGCGCTGATGGCCAAGCCCCAGCTATTGATGCTCGACGAACCCAGCCTGGGGCTGGCGCCCCTCATCGTCAAGGAGATCTTCCGCGTCATCGTGCGGCTCAAGGAAACCGGTGTCGCCATCCTGCTGGTCGAGCAGAACGCACGCGCCGCGCTGCAGGCGGCGGACTACGGCTATGTGCTGGAGACCGGCGAGGTGGTGATGGAAGGGCCGGCCGACGCGCTGGCGAACGATCCGAAGGTGATCGATACCTACCTGGGCCTGAACAGGAAGTCGGCCTGAGCCTGTTTGAGCCTATTGTTGTTCCAGCCAGCGTTCCAGCGCCGCGATGACCGGGCCGTCGTTCGGGTGCGTCGCCACCTGGCGCAACTGCGTCGCCGGGACCAGGTGAACGGCCTGGGATTCCCAGCCCATGCAGGCCGGGCTGCCGCCGATCCGACGCGCGATGTAGAAGCGGGTATAAGTCTGGGTGCGCCGCACGTCGAGCAGGAAGGCTTCGATGCGCACCCGCAGCCCGGATTCCTCGTAGGCTTCGCGCACGCCGGCGCACTGCAGGCTGGTGCAGGGGTCGACGCGGCCCTTGGGGAAAGTCGCCGCGTAGCCGCCGAAGCCGTTCGAGGGCGCGACCAGCCACACGCGCCCGTCGTCCTCGCGGATTACGGTGCCGGCGGCGGCCGCCATCCCGGCGGGGAGCAGGAAGGGCGGTTCGTCCAGCGCGGCGTCCATGGCGCAGGCGCTCCAGCCGTGTGCGGTGTCCGGGGCTTCGGTCCAGGGGGCGAAGGCGATGCCGTTCAGCGCCGCCGGAAGCGGACCGGCGGGAATGACGGTCGCGTGCTGTTGCGCATCCAGCCAGCAGGAGAGCGGGGTGGGCGCGGAGGGCTGGCGGATGACGACGGGGCGCCCGTCGTCGTCGGGGAAGGGGTGCAGGGTGCGCATGGGTCTTGCCTTCGGAATCGGCTCAGGAAAACGAGATCATCCATGGAATGGCCGCTGCTGGCAATGCGGCCCGCAATGCAAGAGCGGGCGGCGCTTGGGAATACGTCATCGCCTGCGCTATGCTGTCGCCCCGATATCAATTCTCCGGCCCGGCAAGGACATGCACGGGCGATGCATCGCCATGCCAGACAAGAACGACGCCGATCCGCTCGGCGAAAACGCAGCCCATGGCCCCGCGACGCCGGGACTGCCGCCGCGGCCCCTGATGACCGAGCGCCTGGCGGACGACGAGGCAAGGGCGAAGAAGCGGGCGCGTGAAGAGCGCGATGCGCAGGTGCGCGGCGTGACCTCGATCGACGCCATGCGCGAGGCGATCCGGCGCACCTCCCGGGATCTGCCTGTCCTGTACGAAGTGCCGCGTGCGGCGGGGATTGACGCGGCGAGCTTCCAGGCGCGCGCAGCGCAGGGCCTGCCTTTCCTGCTCCCGGGAGCGGCCAGGCGCTGGCCGCTGTGCGCGCTGACGCCGCAGACCTTGCGCGAACGCTTCGGTGCGCTGCCGGTGCGGGCGCGCGTGGGCGACTACGTCGGCACGGCCTTCGCGCCCGACCGCGCCATGCAGGACATGTCCATGCTCGACTACCTCGACCTGGCCGCCGCCGGCACGGGAAGCCTGCCGCCCTATGTCGGCAACCTCGAGCTGCGCGCCCTGAACCGCTTCTGTCACTGGCCGCCCTTTATCGCGAAGCCGGGGCCGCCGCGGTTCTGGCTGGGGCCGGCCGGCACGGTCACGCCCCTGCATTGCGACTACGACGACAACCTCTTCGCCCAGATCTGGGGCGAGAAGCGCATCTTCCTGGCGCCGCCGCACCACGACGAGTACCTCTATACGCGGGAAGCGAATGCCTTGCTGTTCGGTTCGCCCTTCGATCCGGAAGCGCCCGACTTCGAACGTTACCCGCTGGCGCGCCGGGCGGCGCTGATCGAATGCATCGTCCAGCCGGGCGACATGCTCTACGTACCGGCAGGATGGTACCACCAGGTGCGTTCGCTGAGTTTTTCGCTCTCGGCCAACCGCTGGTCGCGCGCCATGCCGCTGGTGCTCGGCGACGATCCTTCGCTGCGCCGTCCGCCGGGCTGATCGGGCTGTGTCGTTTGTTCCACAACGAGGGGCTTGCGCGATGCCCCGACGGTTTGCTATAGTTCGCCTCCGCTTCGGCGCTGAAGTAAAACGTCAACGAAATCAAGTAGTTGATCTGCCAACTAGGGTGGCAACAGCGAACGCAGG
>DEKZ01000279.1:27859-28081 GCA_002354135.1 Massilia sp. UBA2709 | reverse complement strand
TCGACGGCAAGCCGCTGGTCGATGCCGCCGACTTCGTGCGCACGGTGCGCGCGGCGCCGGAACGCACGCTGCAGCTGCAGGTGCGCCGCGACGGCGCGCTGCTGTCGCTGCCGCTCACGCCCGAACGCGATGCGCAGGGGCAGGGCGTAGCCAAGGTCCAGCTCGCGCCCGCGGTCGACTTCGTGACGGTGCAGGACGGCCCGTTCGAGGCCCTGCAGAAGC
>DEKZ01000279.1:0-27833 GCA_002354135.1 Massilia sp. UBA2709 | reverse complement strand
TGCCGCACCTGGGAGATGACGGCGCTGACCTTCAAGATGATCGGCAAGATCGTCACCGGCCAGGCTTCGCTGAAGAACGTGACCGGCCCGCTCACGATCGCCGACTACGCCGGACAGACAGCACGCATGGGCCTCGCCACGTTTTTGGGCTTTATCGCGGTGGTCAGCGTGAGCCTGGGTGTAATGAATCTGTTACCAATTCCAGTGCTGGATGGTGGCCATTTGCTGTATTATTCGCTGGAAGTTTTGACCGGGCGTCCCCTGTCCGAGCGAATCCAGGCATTCGCGCAGCGCGCAGGGGTAGGCCTGCTGTTCATGCTGATGGCGCTCGCCGTCTTCAATGACCTGGGAAGACTGCTCTAGTCTTTCCGCGGCACCGGCAAACAAGAATATGTATGTTGTCCAATGACTGACCCGTTGATTTAGCCAATGAATTCACAACCAGATCGTTTTGCCCTGCCGTTCATTCGCCGCAGCCTGATCGGCGCGGCCGTGCTGGCGCTGTGCGCCGGCCCTGCGTTCGCCGTCAACCCGTTCGTCGTCAAGGACATCCGGATCGAAGGCATCCAGCGCACCGAAGCCGGCACCGTGTTCACCTATCTGCCGGTGCGCGTGGGCGAAACCTTCGATGACGAAAAGAGCATCACCGCGATCAAGGCGCTGTACGCGACCGGCTTCTTCAAGGACATCCGCCTGGAAGAAGAGAACGGCGTGCTGGTCGTGCTGGTCGAGGAGCGCCCGGCGATCGCCAACGTCGACTTCACCGGCGCCAAGGAATTCGAGAAGGACATGCTGGTCAAGGCCCTGGGCGAGATCGGCGTGGGCGAGACCAAGATCTACGACAAGTCCGCGGTCGACCGCGCCGAGCAGGAGCTCAAGCGCCAGTATCTCTCGCACGGCCTGTACGGCGTGAAGATCACCACCACCGTCACCCCGATCGAACGCAACCGCGTCAACGTGATGTTCAACGTCGACGAAGGCGAGGTCGCACGCATCAAGCAGATCAACATCGTCGGCAACAAGGTCGTCTCGGACAAGGAAATCCGCGAGCTGCTGCAGCTCTCGACCTCGGGCTGGTTCACCTGGTACTCGAAGGCCGACCAGTACTCCAAGACCAAGCTGACCGGCGACCTCGAAGCGATCAAGTCCTATTACCTGGACCGCGGCTATCTCGAGGCGAACGTCGAATCGACCCAGGTCGCGATCACGCCGGACAAGAAGGACATCTACCTCACCATCAACATCACCGAAGGCGAGAAGTACACCGTATCGAGCGTCAAGCTGGACGGCGAGACCTTCGGCCGCGAGGAAGAACTGCGCCAGCTGATCCTGCTCGAGCCGGGCAAGACCTATTCGGGCGCGCTGCAGGAAGCCTCGATCAAGCGCATCGCCGAGCGCCTCGGCACCTTCGGCTACGCCTTCGCCAACGTCAACGCCGACCCCCAGCTGAACCGCGAGAAGCGCGAAGTCGCCTTCACCTTCGTGGTCGACCCGGGCAAGCGCGCCTACGTGCGGCACATGAACATCGCCGGCAACACCGTCACCCGCGACGAAGTGATCCGCCGCGAGTTTCGCCAGTTCGAAAGCTCCTGGTACGACGCCAACAAGGTCAAGCTCTCGCGCGACCGCGTCGACCGTCTCGGCTACTTCAAGGACGTGAAGGTCGAGACTCCCGAGTCGCCGGGCACCACCGACCAGGTGGACGTCAACCTGACGGTCGAGGAAAAGCCGACCGGTAACTTCATGATCGGCGGCTCGTTCTCGCAGGCCGAGAAGTTCACCTTCACGGCGTCGATCCAGCAAGCCAACTTCGCCGGCAGCGGCAACACCGTCGGCATCGACCTGAACACCTCGAAGTACAGCCGGACGATCGCGTTCTCGCAGACCAACCCTTACTTCACCGACGACGGCATCTCGCGCGCCTTCCAGCTCTACTACCGCACGACGCGTCCGCCGCTCTCGAACATCGGTTCGTACACGGTGCGCCAGACCGGCGGCAACCTGACCTTCGGCGTGCCGTTCTCGGAAACCGACACCGTCTTCTTCGGCGCCGGCCTGGAACGCACCACGCTGACCACCGACGAGACCAGCCCGGCGCTGTATCGCCAGTTCGTGGCACAGAACGGCGGCCCGAGCGACCCAAGCAGCGACCTGTTCGGCGTGGGTACCGGCAAGAGCATGTCGATCCCGCTGACCGTGGCCTGGGGCCGCGACAGCCGCGACAGCGCGCTGACCCCGAGCAGGGGCCGTTACCAGCGCGCCAACCTCGAGATCGACGTTTTCGGCGACGCCAAGTACTACCGCGCGGTGTACGAACACCAGTGGTATCGTCCGCTCACGAGCTGGATGACCCTGGCGGTGCGCGGCGAGTTCGACTACGGCAAGGGCATCGGCAAGGACGCCTACCCGGTCTTCAAGAACTTCTACGCGGGCGGCATCGGCTCGGTGCGCGGCTACGAGAGCTCGACCCTGGGCGTGGTCGATCCGGTCTACGGCGACGCCATTGGCGGCTCCAAGCGCGTCATCGGCAACCTCGAGCTGCAGTTCCCGTTCCCGGGCAGCAGCAAGGACCGCAGCCTGCGCTGGTTCACCTTCGCCGACGGCGGCCAGGTGTTCCAGGAGGAGAACCCGATTCGCCTGAAGGAATTCCGTTACTCGGCGGGTATCGGCCTGTCCTGGATTTCGCCGGTCGGCCCGCTGCGCCTGTCCTTCGCCAAGCCCTTGAACGCGAAGCCGGGCGACCAGCTCGAGCGCTTCCAGTTCCAGATGGGGACGGGCTTCTAAGGTCCCCTGGAGCGTCACCCTTTCACTGCGGAGAATCATGTTGAAAACTCTAAAAGCCTTGCCCGGGACACTGCTGCTGGCAGCCCTGTGCGCCGCTCCGCTGGCCCAGGCGCAAATGGCGCCGAGCCGCATCGGCTTCGTGTTCACCGAACGCCTGATGACCGAATCGAAGATGGCCAAGGCGGCCGATGCCAAGATCCAGGCCGAATTCTCGAAGCGCCAGAAGACGACCGAGGAGATGGTGGCGAAATTCAAGCAGATGAGCGAGAAGTTCGACGCCGACGCCCCGCGCCTGACCGACATCGAGCGCACCCGCCGCGCGCGCGAATTGTTCGACATGGAAAAGGACGTGCAGCGCATGCAGCGCGAGTTCCAGGAAGACCTGTTCCAGCGCAAGAGCGAGGAGCGCGCCGCCATCGCCCAGAAGGCCTATAAACTGATCGAACAGATCGCCGAGCAGGAAAAGCTCGACGCCGTGCTGCAGGAAGCAGCGTGGTCGAGCCCGCGCATCGACATCACCGACAAGATCCTGAAACAGCTGGACAAGTAAGATTTTGGAACAAACGAAACCCACCCGCGGCGTGCGCCTGGGCGACCTGGTCGAACGCTTCGGCGGCCAACTCGTCGGCAGTGCCGACCTCGTCGTCTCCGCCATTGCGCCGCTCGACAGCGCCGACGCCAGCCAGATCAGCTTCCTCTCGAACAGCAAGTTGCGCGCCCTGGCCGGGCAAAGCACGGCCGCGGCCCTGATCCTGTCGCCGCTCGACGACCCGACGGTCGCCGCCACCTATGCCGGCAGCCGCATCGTCACCACCAATCCCTACGCCTACTTCGCGCGCGTGGCCCAGTACTTCGTCTCGCTCGAAGAACAGGCCCCGGCCCCCGGCATCCACCCGAGCGCGGTGGTCGAGCCGGGCGCGCAGGTCGACGCCAGCGCCCACATCGGGCCGCACGTGACCATCGAAGCGGGCGCCGTGGTGAAAGCGAACGTCGTGATTGACCACGGCTGCTTCGTCGGCCGCGACGCCGTGATCGGCGAGGGCACGCGCCTGTTCGCCAACGTCACCTTCCACCGCCAGTGCGTCATCGGCGCGCGCGGCATCATCCACTCGGGCGCCGTGATCGGCGGCGACGGGTTCGGCTTCGCCGTCGAATCCGGCGTCTACCTGAAGATCCCGCAGACCGGGCGCGTGGTGATCGGCGACGACGTCGACATCGGCTCGAACACCTCGATCGACCGCGGCGCGATGGCCGACACCGTCATCGAAGACGGCGTCAAGCTGGACAACCAGATCCAGATCGGCCACAACTGCCACATCGGCGCGCACACGGCGATGGCCGGCTGCGTCGGCGTGGCCGGCAGCGCCAGGATCGGCAGCCGCTGCACCTTCGGCGGCGCCGCCATGGTGCTGGGCCACCTCGAGATCGCCGACAACGTGCACATCTCGTCGGGCTCGATGGTCTCGCGCTCGGTGCTCGAGCCGGGCCAGTACACGGGCTTCTATCCGCTCGCGAAGAACGCCGAATGGGAGAAATCGGCCGCGATCGTACGCAACCTCAATTCCATGCGCGAGAAGATCCGCACGCTGGAAAAAACAATTAAAAAGCTTACCGAACAAAATGACGACTAACACCGAAAAGATCACCCTCGACATCAACGGCATCAAGGAATACCTGCCGCACCGCTATCCGCTGCTGCTGGTGGACCGCGTGCTCGACGTCGAGCTGGGCAAGCGCATCACCGCCATCAAGAACGTCACCGCCAACGAGGAATTCTTCAACGGCCACTTCCCGCACAAGCCGGTGATGCCTGGCGTCCTGATGATCGAGGCGATGGCCCAGACCGCGGCGATCCTGTCGTTCATGACCATGAACGTCAAGCCCGACGAGAACTCGGTCGTCTACTTCGTCGGCATCGACAACGCCCGCTTCAAGCGTCCGGTCGAACCGGGCGACCAGCTCAAGATGGAAGTCGAGATCCTGCGCGTCGCGCGCGGCATCTGGAAATACAAGGCAGTGGCGAGTGTCGACGGCAAGGTCGCCGTCGAGGGCGAACTGATGTGCACTATTCGTGGCGCCGCGGAGGCAACCATGAAAGGCCAAGGAACGGAGCAGTAATGAGCAAGATTCATCCTACCGCAATCGTCGACCCGCAGGCCGAGCTGGACAGCTCGGTCGAGGTCGGGCCGTATACGATCATCGGTCCGAACGTGCGCATCGGCGCACGCACCGTGGTCGGGCCGCACGTGGTCATCGAAGGCCACACGACGATCGGCGAGGACAACAAGTTCTTCCAATTCTGCTCCATCGGCGCCGCGCCGCAGGACAAGAAGTGGAAGGGCGAGCCGACCCGCCTGGAAGTCGGCAACGGCAACACCATTCGCGAGTTCGTCACCTTCAACCTGGGCACGGCCCAGGACGAGGGCGTGACCCGCCTGGGCGACGACAACTGGATCTCGGCCTACGTCCACCTGGCGCACGACTGCCAGGTCGGCAGCCACACGATCTTCTCGAACAATGCGCAGCTCGCCGGCCACGTGCACGTGGGCGACCACGCCATCCTGTCCGGCTATGCCGGCGTGCACCAGTTCTGCAAGATCGGCGCCCATGCCTTCATCGGCATGTATACCAGCCTGACCCAGGACGTGCCGCCTTTCGTCATGGTTTCGGGTAACCCGGCGGCCGCGCGCGGCATCAACATCGAGGGCCTGAAGCGCCGCGGCTTCACGCGCGCCCGGATCGACGGCATCCGCGCCGCCTACAAGCACCTCTACCGCTCGGGCCTGACGCTGGAAGAAGCGAAAGCAGCGCTGGAGCAGGAAGAGGGCGCTTCGCCCGAGGCGGCCGGCGACATCAAGGCCGTGCGTGACTTCCTCGGCGCCATCACCCGTGGCATCGTCCGATAACATTTCGCTCGCCCTGGTCGCCGGCGAGGTGTCCGGCGACATGCTCGCCGCACGCCTCCTCGCAGGGCTGCGTCCCCATCTCCCCAACGCGCGCTTCCACGGCATCGGCGGCCCGCGCATGATCGAGCAGGGACTCGTCTCGGACGTGCCGATCGAAACCCTCACCGTGCGCGGCCTGTTCGAGATCATCCCGCGCTACCGCGAGATCAAGGGCATCCAGAACCGCCTGCGCGACCGCTTGCTGCAAGAAAGGCCGGCCGCCTTCATCGGCGCCGACTACCCGGGCTTCAACCTGGGGCTGGAAGAGCAGCTGCGCGCCGGCGGCATTCCGACCGTGCATTTCGTCGGCCCGCAGATCTGGGCCTGGCGCGGCGGACGCATCAAGAAGATCAGGCGCGCGGTCTCGCACATGCTGGTGATCTTCCCTTTCGAAGAGCAGATCTACCGCGACGCCGGCGTGCCGGTGACCTATATCGGCCATCCGCTGGCGGAGACCATCCCGCTCGTGCCCGATACCGTCGGTGCGCGCCAGGCACTGGGCCTGGCGCCGAACGCGCGCATCGTGACGGTCATGCCCGGCAGCCGCATGGGCGAGCTGAAGTACCTGGCCGAGACCTTCGTCCGCGCAGCAGGCCTGCTTGCAAAGCGCGATCCTGCCCTGACATTCGTGGTGCCGATGGCCGGCGCGAAGCAGCGCGCCTATTTCGACGAGATCGTCGCGAAAGCCGGCCTGCAGGACGTGCCCTTGACGATCATCGACGGCCAGTCGCATACGGCGATCGCGGCCGCCGACGCCGTGCTGGTGGCGTCCGGCACGGCGACGCTGGAAGTGGCGCTGTACAAGAAACCGATGGTGATCGCCTACCGCGTCATGCGCGCGTCCTGGGAAATCATGCGCCACATGGGCTACCTGCCCTGGATCGGGCTGCCGAACATCCTGGCGCGCGACTTCGTCGTGCCCGAGTACCTGCAGCACGCGGCCACGCCGGAAGCCCTGGCCGACGCCGTCTGGCAGCAGCTGAACGACACGGCGCTGCGCGACCGCCTGGCCGGGCGCTTTACCGAGATGCACCATAGCCTGCTGCGCAACAGCGCGCAGGAGAGCGCGCAGGCTGTCCTGCGCGTCATAGAATCAGACAAATGAGCAAGAAGCGTATCAATTTCTACCCCGGCCTGCCGCCCAGGCTGCGCCCGTTCACCGACCTCGACATCGTCTGCGGCGTCGACGAGGCCGGCCGCGGTCCGCTGGCCGGGCCCGTGTTCGCGGCCGCCGTCATCCTCGACCCGAAACGCCCGATCGAGGGCCTGCGCGACTCGAAGAAGCTGACCGAGGCGCGCCGCGACGAGCTGGCCCCGCAGATCAAGGAGAACGCGCTGGCCTGGGCCATCGCCGAATGCTCCTGCGAAGAGATCGACAGCCTGAACATCCTGCACGCGACCATGCTGGCGATGCGCCGCGCGGTCGAGGCCCTGCAGACCGTGCCGACCATCGCCCTGATCGACGGCAACCGCTGCCCGCCCATGGACATCCGCGCCCACGCGATCGTCGAGGGCGACGACAAGTGCCACGCGATCTCGGCCGCGTCGATCCTGGCCAAGACCGCGCGCGACGCACTGCTCGTGCGCCTGCACGAGCAGTATCCGCAATACTGCTTCGACCAGCACAAGGGCTATTCGACCCCGCTGCACCTGGAACGCCTGCGCCTGCACGGCCCCTCGCCGGTGCACCGCCGCTCGTTCGCGCCGGTGCGCAACCTGCTGCAGGTCGATCTGTTCGGCGCCGCCGATACCATGAACGAGGCGGCGCCCGCATGAAGAGCATCACCTCGCGCGACAACGCCTTCTACAAGGACCTGGTCAAGCTCGCCACCAGCTCGCAGGCGCGGCGCAAGGCCGGCCGCACCCTGCTCGACGGCGTGCACCTGTGCCAGTCCTGGCTGGACCTGCGCGGCGCGCCGGCGCATTGCGTGGTCTCGGACGAGGCCCTGCACAACCCGGAAGTGGCCGACATCGTCGAGCGCCTGGAGGGCATGCACGTCCACGTGACGGCCTTGCCCGATGCGCTGTTCAAGGCGCTCAGCCAGGTCGAACACGGCGTCAACCTGCTGTTCCTGGTCGACACCCCGCAACCGGCCGCTCCAACCGCGATGACGGTGTCCGCCGTCCTGCTCGACGGCGTGCAGGACCCGGGCAACGCCGGTTCCATCTTGCGCAGCGCCGCCGCGGCCGGCATCACCCAGGTCTTCTGCAGCCCGGGCACGGCCTTCTGCTGGTCGCCCAAGGTGCTGCGCGCCGCCATGGGCGCCCACTTCGTGCTCGAGATCTTCGAGAACGTCGACCTGGCCACCCTGGTCAAGGGCTCGAACATCGCCGTGCTCGCCATGAGCGGCTATGCCGAGCAGCGCCTGTACGACGTCGACCTGCGCCAGCCGGTCGGCTGGCTGCTGGGCCACGAAGGGCAGGGCGTCAGCGACGAGCTCATGGGCCTGGCGTCGCACCAGGTCGTGATCCCGCACGCGGGCCAGGTCGAGTCGCTGAACGTGGCGGCGGCCGCGGCGGTGTGCTTTTTCGAGCAGCTGCGCCAGCGGCAAGCGTAGACGGCAGCGCTGCCGCTGAGTTAATCTAAGTACCCAACCGGAAATAAATATGAGTTTTGGCAAACAGAACCGGAGGCGGTGCAAGGCGGCGAGCGCGCCGCAGTGCGAGCACTGCAAGCACGAACCAACGCAGCAACGCGCCGGTTATGGCAGCCAAAAACACATTTATTTATGGGTGGGTAGTTAAGTCGTAATCTGGGCATATCACCCACGGAGTAGAGATGGACATCGCGCATTTGCACTTTCTGGTTGCCGAGGCCGACAAGGCCCAGCGCGCCGCCACGGTCGAGATGCTGGGGCGGCTGGGCGCGACCCGCCTCACCGAGGTGCCCGACGGCCACATGGCCCTGCGGACCTTCCAGGCCGGTTTCACGCCGCGCGTGCACATCGCCATCATCGACCTGGACCTGCCGGGGATGGATGGCCTGGAGCTGATCCGCAACCTGGCCATGCTCGATTCCGACGTCAAGCTGATCGTCACCGGCGCCCAGCCGGCCAACCTGCTGTTCTCGGTCGAGACCCTGGCCCAGGTTTACGGCATCGACCTGCTCGGCACCGCCGCCAAGCCCGTCACCGCCGCCAAGCTCAAGCCGCTGATCGACAACTACGTGCCGCCGGCCCAGCCCGGCACGGACGATGCGACGCCACGCTTTTCCTTCGCCGACATCGGCCTGGGCCTGCAGAAGCGCCAGTTCGAACCCTTCTTCCAGCCGAAGATCGAACTGGCCACCGGCCAGGTCAAGGGGCTGGAAGTGTTCGCGCGCTGGCGCCACCCCGAGCACGGCATCCTCAGCCCTTCGGCCTTCATCGATGCGCTCGAACAGAACAACCGCGTCGACTTCCTCGACTGGAGCATGATCGAGATGTCCGTCGAGCGCTGCCGCTGGTTCCACGACCAGGGCACGCCGATCTCGATCTCGATCAACCTGGCGCCCGAGACCCTGGCCCACCCGGCCTTCATCCGCCAGATCACGGCCTGCCTCGGCCGCCACACAGTGCTGCCGGACTACATCACCTTCGAGATGCCCGAGTCCTCGGTGCTGAACACCGACCCCAACTTCATCGAGCGCCTGGTACGCCTGCGCATGATGGGTTTTGGCCTGGCGATCGACGACTACGGCACCGGCCGCTCGAACCTGCAGCTGCTGGCGCGCATACCGTTCTCGGAGCTGAAGATCGATCGCAGTTTCGTCGACGGCGCCTCCAAGCGGCGTCCGCTCGGCACCGTGCTGCGTTCCTGCCTCGGCCTGGCGCACAGCCTGGACCGCATGTCGGTCGCGGTCGGCGTCGAGACGCGCCAGGACTGGGACTTCCTGCAAGGCTTGGGCTGCACCTATGCCCAGGGCTACCACATCGCCAATCCGATGGAGGCGGGCGCCTTCCCGGGCTGGCTGGAAGAGTGGCGGCACTTTTTCTGAGCGCTGCTGCGGCCGCGGTTCCACTTTTCACGCAGTTCACTTTTCGGGAGTCGAAGGATGAGCATCCGGATACGCTGCCGCTGCGGCAAGCTGCAGGGCGAGCTGGACACCGCGGCCGTGGCCGCCCGCGCGAAATGCTATTGCACCGATTGCCGCGCCTTTGCCCGCTTTCTCGGCAACGAGATCACGCTGCTCGACGGCGCCGGCGGCACCGAGGTCGCGGCGGCGCTGCCGAGCGGCCTGCGCTTCACCGCGGGCGTCGACCAGCTGGCCTGCATGTCGCTCAGTCCCAGGGGCCTGTACCGCTGGTATGCGCGCTGCTGCCGCACGCCGATCGGCAACACGCCGCGCGCTCCGAAACTGCCCTACGTCGGCGTGATCCGCGCCTGCATGGCCGCATCGCCCGCCGAGCTCGACGCCGCGCTGGGCGCTTCCCACATCGCGACCAACACCCGCACCGCCTACCGCAAGGTGGCGGCGACGCCCGTGGCGACCGCGCTGGCGGTGGCCAGGATCGGCGGCAAGATCGTCCAGGCCCGCCTGACGGGAAGCTGGAAGAACAATCCCTTCTTCGTTCCCGGCAGCGCCACGCCCGTGCGCCAGCCCGAGGTGATCTCCGCCGAGCGGCGCGCGGCGCTGAGCTGACCTGGCCGGCGGCGGTTACAGCTCGATGACCAGCTCGGGCCGGAAGCCTTCCTGCTCGCCCTTGCTCAGGTAGCCGAGCGGGTTGGCGACCACGCGGCAGGACCAGGGCCGGCCGTTCTCGACGCCGCTGACGGTGTAGTCGTTCATGCAGTGCAGGTGGCCGTGCATCCAGACGTCGGCAAGGGGGAACAGCGCGTCCAGCGCATTGCAGAAGCCCGCGGTGCCGGCGGCCAGACCATAGCGCGGATCGGCGCTCGACAGGCTAGGCGCGAAATGGGTGACGGCGACCGTGGTGCCGTCGAAGGGGACGGCCAGCGCCGCGCGCAGCCAGGCCTGGCAGTCGAGCGAGAGCGCGCGCATGTCCTCGGCCAGCATCGGCACGCCGTCCCGCAAGGTCGTGTTCTTGCTCAGGTAGTAGTTGGCCGCGCGGAAGGCCTTGCCGCGCAGTTGCAGCTGGCGGGTCAGGTCGGTTTCGCGGCTGGCCAGGGCGTCGAAGTCGCTCCACAGCGTGGTGCCGATGAAGCGCACGTGATCGATGACGATCGTCTCGCGGTCCAGCCATTCGATGCCGAGTTCGGCGCAGAGCGCGCGCAGGCGGGCGTTGGTGTCGTCGAACTCGAGGCCGTCGTATTCGTGGTTGCCGGGCACGAACAGCACGCGCGGCTGGCCGGCGCCGGAGGATCGCGGCGAAACGCGCGGCGAAAAGCGCGCCAGGCCGAAATCCGTGCCGTCCAGGCGCGAGCCCGGCTGGTAGGAACCGATGTCGCCCGCCAGCACCACGACGTCGGTGTCGGGAGCGATCAGGGGTTGGAAGGCCGGGTAACGTTCGAGGTGAAGGTCCGAGAAAAGCTGTATGCGCATAGCCGGGCAGTATAAAGCCAAGTACGCGGCGGCGGCGCGCCTTGGCTTGAACCGCTATTGTCCGCCTGCCGTCCGCCTGATCGCCCGCCTCGGTGCGGCAGCGTACAGAAGGAGGCGCAAGCGGCGTTTACGGTACATGCTCCATTGCAAGGGAGACCGTCATGAGCGACGAAGCGAAGGGACTGCGGATCGAGAAACCCACCATGCCGGCCGGCGGCTGGGCCTCGGTGGCCGAAGTGAGCAACGTGCTGCTCGACCAGCGCGTCGTGCTCAAGGACAGCGTCCTGCTGATGAAGCAGAACAAGCCCGACGGTTTTGCCTGCGTCAGCTGCGCCTGGGCCAAGCCGGCCAATCCGCATCCTTTCGAGTTCTGCGAAAGCGGCGCCAAGGCAACCGCCTGGGAAACGACCAGCAAGGCGATCGGCGCCGACTTCTTCGAGCGCCACACGGTGACCGAGCTGGAGGGCTGGAGCGACCACGCACTGGAAGAGCAGGGGCGCCTCACGGTGCCGCTGCGCTGGGATCCGGCGACCGACCGCTACCGCGAAGTCAGCTGGGACACGGCCTTCGCCGAGATCGGCGCGGCACTGCGCGGTTTCGAGCGCGAGCAGGTGGTGTTCTACGCCTCCGGCCGCGCTTCGCTCGAAACCTCCTACATGTACCAGCTGCTGGCGCGCATGTACGGCAACAACAACCTGCCGGACAGCTCCAACATGTGCCACGAGAGCACCTCGGTCGCGCTGCAGAAGACCCTGGGTGTCGGCGTGGGCACCGTGGTGCTCCAGGACTTCGAGCAGACCGACTGCATCTTCTTCTTCGGCCAGAACGTCGGCGTGAACAGCCCGCGCATGCTGCACCAGCTGAAGGATGCGCGCCGGCGCGGCGTGCCGATCGTCACCTTCAACCCCTTGCGCGAGCGCGGCCTGGTCGGCTTCACGAATCCGCAGTCGCCGCTCGAGATGCTGACCGGGCACGAGACCACGATCAGCACCCAGTACCACCAGGTGCGTCCGCGCGGCGACACCGCCGCCATCATGGGCATCTGCAAGGCGCTGCTGGCGCTGGACGAGGCTGCGCTGGCAAGCGGCGAACAGCGCGTGCTCGACGTCGAGTTCATCGCCGAGTACACGCATGGCTTCGCCGAGTTCGAGGACGCCTTGCGCCGCTGCGAATGGGCGGCGATCGAGCGCGAATCGGGCCTGGCGCGCGCCGCGCTGGAAAGCGCGGCCCAGGTCTACGCGCGCTCGAGCGCCGTGCTCGGCGTGTACGGCATGGGCCTGACCCAGCACGAGAACGGGGTGCAGAACGTGGCGATGCTGGTCAACCTGTTGCTCATGCGCGGCAACATCGGCAAGGCCGGGGCCGGGATCTGCCCGGTGCGCGGGCATTCGAACGTGCAGGGCCAGCGCACCGTCGGCATCACCGAGAAGCCGGAGCTGGCGCCGCTCGACAAGCTGAAGGAGCAGTACGGCTTCGAGCCGCCGCGCGCGACCGGCATGAACACGGTCGAGGCCTGCGAAGCGATCCTGGCGCGCAAGGTCCAGGCCTTCGTCGGCCTGGGCGGGAACTTCGTGCGCGCCGTGCCCGAGACCGTGCTGATGGAAGCGGCCTGGCGCGAGATCCCGCTGACCGTGCAGATCGCGACCAAGCTGAACCGCAACCACGTCATCCATGGCAAGGCGTCGTACGTGCTGCCTTGCCTGGGCCGTATCGAGATCGACCGCCAGGCGGCGGGACCGCAGGACGTGACGGTCGAGGACAGCACCGCCTGCATGCATGGCTCGCGCGGCATGACCGAGCCGGTAGCGAGCACGCTGTTGTCGGAGCCGGCGATCGTCGCCGGCATCGCCAAGGCCACGCTGGACCCGAACCCGAAGCTCGACTGGGACGCCTGGGTCGCCGACTACGGCCGCGTGCGCGACGCCATCGAGGAAACCTGGCCCGACATCTTCAAGGATTTCAACGCGCGCATGTGGACGCCGGGCGGATTTCGCAAGCCGGTCGGCGCCGCGCACCGGGTGTTCGAGACCGAGAGCGGACGCGCCCAGTTCACCGTGCCCGAGCAGCTGCAGGGCGACCCGGCGATGGACACGCCGCCGCCCGAGCTGCGCCTGTTCACCATTCGCAGCGACGGCCAGTTCAACACCACCATCTACCACCTCGACGACCGCTTCCGCGGCGTGTTCGGCAGCCGCATGGTGCTGTTCATGGCGCCATCCGACATGGAGCGCTTCAAGCTGGCGCAAGGCGACCTGGTAGCGCTGCGCACCGCGGCCGAGGACGGCGTGGCGCGCCGCGTGGACGGGCTGGCGGTGGTGCCCTACGACCTGCCGCAGGGATGCGTGGCGGGCTACTACCCTGAGCTCAACCCCTTGATTCCGCTCTGGCACCATGCGAAGGAGAGCAAGGTGCCGGCGGCGAAGTCGATCGATGTGCTGGTGGAGCCCGGTAACATTGCACAGTGAGTGCCTGACTTGGTATTTCTAAGATGTATGTGTGGCTTGGCGCTTTCGAAATCTGGCCCTATGAATCAGCTGTACAGCACCACGATTCAGTCAAGTCTTGCTGAAGCGTTGCGAAAACCTAGACGATTTTTCAGACGGCGCGCACAGCCGATCAGCGACGCCTTGCATGAGCCTACGAATACAACAATCCGTTCGAGAAAATCTTGTTCTAACGCAGTGCTCTCGCGAAAATCAAATCGCGCCGGCTCTTCAACGCCCCCAATCAAAGGAACCCAGTTTCGCAGCATATACTCATCACCCTCGAAATATGAGCTGTGCCCACCACGCGAAAACCTGTTTAGCAGGAATTCGTCTTCCACACCATAAATCCCCGTTTTCCCCGCCATGCCTAGGTTTGGCACAAATGCCTCACTAAGCCACAAGACGTAATCTCTCTCAGCACAATCGTTAATGACGCGTATATTTTTTTGACGTAAGAAGTCAAGATCGACTGTGCTTGGGAGAACACTGCCAGCAAGAACAACCGTACGTATTGGAAGCGACGACCGGATTGACGCTAGCTCGCGTAGAGTCTCCGTCAGCAAGTATGTGCCGAAGCTGTGACAAAATACGATGAAGGTACTGTTGATGTTTTCGTCAAAAATTCGATTTAGCTGGTTCGATAGTAATCTAATCTCTTTCTTGTGATGATTGCTTGAAAATAGTGCAAGGAAAGAAGCATAACCATATTTATAAGTATGAAAGGGAATGGTCATTATGTTGAAGTGGACTAGCTCTCGTAATCGAGACTGCCAGTGGCCATATGTACGTATGCCATGCAGTGTTATCACGTTCAACGATTGCGCCTCAATTTCCCGGTGGGTCCGTGCTTGATGATCGTAACCAATATAATCTGCCAAGCGCTGTTTCCACCCGGTAGTACGTCTGTTTGCCTCAATTACCACAAGGCAGTGTTTTCGGAAGCTCCTTTGAAATCGACCTTGATCGGCGAGGTATGCTGTAATGCCAATTATCTTTGTGGGCTTTTTTAGAGAAGATTTGCGTGCGATGTTTGTGAGTAAATCCAGTCCAGTCTTGGAGTCTGCCTTGGTCAATCTGTTTCCGTCTTTTGGTAGTACGACATCTAATACAAGCACATCAAAGTGGAATCGTGTTAATAGTCCTGTTGCTTCATCGGCATTGCTCGCGACGTATATATTTTGATCTTCGAGCAATCCAGTACTTATAAAATAGTCTTTAAGTGAGGTGCGTCGAAAAATATCGTCATCAACAATTAAGATCTTCAATTCAAATTTCCTTCAGCACTTTCAATAACTCATCTCTCCAGGCAGATAGGGCACTATTGTAGAAAATCATCCCCAGGTATCTACTGCCTAATTCTGCAGAAATTTCGGCTTGCAAAGCTTCGAATGTATATGAATTCCCTTTTACGCTAAATGAATTAAATTGCGTAATAAAAGCCACTTTTGATGTTGATGAGTTGCGGAGCGATTTCCGAGCGATCTCTCTGCCGCCGAACACACGGAATCGTCCACCAGACTCGGAGCCGCTACGGTCATAAGTTGGTAAGCTAATATCTAACAAAAGCAAATCATACTGCTCTTCTTCAAGCTTTTGGCACCCGCTTGTGAAAGACCAGGCTTCATGGACGTCAAAATTGTCTCCAGACAGTTCAATAAATTCAATTACTCGATTCCGCTTATGGGCGTTATCCTCGACGAAAAGTATTTTTTTCATATTGTAGTGTCGTAACTGTATGAGATGCTGGCCTCAAAGAAGTCAAGGTGTCGCGCAATTTGGAGTGTCGATCTCTGTCCTAAATATTTTATTTCATGGTTCGCTTTAATAAGTCCGGTTCCGCCTTCGCCTCGAATATGCTTCGATATATCCGAGCCTTCAAGTTTACCTTTAATAGTCGCTAACCGCTCAGCGTCGAGCTGACTTTGTTTTTCGGTGCTTAGCGTATTTCTGATTATGACGGTCGCCAAAAAGTCGTTTAATTTACCTGATATTTCAACACGTGTGGCTTGTCCAAGCCCGCTGTGCGTGTAACAGTTGTCAAGAAGATTAATGATTGCCAATATAAACGGTTTGGCTACTTGCTTATTTACCGCTACATGTCCTAAATCAGCTGGCGTGGATATAATAATGGAATAGGCATTGCCGCGAACTTTCTCAAATGAGCGCACGGCAATTTCTATAAGCCTATCTAGTGTCCCTGCAGTGATCTCTGAATTTTCATTCTTATTGAACCACTCGCTTGCTGTGTTGATGTCTTCCTTAATATCATTCCGTGCACGCGTAAATGCCTGCATTAAATCGAACAAGGCGAGATCGCCTTTCGTTACGGAAAGACTATCAATTGTTTCGCTAAAGAGTAGGTCAATTTGAGACTTAAATTCTCCATTTAGCCTTTCACGAAGTGCTGCAAGAGCCCGCTCCGTTTTCTTCCATAACAGTTCAAGAATGTAAGAGGTGACGTACTCCACTTCGCCAGTTATGGTGACAATTTCTTTGAGTTGAGCAAATTCTTCGAGATCCAGTTCATATGAGAACATTCGCTCCGCGCTACTAGATTGAATGTTTATTTTCATCCACTCCTCTGCGTGCGCGATGGTATCATCAAAGCGTCGTGAAAATCCCTGGAGAATTTTGTCAATTTCATCCCAGAACGCGTCTCTGACTAAAGAGTTTCTTTCGCGCCAATAAACGTTAGGGAGGTATTCGCCTTTCTCATCGAGCTCAGTTAGCAAGTGAAGCTCTTCAAGACGCGCGCGCATCAAATTTGAGAAAAAGCCATGCCTGATCTCCGCGCTTAGATTTTTGTCCAGCCCATATTTGTCATCAAGAACAAACGATCCTGATAACATTATATATAAACGCTCGATTAGGCTATTTCTGTTGCCGGAAATATAGCCGCCTTTTGAGTTGTCAGAGTCAATATTGGTATATCGCTCATCCCCGCCTTGAGGTAGTTTTTCATACAGAGCCAGCAAAGATTTTACTTCTTCGTTGTGTTTCTTTCTAATTGCCGAGTCATCGACGAAAATTTTTGCCCCATTTAATTCGCTTGTTCCTGCGTCAACGATGACTTGTCGGACAATATCCTCGACCTCTCGCATCCGAGTTTTCGATTCGATTGCGTTCATTCTCTCAAGTGTATCCAGAATAATGATGCGTTCTGATCTCAAATCATTGGAATTTTTAAAGCAGCCAAGATAATCCATAACGTCTGGAACACAGACGTCTCTAAAAAATACTCGTTCTTCGGGTGTTAAACTCGTCTTTTCGAGAAGAAGCTGAGATGGTTTAACGACGCCTGCCGCAGCTAAATATCGCTCGAAGGCTTCATTTAGGATATAGTCACGCTCATCGGTAACGCTCTTATTGTAGTGGTAGGCGATGATAATGGCGTGGATGTCGTGAAGTTCCTCTCTCTCAATATAATCTACCAGGTGACTCATTGGATAACATAGGAAGCGATTGCCATCCATAATTAAGTTGGACGCGGCATCATTTAGAAGTTTTTGATCCTGTTCGGTGGTCAAGTAATACTGGGAGTTGCACTCAAGAATATCTTTGGCGAGTGCTTCGCTTTGCCATAGCTGGCTTAATGCCGAATCGATGCGCTGTGTGTTGACATGGCCGGATGAGAGTTCGTCTAGTATTTCCAGCTTCAGTCGCCTGTATGGCGGAGCAGAGTCTTCAATCTCCGAGAATGCGGATACATCAATTGGTGCGCCTGCCATTTCAAACGTTTGTGGAGTACACGTGTTGGCTAAGGAAATAGCTATGCGGGCAGCTACCCGCTGAGAGTCACGTTCATATCGAAATGGAAGTGCTTTCAATAGCGCTAGTTGGATATGAGCGCTATGAGCAAAGTGTTTGTATTTAATGCAAAGGGAAAGTAGTTCCTCTTCTGCCTGGCTCCAAAGTGGTGATAAGCGGTAAATGGTAGCTAGGCCGCTTGTTACATTAACAATGGGAGGGCTGCGACTATCTAATGTAGATTCAAATCCACCATAAGCCATCGCTTTTGCAATTACGTTTGCGAGTGAAAGAACGTTGTTGCTGTTCTCACGGCACTGCTGAAATTCTGCTACAGCAGTCTCATAGTCTCCTCTCCCATAGGCATTGTAGAGTCTGGCAGAACACTCAATAAAGCGCGATGGTCCACTGTCCACCGCGAGATCAATGTCCGACAAATGGAGCGTTTTTTCGTCTATTACGATGCTTTTTAACTCGGCAGCAAACCTTTGTAATTCTGCAGAGATTTCCTCGTTAACATTCGTCTTTGTAAGCTCGTATCGAATTATTGTGGTGATTAATTCGTATTGGTCAATAAAGGGGAATGCCTGAAGATAAGGTAGGCAGTGAAGGGGGTCGATACTAGCTTCCAACGGATATGGGTAGAACATTACTTCTAATAAGCTCGCCGCCACCAATTCTTTGGCTTCTCTTAACTCGATAACGTTTCTCTCAACAACTGTTCGTAGCTGCAAGGCGGCATTCCCAGAGTCAGCAATAAGTTGCGAGCATTTAAAAATGAAGGCATTTAGTGTCCCCTTGCTTTTGTTGCCGCAATACTCACAATATCTCTCGAATGCATCGCGGTCTCCAAGTCCGGAAAGAACCAACATTTTTGTTCTGCATAACCAAACCGACTCTCCAAACTGCAATTCGAGATCATCTAATAATAGATTTGCATTCTCATATTGCGCAAATAAAATGGCGTCCTCAATCTTGTCGCGGAAAGTCACGAATGTTTGAAGCTCCTTACTCGCAGCACGAAAAATTGTCGCGTATAGTCGCATGAGTCGACTGAGTCGTACGCTTATGTAAAACCCCCTTGTGGAGAACGACTCGACTGATTTTGAAAATGCCGAAATGAACGATCTTATACGCTTGCTCTGCAATATATGAAGAAGATCGCCTTCAAAATGTTTGTCGTTTGAATTTATGACAAAATCAGTTAGCAGGTGACGGATTTTTTCTTCGCCAAAAAGGCCTACTGCAAGGCTATTTTTTAATAAGGAATGGGCGTAAGAATTTGCCGTTTGTTTTTTGCGCTGGCTAGCCATTAAGAACCTTTTGTGTTGCATCCGGAGACCTGACGCGCTATCGACGACTGTTTGCCTTACGAGTCGTTCAGTAGTCGCGATCAAGTGGTGAGCCACTTACGATAGCAGAGAGCGCGTGCATCAAAATGCACACATTGTTTCACCGAAGAGTTTCGTTTCTGGAATACGCGCGGCGCGGCGGGGCCGCGCTGAACTTCTACGAGGACAGCTTGTGCAGAACTAGAAAACGTCCTAATACTCGCGCCGATCCGGCTTGATCTCCTGCAGGATCGTGGTCGCGATCTCCTCGATCGACTTGGTGGTCGAGGACAGCCAGCGGATGCCTTCGCGCTTCATCAGCTGTTCCGCTTCATTGACTTCATAACGGCAGTTCTCGATCGACGCATATTTACTGCCGGCGCGGCGCTCGTTGCGGATTTCGGTCAGGCGCTCGGGCGTGATGGTCAGGCCGAACAGCTTGTGCTTGAAGGGCGGCAGCGAGGAGGGCAGCTTGCCGCGTTCGAAGTCGTCGGGAATCAGGGGGTAGTTGGCCGTCTTGATACCGTACTGCATCGCCAGGTACAGCGAGGTCGGGGTCTTGCCCGAGCGCGACACACCCACCAGGATGACGTCGGCCTCGGCCAGGTTCTTGTGCGACTGGCCGTCGTCGTGGGCCAGCGAGAAGTTGATGGCCTCGATGCGGTTCTTGTATTCCTCGGAGTCCACGATATTGTGGATGCGGCCGATGGTGTGGGTCGATTTCACGCCCAGTTCCATTTCCAGCGGCGCCACGAAAGTCTGGAACAGGTCCATGTGCATGCCGTTGGAGGCGCGGATCACGCCAGACAGGTCGTGCTTGACCAGCGTGGAGAACACGATGGGGCGCTGGTTGTCGATGGCATAGACTTCGTTGATGCGCCGCGCCGCGTCGCGCGCCTTGTCGAGCGTGTCGATGAAGGGGATGCGGATCTGGCGGAAACGCATTTCGAACTGGCTCAGCACCGCGTGGCCGAAGGTTTCGGCCGTGATGCCGGTGCCGTCGGACACGAAAAACACGGTGCGCGTGGGCGCGGGAAGGGGCTGGCGGCTGTCTGCGGTCATGATGATTTTTTCGCTAATGCTGACAAGAATGCAGGTTTGTGCGCTGTGAATCGGGGTCGCACGCGGTAAAATGCTCTGCAACGGATTCGCATTGTGCTGCACGACGCCCAGAATAACAAGAAAACACGCGCCCTCTGCCCAGCGCCTGCCCGACAAGTTTCTATCATCAAGTAAGGGTGTTTTACCATGACTAACCTGTCTCAAGCAGCTTCATTGAAGGAACCCGAACAGGGCAATGGGGTTTACGTTGCCTCGTTCGAGAACCTGCGCATGACCGATGTCGAATCGGTCGGCGGCAAGAATGCCTCGCTCGGCGAGATGATCAGCCAGCTCGCCGAAGCCGGCGTGCGCGTGCCGACCGGCTTCGCCACCACGGCCCAGGCCTTCCGCGACTTCCTCGGCCATTCGGTCGACGGCGGTCCTTCGCTGGCCGACCGTATCGCCACCCGCCTGGACGGCCTGGACATCGACGACGTGCGCTCGCTCGCCGCCGCCGGCCAGGAAATCCGCCAGTGGATCGTCGACACCCCCTTCCAGCCGCGCCTGGAACAGGAAATCCGCGCCTATTACGAGCGCCTCGTCGCCGACTCCGAGACCGAGATGTCCTTCGCCGTGCGCTCCTCGGCCACCGCCGAAGACCTGCCCGACGCCTCCTTCGCAGGCCAGCAGGAGACCTTCCTGAACGTGGTCGGCATCGACAACATCCTGGAAGCGATGAAGCACGTCTTCGCTTCGCTCTACAACGACCGCGCGATTTCCTACCGCGTGCACAAGGGCTTCACCCACGCCGAAGTGGCGCTGTCGGCCGGCGTGCAGCGCATGGTCCGTTCGGACACCGGCGCCGCAGGCGTCATGTTCACCATCGACACCGAATCGGGCTTCAAGGACGTGGTCTTCATCACCTCCAGCTACGGCCTGGGCGAAACCGTCGTGCAGGGCGCGGTCAATCCGGACGAGTTCTACGTCCACAAGCCGATGCTCCAGCAGGGCAAGTCGCCTGTCATCCGCCGCAACATCGGCTCGAAACTCATCAAGATGGAATTCACCGCGGAGGCGAAAGCCGGCCGTTCGGTGCGCACCGTCGACGTGCCGATCGAGATGCGCAACCGCTATTCGCTGACCGATGCGGAAGTGGTCGAGCTGGCCAAGTACGCCGTCATCATCGAGAACCACTACGGCCGTCCGATGGACATCGAGTGGGGCAAGGATGGCCGCGACGGCAAGCTCTACATCCTGCAGGCGCGTCCGGAAACCGTGAAGTCCCAGCAGAAGGCCACCGACGCCCAGCAGCGCTTCTCGCTGAAGGGGACCGGCACCGTGCTGACCTCCGGCCGCGCCATCGGCCAGAAGATCGGCGCCGGCCCGGTGCGCGTGATCACCGATCCGTCGGAGATGGAACGCGTGCAGCCTGGCGACGTGCTGGTGGCCGACATGACCGACCCGAACTGGGAACCGGTCATGAAACGCGCCTCGGCCATCGTCACCAACCGCGGCGGCCGTACCTGCCATGCGGCGATCATCGCCCGTGAACTGGGCGTGCCGGCGGTCGTCGGCTGCGGCGACGCCACCGAGGCGCTGAAGGACGGCACTTTCGTCACCGTCTCCTGCGCCGAAGGCGACGAGGGCAAGATCTACGACGGCCTGCTGGAAACCGAGGTCACCGAAGTCTCGCGCGGCGAGCTGCCGCCCCTGAAGACCAAGATCATGCTCAACGTCGGCAACCCGCAGCTGGCTTTTGATTTCCAGTCGGTGCCGAACGCCGGCGTTGGCCTGGCGCGCCTGGAATTCATCATCAACAACAACATCGGCGTGCACCCGAAGGCCATCCTCGAGTACCCGAACATCGACGCCGACCTGAAGAAGGCGGTCGAGTCGGTCGCACGCGGCCATGCCTCGCCGAAGGCCTTCTACGTCGACAAGCTGGCCGAAGGCGTGGCCACGATTGCCGCCGCGTTCTGGCCGAAACCCGTCATCGTGCGCCTGTCCGACTTCAAGTCGAACGAGTACAAGAAGCTGATCGGCGGTTCGCGCTACGAGCCGGACGAGGAAAACCCGATGCTGGGCTTCCGCGGCGCCGCGCGCTACCTGGCCGAGGACTTCGCCGAGTCCTTCGAGATGGAATGCCTGGCCATGAAGCGCGTGCGCGAAGAGATGGGCCTGACCAACGTCCAGATCATGATTCCGTTCGTGCGCACCCTGGGGCAGGCCGAGAAGGTCATCGAGCTGCTGGCCAAGTACGGCCTGAAGCGCGGCGAAGGCGGCGGCGAAGGCGGCCTGCGCGTCATCATGATGTGCGAAGTGCCGTCGAACGCCATCCTGGCCGAGCAGTTCCTGCAGTACTTCGACGGCTTCTCGATCGGTTCGAACGACCTGACCCAGCTTACCCTGGGCCTGGACCGCGACTCCGGCATGGAGCTGCTGGCCAAGGACTTCGACGAGCGCGACCCGGCGGTCAAGGCGATGCTGTCGCTGGCCATCAAGGCTTGCCGCGCGCAGGGCAAGTACATCGGCATCTGCGGCCAGGGCCCATCGGACAACCCGGACTTCGCGGTCTGGCTGATGGAGCAGGGCATCGAGTCGATGTCGCTCAATCCTGACTCGGTGATCGAGACCTGGCAGAAGCTGGCGTCGATGTAAGCGGTCATCAGTTGTAAAAAAACCCGTCGGCCCGAAAGGGCGACGGGTTTTTTATTTCCCGGCTTTGCCCGGCCGCGCATCACACGTGGCGGCATTCCATCAGGCACTGGCGCTCGACGAGCAGGCAGCCGCCCGCGCCTTCCGTTTCGCAAGTCTGGCGTTCGAGTGCGCAGTATTCGCGGCACGCGAAATCATCCATATGCGCTGCGCTGGCGGTTGCGGCCAGGGCGACAGCGAACAGGAAGATGGCGATTTTTCGGTTCATTTTTATCTCCGGTATGAAATGATGCGAATCGGGCGATCCGCTCGTTATATTCATCAGATGACGCATTACCCGATATGGGTAAATTGTTAAAACTCGTCATTTGATGTTTAACGACCTTATCACAGGAGAAAGCAGAAAACATCTTGCAGTGCATTCATTCCGGGATTTGAGCCGGCAAATATGCCATTTTATTGGATATGCATGGCGAGGGCTGGCCCAGGGCCGCGCCGGGAGGCGAAACCAATCGGGCCGGCCTGTTTGTTTCGCTGTCAGCCGAATCCGCCGGCTAATTCTCCGGCCGGCGAGAGCGCCTGACAAAACCGTCAGGGCGAGGCGCTGCAACGCAGCCATTTGAAGAGTAAAGACACTGGCGCAGGAAAAACGGCGAAGCCTCTCGCAATGCATCAAAACGCTGGCTTTGAGCCTGAAACACATCATTTTATCTGGCCTGCATGATCCTGCACCGCGTTTGAATGCCGGACGCTGGGGCGTTCGCGCACCTGAAGGGTTTTATTAATCGGATATAAACAGGAACCATTTGACTCGGCACCGGAACTTGTTAGACTTTTGAAACCCTTGTCAGCCTTTGCGGCGGCATGATTTTTTTGGTGTGATAGGAGAACGGGATTGAAAAGCTGGTTATGTTCTGTAGGTTTATTGGGCGCTTTGCTGTCGGGCCAGGCGTTTGCCGAGGATACAGGTCTTTGTAAAGCGGAATGCACTAGCGCAAGATCGCAGTGCAAGGCAAACACCGGCAAGGCGTCCGGCGACGACGCGGTGCTGATCTTGAAGAGTGAGGAAACGAATCCGCTGGCGCGCGCCGCGCAAGGCGCCGTGACCCCGACCGGGACCCTGGCGCTCGAACGCAGCGGCCAGCAGCATCGTCGGGCGCAGCAGCTCGGCATCTGCGACGACAACTACCAGCGCTGCACCCGTGCCTGCAATCCGGAGGCGGCGAGCGGGTCGATCATGTTGCGCAAGCCGCGTAACGCGGGCTGAGCAGGCCGGGACGGACGGCACGCGCCCGGCCCGGTTCAGGAGGGCAGGAACACGGTCGCCGCGGCCGCCAGCATGCCGGTGCCGACGACGCCCAGTGCGAACGCCAGGAAGGCGCTTTCGCCGGCCAGCGGGCGCAAGGCCTCGGCCGCCCGGCTCGACGAGGCGATATCGATCACGCCGTGCGTACCCAAGGCCGCGGCTGCCGTCAGCATGATGACGAAGGCGACCAGGTTCGAAAAGGCCATGCCGGTCAGCGTGTCGGCCCTGATCAACGATATACAGCAGCCAGGGCGGATAGGCGCGCAGGATATTCGCGGCCAGCCCGCGGCCGGTGACGCGGCCGGTGACGCGACCGATACGCGCCGAGACCAGCTGGATCCCCACCATGAAGGGAAAGGTGAGCACCAGCGTCCACAGGCCGTTGAATCCCAACTGTGCGCCGGCTTGCGAACAGGTGGCGATGCCGGATGGGGCGTCGCCGTCGGCGCCGGTGATGAGGCCGGGGGCCAGCGATTTCAGGGTGGCGTTGTCGACCAGGCGGCGGAGCAGCGTGAGCGGCATGATGGGCGTGCGCAGGAATACGCCGGTGCGGTCGTCGGCGCCGGCGGGCGGGGCGTGCGGGCGTCCGGCCATTTCCCCTGCCCAGGCTCAGGTTCGCGAGCGGCATGCCGGCAGCGCGCCGCCGAGGGTTATGCAGCGGCCCCGCGGACGCAAGCCCGCAGGGATGGCAGGCCGGTCATGCGTGCTTCCTGGCCTTCAGGTCGGCCATGGCGACCGATGCCTTGCGCCTGGTCTCCTTCTTGCACGCGGATTTCTCCGCGGCTTTCATGGTCTTGCACGCCGCCAGTGCGGTTTTCTCATGCTTGCGGACCTGCTTTTTTCGGCCCCGATATCGTCTTTGGGACGGTCTGGCTGCCGTCGCCGGCGCTGCGGTGGCGGTCGTGGCATGGGGCGCGGCAGGGTCTGCGCGGCTGACACCAGCCGTGCCCCAGCGGGGCGGTGCCGGGCCGCAGTGCCTCGGCAGTCTTTGTTGCGCAACAGACGTTGCCAATATGCCAAGGAAGAGGGAAAGTCGGGGTACAATGCAGACGCGTTGTTAAACGTACATTTGCTGGAACACGTGTTCAGCGTTGTTCTCAATCTTGAAAAATGAAGCGATGACATGGACGATTGGGTGAACTGGATGGTTGGGGCCGGCATCCTGGTGGTGGCGGAACTGTTTACGGGAACGTTTTACCTTTTGATGATCGCCATCGGGCTGGCGTGCGGCGGCATCGCCGCGCTGCTGGGCCTGTCGGGCCCGGTGCAAACCCTGGTCGCGGCGGCAACCGGCCTGGTTGCCACCAGCATTCTGCACCGCAGCCGCTTCGGCCGCCCGGCGAAGACGCAGGCGACGCGCGACCAGAACGTGAACCTCGACATCGGCGGGCGCGTCACCGTCGACGCCTGGAACAACGGCCGCGCGCGCGTGATGTACCGCGGCGCCCTGTGGGACGTGGAACTGGGCAGCGGCGCCGTCGCCGAGGCGGGCGACTTCCGCATCGTCGAAGTGCAGGGCAATCGCCTGATCGTGGCGAATTCATAACTAAAACTAATACAAGTAACTCATCTATAAGGGATGCTCATGGAACTGACCTTCGGTACGGTGGCACTGGTGATCTTCATCATCGCGATGGTGTTCGTGTTCAAGACGATCAACGTGGTGCCCCAGCAGCACGCCTGGGTGGTCGAGCGGCTCGGTAAATTCCACGCGGTGCTGGCGCCCGGCCTGAACATCGTCGTGCCTTTCGTCGACCGCATCGCCTACAAGCACGTGCTCAAGGAAATCCCGCTCGACGTGCCGCCCCAGGTCTGCATCACGCGCGACAACACCCAGCTCCAGGTCGACGGCATCCTCTACTTCCAGGTGACCGACGCCATGCGCGCCTCCTACGGCTCGTCGAACTACATCCAGGCCATCACCCAGCTCGCCCAGACCACGCTGCGCTCGGTGCTGGGCAAGCACGAGCTCGACGACATGCTGGCCGAACGCGAGCGCCTGAACATCGATATCCAGCAGGTGCTCGACGCCCAGACCGATGCCTGGGGCATCAAGGTGGCGAACGTCGAGATCAAGCACGTCGACCTGGACGAGTCGATGGTGCGTGCCATTGCCCGCCAGGCCGAGGCCGAGCGCGAGCGGCGCGCCAAGGTGATCCACGCCGAGGGCGAACTGCAGGCCTCCGAAAAGCTTATGCAGGCGGCCGAGGTGCTGGCGCGGCAGGGAGGGTCGATGCAGCTGCGCTACCTGCAGACGCTGTCGACCATTGCGGGAGACAAGAGCTCGACGATCGTGTTTCCGCTGCCGGTGGAGCTGCTGTCGAGGCTGATGGAAAGGGATGGGGGGCAGGCGAGGGGATGACGGTCCCGTGCCTGCTTCGTTGGCTTCTTGCGGTTCAGCGGTGTTGCAAGGCTGCCTGGGGACGGCCGCCCGACAGCATCAGCAGCGACAGCGCCACGCCGACGATCGCCAGGCCGGCCGCCACCCATTGCGGCGAAGCGTAGGAATAGCCCAGGGTCAGCGGGATGCCGCCGAGGAAGGCGCCCAGGGCATTGCCGATATTGAAGCCCGACTGGCCCAGCGAGGAGCCGAGCATCTCGGCTTCGCGCGAGTGGCTGATCAGCAGCATCTGGATCGGCGGACCCAGGGCCAGCGCGTTGGCGCCGGTGGCGAAGGCCAGCACCAGCATTGCCGGCTGCGAATCAGCCAGCAGGCCGTTGAGCAGGAGCAGGACCGTCATGCTCGTCAGCAGCAGGGCCACCGCGCGCAGCGGCGCGAAGCGGTCGGCCAGGCGTCCGCCCAGCGTCACGCCAACCGTCATGCCGACACCCACCACGGTCATGATCAGCGGGATCTGGCCGGGCGCGAAGTGCGAGACCTCGGTCAGCAGCGGCGCGATGTAGCTGAACCAGGCGAAGAAACCGCCGGTGCCGATCGAGGTGATGCCCAAGGCCATCCACAGCCCCGGCTTGCGGAAGATCTTCAGGTCTTTCCTCAAGCCTGCGCTCGGGGTCGCTTCGAAGAAGGGCACGAGCTGCTTCAGGCTGAAGGCGGTGGCGAGGCCGATCGCGGCCACGATCAGGAACACCAGGCGCCAGCTCAGGTTGTGGCCGAGCCAGGTGCCGAAGGGCACCCCCAGCACGTTGGCCAGGGTCAGGCCGGTGAACATGGTGGCCAGGGCGGCGGCGACCTTGCCGGGATCGGCCAGGCGGCTCGCGACCACCGCGCCGACGCCGAAGAAGGCGCCGTGCGGCAGGCCGGCCATGAAGCGCGAGGCCATCATCATGGCGAAATTCGGCGCCAGCGCCGACAGGGCGTTGAACGCGGCGAACATCAGCATGAACCAGATCAGCACGCTGCGCGGCGGGCGGCCGGCCATCAGCGCGACCAGGGTCGGCGCGCCGACCACGACGCCCAGTGCATAGGCCGAAATCAGGTAGCCGGCCTGGGGAATGGTGATGTCGAGACCGGTGGCGATGTCGGGGAGGATGCCCATCATGACGAATTCGGTCATGCCAATGCCGAATCCGCCCAGGGCCAGTGGGAACAGGCTCTTCTTGATCAAAATATGGTGTCTTTACAGGTGCGAGGTTGCCCGCGACGCGCCGCATGCGGTCGAGGGTGGTCGGCCACTATAGCGGCTCGCTGGCGTGCGGTCCGCTTTCGTGTCGTGATGTCTGGTATGAGATGCGATGATGTGGGCGCGGACTGCGCCCTTCAGGCCTGCCGTTCACTCTTCCTCGCGCGGCCAGGCGATGCGCCCGTGGCCGGCTTCGTTCAGGCGCGCCGTGAAGGCGGCGGCCGCCTGTTCGGGCAGGCTGAACGCGAAGCTGACCTCGTCGGCGTGGGCCACGTCGAGCAGCACGGCGCCGGCGGCCTCGATCTCGCGCCGCACCAGGCCTTCGAGCGGGTAGGGCGCGCTGCAGCGCAGGACGGTCTTGCGCACGATCGCCACCTTTTCCGCCTGGAGCAGGGCCTGGGCGACGCTGTCGGTGTAGGCGCGAACCAGGCCGCCGGCGCCGAGTTTCACGCCGCCGAAGTAGCGCACCACGGTG